>NZ_JBITRU010000028.1:0-126204 GCF_044540255.1 Streptomyces sp. NPDC086080
TGACCACGGCCCAACAGCTCGCCGAGATCGCCGGGCACGACCTCACACCCCCGTGATCCTCACCAAGATCGAGGAGTTATTTTTCGGCAGCTCCCTGGACCAGCTACGGCGTGGTGCATCCAGGTCACTTCACGTCAACTGCCATCCCTTCGCTTATCCCTCGTACTCTTGCCCTTAGGGCTCAAAGTGATCCCCAGAGCGACAGCAAAAAGTACGGGAAGGCTTGTATTCCATGGAGGACTCAAATCGATACACAGCCAGAAAGCGACGATGATCAACACGATAGACATGAGGATTTTCCAGATGCCCACTCCTACCCCCTTTCGCAGTTTGAAGGAGTCAACAGTCTTGCGCGCCGGTCTGCATTACTCATAGATGTCCCGCTTGATGCCCTGCAGCTTCCTGTCGACTTTCCAGAGCCTGAACTTCATCCTGAGGGTGGATTTGAGTTGCATGGCGTAGGGGCTACCGCCCATCTTGGCCGCGACCGCACCCCCAACTGCTCCAGTCCCGCCCGCCCACAATGCACCCTCCGCTGTCGACTGCTTTCCATTCGCGACCACATAGGCAGTAACGGCTGCGCCGATACCGACTGCCACACCGCAGACAATCGATGCACCGCAAAGTGCGCCCCCAGCAAAACCAGCGAACATGTAATGCCGCAGATCCTCAAGCGACACCGCCCCTGTGTCCAGACCCGCGAACCCTCTGGCCCCGGCGGAGCGGGTGCGCCGGCATCCGAAGATGCTGCCCGAGGGCGCCCGGGAGCTGCTGCTGGGGGCGGTGTCGTGCGCGCGGGACCGGATAGTGGTCACGTGTCTGGCCGACGGCGGTTTCCGGATCGGTGAGCTGCGCGGGCTGCGCCTGGTCGACCTGCACCTGCGCGAGCAGGCCGCGTGCGGTCAATGCCGCGGGCCGCATGTGCACATCTGCCACCGCGAGGACAACGCCAACCGGGCCCGGGTTACTCTACTGCGCTATTCGTTCATGCGGTGAGTCGGTAGCTGAGTCGGGTGAGTCGACTGGTGCGTGACAGGGCGGGTGGGTGTCTTCGGTGCTCCAGTGGGCGTCGAGGCGGATGACGTTGAGCGCTGCGGCGGAGAAGGCGTGCTGGAGACGGACCTTGGGCAGGCCGCGGTAGCGGGCGCGGCAGATCCCGGTGACGTCGAGGGCCTAGCCTAGTTGATGGTGCCCTCGATTCCGGCGCGCAGAGCGTACTTGGCCTGCCAGGTCTCGGACTTCTGCTCCGTGCGGGCGGCGGTGGGGGCCTGGTGGAGTTCGCGGGGCTGGAGGGTGAGTATGCGGGCGCTGCGGCGGGAGGTGGTGCACTGCTTGCGCGCGGGGCAGGGGCGGCAGTCGCTGCGGGCGAAGTCGACGACGATTTGCGTCGCGGCCGTGTTGCCGGACGGGGTACCAGCCGCTGGCCTACACAGCGAATTGCGCAGCAGAGTCAAAGAGTTGCGGCGGTCTATGTCGTCGGCCCGGGGCATCAGCGGATCGTCACGGAAGTTCAACGGGGGGCATGGCCGCCCGGGCGGGGCTCCAGGCGTACGACGATGCCCTTGTATGTCGGCGTGTTGCTGGTCTCGGCCACGCTGTCCAGTGGTACCAGGACGTTGGCCTCCGGGTAGTAGGCGGCGGCGCATCCGGCGGTGGTGGGGTAGGAGACGAGCCGGAAGTCCTCGGCGCGGCGTTCGGTGCCGTCCGGCCAGACGCTGACCACGTCCGCCTGGGAGCCGTCCTCGAGTCCGAGGGCGCGCAGGTCGGCGGGGTGGACGAGCACGACGCGACGCGAGCCGTGGATGCCCCGGTAGCGGTCGTGGGTGGTGTAGGGCACCGTGTTCCACTGGTCGTGGGAGCGCAGGGTCTGCAGGAGGAGGTGCCCGCGGGGGGCGCTCAGCGCGTCGAAGCGGTTGACGGTGAACAGCGCCTTGCCGGCGGGGGTGGGGAAGACGCCCTCGTTCACCGGGTTCGGCAGGGTGAAGCCGCCCGGCTTGCGCACCCTGCTGTTGAAGTTCTCGAAGCCGGGGACCACCCGTGCGATGCGGTCCCGGACGGTGCCGTAGTCCGCCTCGAAGTCCTCCCAGGGCACGGGCACCTTGTCGGCCAGGGTCCGGCGGGCCAGCCTGCTGAGGATCGCGACTTCGCTGAGCAGGTGCTCGGAGGCCGGGTCCAGGCGGCCGGACGAGGCGTGCACCTGACTCATGGAGTCCTCGACGGTGATGAACTGCTCCTCTCCGTTCTGGCAGTCCCGCTCGCTACGGCCGAGGGTGGGGAGGATCAGCGCGGTGTCGCCGCAGACGGTGTGGGAGCGGTTCAGCTTGGTGGAGATGTGCGCGGTGAGGCGGCAGCGGCGCAGTGCCTTCTCGGTCAGGTCGCTGTCGGGGGTGGCCCGTACGAAGTTGCCTGCGAGGCCGAGGAAGACCTTGACGCGGTCGTCGAGCATGGCGCGGATGGAGTTCACCGTGTCCAGGCCGTGGTGGGAGGGCGGGGTGAAGGAGAACTCGCGTTCGAGGGCGTCCAGGAACCGCTGGGGCATCCGCTCCCAGATGCCCATGGTCCGGTCTCCCTGGACGTTGCTGTGCCCGCGCACGGGGCAGACGCCGGCTCCGGGCCTGCCGATGTTGCCCCTCAGGAGCTGGAAGTTCACCAGCTCACGGATGGTGGGCACGGCGTGCTTGTGCTGGGTGAGTCCCATCGCCCAGCAGACGATGATCCGCTCGCTGGCCAGGACCCGGTCGCGCAGTTCCTCGATCTGGCCGCGGGTCAGGCCGGTGGCCGCCAGGACGTCCGGCCAGGAGACGGTGGTGCGGATGTGGTGGGCGAACTCCTCGAACCCGCTGGTGTGGCGGTCGATGAACTCCCGGTCCAGCACCGTCCCGGGCGCTGCGTCCTCGGCCTCCAGCAGGAGCAGGTTCAGGGCCTGGAAGAGGGCGAGATCGCCGCCGAGCCGGATCTGGAGGAACTGGTCGGCGATGTTCGTGCCCCGGCCGACGACCCCGCGGGGTTTCTGCGGGTTCTTGAAGCGGATGAGGCCGGCCTCGGGAAGCGGGTTGACGGCGACGATCTGCCCGCCTCCGCGCTTGGTCTCCTCCAGCGCGGACAGCATGCGGGGGTGGTTGCTGCCCGGGTTCTGCCCCAGGGTGAGCACGAGGTCGGCGTGGTGGAAGTCGAGGAGGCTCACACTGCCCTTGCCGGTGCCCAGCGTCTCGTACAGGGCCGCGCCGCTCGACTCGTGGCACAGGTTGGAGCAGTCGGGCAGGTTGTTGGTCCCCAGGGCCCGGGCGAAGAGCTGGAGGACGAAGGCGGGCTCGTTGCCGGCCCGGCCCGAGGTGTAGAAGACCGCCTCGTCGGGTGAGTCCATGGCGCGCAGTTCGCCGACGATCAGGCCGAGGGCGTCGTGCCAGCTGATCGGCTCGTAGTGGTCCGCGCCCGGCCGCTTCACCATGGGCTGGGTGAGCCGCCCCTGCTGGTTCAGCCACCGGTCCGAGCAGCGGGCCAGTTCGGAGACCGGGTGCCGCCGGAAGAACTCGGGGGTGACGCGTCGCGTGGTGGCGTCGTCGTTGGCGTGCTTGGCGCCGTTCTCGCAGTACTCGTTCTTGCTGCGCCGGCCCGGCGCGGGGTCCGGCCAGGCGCAGCCCGGGCAGTCGAAGCCCTCGGTCTGGTTGAGGTCGTGCAGGTTCAGTGCCGTACGGCGGGGCGACGTCTCGGCGAGGGAGTACCGCACCGCGTGGGCCACCGCCGGGACGCCGGCCGCCCATGTCTTCGGCGGGGTGATCTTCGCCTGCTCGCCGCCCGGATCACCGTTCGATGACTCTCGCACCGCGTCCGCCTTCCGCTCTGTTCCCCTCGGCTGTTACCGCTCCGAGCGAGGGAGCGGGCATATAAGGGTCTTCCATGACATATCAGCCTACGGACGATCTGGCTTCGCGGCGGCTTCTCAGCCGACCGGCCAGTTCGGCACCTGCCGCGGCAGCCGCTCGGAGTCCGGTTCGACGTGGCCGCCACGGATCGTTCCGCGCCACTGCCCGCTCTCCCGGCCCTGGCCCTCGATGTACTCCTTGAAGCGCGCGAAGTCCGCCTGGACCTGTCTGCGGACCAGTCCCAGGGCGTCCCCCACCCGCTCGGCCGCGCCACGCGGGGTGAAATCGACACGGAAGGTGACGCGGCAACGGGTCTCGTCCAGCGCCCGGAAGCTCACCTCACCGGTCAGCCGGGGCGCCCCCACGGCGCGCCACACCACACGGTCGTCGGGGCGCTGTTCGATGATCTCCGCATCGAACTCCCGGGTCACACCGCCGAACCTGGTCACCCAGTGCGTCATGGCGGAGCGCGACCGGTCCACCCGGCGCACGCCGCGCATGAACCGGGGGAAGCACTCGAACTGGGTCCACTGGTTGTAGGCCATATGGACCGGGACGTCGATGTCGGCCGCGCCTTCGATGACGCTCATGGGCGTGCCTCCTCTTCGCCGGGACCGGTGACCGTACGACTCATGCGCGGCCGAGTGCCCTCCTCGAACGCTCTCAACCAGGGCGGTGCCTTCTCCGTCCACGGAACCGGGAAGGTTAACCTCAGCCAATCGCCCGGCGAGCCGGACCGCACCCGCAGGGCGTCCGGGCGCGGTACCCCGGCGTGGGTGGCCCGGGGCCGGTGTCACGCCCGCGCGGACGACCGGCCCGGGACACCGCTCTCGCGCTGCCCCGCGTTCCGCCCGGCGGGCCGCCGACGGCGGTGAGCCGGCGACCAGGTGATCGCCCCGTGCCGGTGCCCAGCGGGGCCGGGGCGATGAGCGTGCGAAATGAGTTTCCGTACCCATGTGCCGCGCCGGGACCGTGGTTAGGCTGCCGCCGCAGGAGACGGTCACGGCGGTCAGGGGAGGCGGGGCGGTATGCGGCCGGTCGGCAGGGCGGGCGTGCTGGGGGAGCTCGGGGCAGGCGATCCCCGGGAGATCAGCGGCTACCCGCTGTACGCCCGTATCGGTGAGGGCGGCATGGGGACGGTCTATCTGTCGCGCACGCGCGGGAACCGTCCGGTCGCGCTCAAGGTCATCCGCCGGGAGTACGCGGAGGACCCGCACTACCGGCGGCGTTTCGCACGGGAGGCGCAGGCGGCCCGGAAGGTCGCCGGGTACCACCTGGTCCCGGTGCTGGACTTCGACACCGATGCCGAGCAGCCCTGGATCGCCACCGCGTACCAGCCGGGCCCGTCCCTGGGCTCCGTACTGGAGTCGCACGGTCCGCTCCCGGTCGCGACCGCTCTGCAGATCACGGGATGCGTGGCGCGGGCGCTGCACGCCGTGCACTCCGCCGGATACGTGCACCGGGACGTCAAGCCCGGCAACGTCCTGATCGGGGCGGACGGCCCGTGGCTGATCGACTTCGGTATCGCGCGCTCCGCCGACTCCACCGATCTGACGGGCACCGGCGGGATCGTCGGCACGCTCCGCTTCATGTCACCGGAACACGCACGCGGCCGGGAACCCGGGCCGCCCAGCGACGTGTTCTCCCTCGGTCTGCTGGCCGCGGTCACGGCGACCGGACGCCATCCCTACGGGGACGGCGACGGCATGGGCATCGCCGCGGCGATCGCCGGTACGGACACCTGTCCGCCCGTCCTCGACGGCTACCCGGCCCCGCTGCGGCACATCCTGCGGGCCGCTCTCGCCGCCGACCCCGGCCGGCGGCCGGACGCGGCCGGGCTGGCGGCGCTGTGCGAGGAGACGGCCGGGCGGCCGCTGACCGACTTCGACAGCTGGCTGCCCGATCCCGTCGCCTCGGCCGTGGCGACGGTGGAGAGGGAGGTGGCGGAGGTGACGGCACGCATGACGGCGGCCACCCCGCCCGCGGGGACGGGGACACCCGTCCCGCCGCCGCCCCCCGTGCCCGCCGGCTTCGGACCGCCACCGCTCATGCCCACGGTGCCCCACCCCGCGCGGACGGTACGGCGCAGACGGGTGCTGACCGCCGTGCTCGCCGCCCTCGCCGTGGGGGCCGTGGCCGGCGCCGTCGCCTCGATGTGGCCGGAGGGGGCCGACCGCGCGAAGGACCCCACGGGGACCGGCACCGGCTCCCCGTCGACCGCACAGCCGCGTTCGCCGAAGAACGACGACAGCGACGACAGCGACGACAACGACGGCGGCACGGACCGTCCCGTGCCGTACGCCCCCCAGGACTACCGACTGATCTTCGCCAACAAACCCTTCACCTTCACCCCGCCCCCGGGCGACGGCCAGGCCAACCACCTGGACCTCGACATCCCCCGGTCCACGTACCTGGAACGCGACGCCCTCCCCGGGCCGGCGGAACTCGTGTACAACTCCGACGGCTGGCTGGGCAGCCTCCTCGTGGTCGTCGGGGAACGCGAGACCGTCTGCACGGAGGAGCAGCAGACCGCCGTGCTGTCCCAT
Organism: Streptomyces sp. NPDC086080; assembly: GCF_044540255.1. Classification (NCBI taxonomy): domain Bacteria; kingdom Bacillati; phylum Actinomycetota; class Actinomycetes; order Kitasatosporales; family Streptomycetaceae; genus Streptomyces; species Streptomyces sp. NPDC086080. Next base: position 6,410 of record NZ_JBITRU010000028.1, read on the forward strand.
CCGCTGCCCGCCGCCGAACTCCGCCTGGGCCGACAGGTGAAGGTGGGCACCGTCCTGTGTGCCATCACCAGCAACGACAACGTCGCGGAGGCGGAGATCACCCGGATCATCCCGGGAGAGGGCCCCGACGGACTCCCGACGTACAAGGGCTACGTCACCGCCTGGAGCCGCCCCGCCCCGCCGGAGTGAGCCCTCGTACCCGGCCGCGTCCCACAGGACGACCGCCCGTGTCCTCCCTCCCCCGCCTCACACGCCTCACCCCCGGAATTCCCCCTCCTCCAGCGCGAGTCGCAAACCGTCCTCGGCGGACGCCCCCCGGGACCATGCCGCCTCGTACGCGTCGGCGTCCAGGGACGCGCGCACCCGGCCTTCGACGAGGAGGTGCGCCTCGTGGAACGGCCGCAGACCGGTCAGCGCCACCCCCGTGTCCTGCCGCAGGCGATGGGCGGCGCCCAGGAGCCATGCCGCCCAGCCGCAGTCGCCGGTGGCCGCCACCGCCCAGGCGAGCGTCTCCAGGCCCCACACCGGTCCCCAGCTGTCCCCGATGGCCCGTTGCCGCGCCAGCGCCTCACGCAAGGGGGCCAGGGCACGCTCCGCCTCGCCGTGTCTCAGCTCCACGAGCCCCGCACACCACTGGGCCCAGGTGCGGGCCCATTCGGCCGCGCTCGCCTCCGCCTCGGCGACGTACACGTCACGCGCCGCACAGGCCGAGAGACGATCACCGAAGAACGCCTCCGCCATCGCCCACAGCATCGTCGCCATATGGGCGTCGCCCGCCTGCCCGGCCGCACGGAACCCGTCCCGCGCCTCGGCCAGCAGCGCGATGCCGGCCGGGTCGCCCCGTACCAGCATCGCGTGCGCTCCCTCGATGTACGTCACCGGCGCCGCCGACGGGTCGTCCGGCAACTCCCGGGCCACAGCACGGCATTCCGCCAGGAACCTCTCGGACGCCGGGTTGTCACCCTGGCAGAGCGCGATCCACGCCTTCATCACCAGCGCCCCGACGACCAGCCCCGGTGTCCCCGCGGTCGCGGTACCCGACGCGTCCGGCACCACCGTCGCGCGGGCCCCGTCCGGGCCGGAGGCCGACAGGCGTTCCAGCCAGTGCCGCCCCTCCCCCAGCGTGCTGCAGAAGAACCAGCACCGGGTACGCGTCAGATTGACGGCGATCTCGACGCCGGCCGCGACCTGGTCCTGCCGGGTCGCGCAGTAGGCCAGGGCGGCCCGCAGGTTGGGCAGTTCGGTGCGCAGCCGGATCAGCCAGTCGACCTCACGTGGCCCGCACCACTCCTGGCCGGCCCGGACCGCCGTCATCCGGTAGAAGTCACTGTGCCGGACCTGTAGCGGTGTCGTACGGCCTTCCTCCCGGAGCCGCTGCCGGCCGTACTGGCGGATGGTCTCCAGCATGGTGTACCGGGCACGGCCCCCCGAGCTGTTGACCACGACGATCGACTTGTCCACCAGCCCCGCCAGCAGGTCGAGCACGTCCTCGCGCGCCACGCCCTCGCCCGCGCAGACCGTTTCCGCCGCCTCCAGGTCGAAGCCGCCGCAGAACACGGACAACCGGTTCCAGAGCCGTCGTTCCCCTTCGGTGCACAGGTCGTAGCTCCAGTCGACGACGCCCCGCAGCGTATGGCTGTAGCGGGCCGACGTCCGCGGCCGCGGCACGGACAGCAGACGGAACCTGTCATCGAGGCGCTCCAGCATCTCTTCGGCCGTCATCGTGCTCAGCCGTACCGCCGCGAGTTCGATGGCGAGCGGCATGCCGTCGAGCCGTCGGCACAGCTGGGTGACGGCGTCACGGTTGCGGGCGGTGAGCCGGAAGGCCGGGGCGGAGCCGGCGGCACGGTCCACGAGCAGTCTCACGGCCTCGGAGCGAAGCAGCGGATCGTCGGCCCCGGCGGCGTTCTCCAGCCGGTCCGTGTCGCCCCCTTGCCCTTCCGCGCCGGGCAGCGTGAGCGACGGTACCGTCAGCATGTGCTCTCCGGGCACGCCCAGACGTTGCCGGCTGGTGGCCAGGACGCGCAGTCCCGGTGCCGCGCGCGCCAGCCTCAGTACGAGGGCGGCGACGTGCTCCACCAGGTGCTCGCAGTTGTCCAGGACGAGCAGCAGGCACCGGTCGCGCACATGGCCGACGATGGCGTCCGCGGCGGGCCGTGCGGACTGGTCCCGTAGTCCGAGCGCCTCGGAGACGGCCCGGTCGAGGAGGTCCGCGTCGCTCAGCGGGGCGAGGTCCGCGAGCCGGACACCGTCGGCGAAGGGCGGCGCGACCTCCGCGGCGACCCGCAGGGCGAGCCGCGTCTTGCCGACACCTCCCGCTCCGGTGAGGGTGACGATCCGGGCGGCCCCCAACAGGCGTCGCAACTCGGCCAGTTGGGCCTCGCGGCCGACGAACGTCGTCATCTCGACCGGCAGCTCACCTTCCCGGGACGGTGACGCCGCCCTCACTCCCCGCACCTCGTCCAGGTTCGGGGCGGCGGCCAGCAGCCGCTGGTGAACCTGGCGCAGCCCGGCCCCGGGCGCGACACCCAGTTCGTCGGCGAGCAACGCGGCGACCACACGGTAGCTCTCCAACGCCTCGCCCTGCCGCCCGCAGTGGAACAGCGCGAGCATCCGCTGAGCCCAGAAGCGTTCACGCAGCGGGTACTCCTCCACCAGGCCCCGGAGTTCCGGGAGTACGTCGGCCGCCCTGCCGAGGGCCAGGTCCGCGTCGATCCGCGACTCCAAGGCGTCCAGGCGCTGTTCGGACAGCGCCGGTACGACGCCCTGGAGGAGGTGCGCGGGCAGGTCGGACAGGGGGTCCCCCCGCCACAGCGCCAGGGCCTCGCGCAGCAGAGGGGCCGCACGCACCGCCGCGCCTTCGTCGAGGGCCGTGCGGCCCTGGCGGACCAGGGCGGTGAAACGGTGCACGTCCAGGGCGTCCGGCGCGACCTCGACCACGTACCCGTGAGGGCGGGTGAGGACGGGCGCGCCGCCCGGCGGACTGCCGAGCGCGCGCCGCAGGCGCAGAACGTAGTTCTGCAGCGTGTTGCGCGCGCGGCCGGGCGGATGCTCGCCCCACAGCCGGTGCACCAGCGTCTCCACGGTGACCACGTGGTTGGCCTGGGCGAGCAGAGCCGCCAGCAGCAGCCGGACCTTGGCCGCGTCGATGTGCACCGGCCGCCCGTCGCGCCGGACTTCGAGGGGTCCCAGGACCTTGAACTCGTACCGCGTACTCACCGCTCCCCCGGTCGCCGACGCCGGACGACCACGACAGGAGAACTCGGAGTGACCGTCCAGGCACCCATTGTAGCCACCGCGTGAGCCGGAAGTGACCGGTGCGACGTCCATGGCGGGGACGGTGAGCCCGGTAGTCACGGCACACCGTCCTGGAGTCCGCACATGGTTCTGAGCAACCGCCGGCAGCCGAACTCCGCTGCCGCGAAGACGACGTCCGCACAGGCCGTCACCGGCGTGACCCTGGGCGAGCGCATCGGGGAGCAACTGCGCGGAGTGTGCCGTGCGGCCGGATTCGCGGACCCGGACGCCGCCGGCGGGGACCCGCTCCGCGATCTGCTGGAGCTGCTCGGTCCCGCGGCTCGGCGTCCCCTGGACGCCGGCCCGCCTTCCCTCTCGTTCGTCTGCGACGACCACTCCCCGGTGGAGTTCTCCCTCGCGTTCACCGCGGGGAGCGAGACGGCCGTACGCGTGCTGGCCGAACCCGGCTGCACGGCGGCCACGCTGGAGGAGAACGGCCGCCTGGGCCTGCGGGCCCTGGAGGCACTGGCCTCGCGCCAGGACTTCTCGACCGAACCGTTGCGCCGGGTGGACGACCTCTTCTTCCCGGCGACGATCCACGGCTCCTTCGCCCTGTGGTGCGCCATGGACCTGCGGCAGGGCCGGCCCCCGGGCATCAAGGTGTACGTCAATCCGCGGGCCCACGGGCCGGAACGGGCCGCCCCGGTCGTGGAGGAGGCACTGAGCCGGTTCGGATTCGGCCGGGCATGGCCCGCGCTTCGGGCACGAGCCATGTCACGCGGCCCCGAGAGGGACAGGATCCTGTTCTTCGCCCTGGACCTGGGCCGGTGGCACACGCCACGGGTGAAGGTCTACGTCGCTCACCACGACATCACCGCCACGGACACGCACGCCGTCTCCCGCCTGCTGCCGGACGACCGTGCCGGGCGGGTGGGCGAGTTCTGCCGCATGGTCGGAGGCAACCCCGGGCGCTTCGCCCACCGGCCCCTGGTGTCCTGCCTCTCCTACACCGAGCGCGACAGGGAGCACCCCAGTGGCTACACCGTCCACGTACCCGTACGCGACTACGCACGGGACGACGGGGTCGCCCGGGACCGCGCGGTGGCCGTTCTCCGGCGCTACGGCATGGACGCCGCCGTCATCGACCGCGCGCTGGCCGCAGTGACGTCCCGTCAGCCGTCCGACGGGGTCGGCCTGATCGCCTATGTATCCCTCGTGCGGAGCGCCTGGCAGCCGCCTCGCGTGAACGTGTACTTCTCACCGGAGGCCTACGAGGTCCGTCCTCCGCACGGTGCGCGCCGACTTCGTACCACCCGATGACAGCCGGTACCGAACAGACCACGCAGACCGCGCAGACCGCGCGGCAGGAGGAGTGAGGGTTGTGGAGCCGTACAGGATCAAGGTCGTCGAGCCGATTCCGGTGACCACGAGAGCGGAGCGTGAGCGGGCCCTGCGGCGCGTGCACTACAACCTGTTCGGGCTGCGCGCCGACGAGGTCACGATCGACCTGCTCACCGACTCGGGGACGGGTGCTCTGTCGGCGGCGCAGTGGGCCGCGGGCATCACCGGCGACGAGTCCTACGCCGGGTCACGGTCCTTCCACCGCTTCCGGGACGTGGTGCGCGAACTGACCTCGTACCCCTGTGTCCTGCCCGTCCACCAAGGCCGGGCGGCGGAGCGCATCCTCTTCTCCGCCCTGCTCACTCCGGGCCGGATCACGCTGAGCAACACCCACTTCGACACCACGCGCGCCAACGTGGAACTGGCCGGCTGCCAGGCGGTGGATCTTCCCTGTCCGCAGGCCGGGGACCTCGACAGCGACGAGCCGTTCAAGGGCGACATCGACCTGCACCGGCTGGAGGAAGCCCTGCGGGGCCCCGACGCCTCCCGGATCGCCCTGGTCCTCATGACGCTGACCAACAACGGCGCGGCCGGCCAGCCGGTGTCCATGGACAATCTCACCCGGGCCGCCGCCCTGTGCCGGAAGCACTCGGTGCCGCTCTTCCTCGACGCCGCGCGCTTCGCGGAGAACGCGTGGCTGGTCACCCGGCGGGAGCCGGCCTTCCGCGACCGGAGTCCGCGGCAGGTCGCCGAGCAGGCGTTCCGGCTGGCGGACGGTTGCCTGATGAGCGCGAAGAAGGACGGCATCGTCCACATCGGCGGCTTCCTCGGCCTGCGCGACCGCGCCCTCGCCGAGCGGTGCGAGCTGCTGCTCATCGCCACGGAGGGTTTCCCCACCTACGGTGGTCTGGCCGGCCGGGATCTGGACATGGTCGCCCAAGGCCTGACCGAAGTCACCGACCCCTCCTACCTCCGGTCCCGCGCCGACGACGCCCAGCACCTCGCCCGCCTCACCCGCGAGGCGGGCATCGGCATCGTCGAACCCCCCGGCCTGCACGCTCTCTATCTCAACGCAGGCCGTCTGCTCCCGCACATCGCCGCGCATCGTTTCCCCGGCCATGCGCTCGCCTGTCAGCTCTACCTCGAAGGCGGCATCCGCTCGGTGGAACTGGGTTCGCTCTACCTCGGCCGTGAGGACGAGAACGGCGCACCGGTCACCACAGCCCCCTACGAACTGGTCCGGCTCGCACTCCCCCGCAGGACCTACGGTCTCGGCCACCTGAATCACGTGGGTGAGGTCCTGGCGGCGACCGTGAAGGCCAAGGAACGGATCCCCGGCTACCGCGTGATCGAACAGCCCCCGCTCCTGCGCCACTTCCGCTGCAAGCTGGAACCCGTTCCCTCGTAACGCGCGGGCGGTCCCGGCCACGCCGTCCGATCACCCCGCTCCCTGACCCGCATCACCTGGCGGTAGAGGGCGTGGTGAGGTGGGTGAGATCGCGGGTGATGGCCTTGCGGGCCAGCCACGGAGCGTCACGGGGTCCCCCGCGGGTTTCCGGAGCTCCATCGCCGGTTGGCGGGACGTCACGTCCGGCGCGGTACGGCTTCGTCCTGCCGGTGGTAGAGGTCGCGGAGCAGGGAGATCTCGGCGCCGTGATGGATCAGCTCCCTGTTGACGTGCAGAACGATGCCCTCCATGGGAAACCGCTCGGGACCCACCGTGGGCGGATTCTCCAGGTCGGCGTCCGAGAGCGCGCGGACCCCCGCGTTCCATCTCCCGTACATCTCATCGAGCTGTTTCAGCGCCTCGTCAGCGGTCCCCGCGTAGGCGAAGGTCCGGGAGTCGACGTCCTGGCCGCCGAAGTGCCATCCGACCCGATAGCCCAGGCAGGAGACGACGATGTGCGCCAGCCGCCAGGCGATCGTGGTCACCGGCGCCGGGACCGGGGCGGGGGACGCGGAGTCCATCGTCCACGCTCCCGAACCTGCCGACATCGGTGCGGCCGACGTGCCACGTGGGCGGATGCTCCAGCAGCCGCGCACCGGCTCCCAGAAGTACTCCTCATCGGCAAGACCGTGCAGCCGCGGCCGCAGGTTCTTGTGCCAGTGCCGGTCCAACTGGTCCGCGAGTCGCTCACTCCTTGTCATTTCCGCACGCTACATCCAGCGAAGACCTGGCTCGTAGGTCCGGCGCGCACGCCGTTCGCCCCCGCAGACGGCCCGTTGGTGCGCGCGACGGGGCCGCGCGTCCGAAAACGGCCACCGATGGATGGATCCCGCCTCAACCGTGAACACGAATTACACACACGCCCTCTACATACCGGCCTCGATGGTCTAGATTGACCGTGCTTCAGCTGTTCGAACACGAGGCGACCGTTAACGATCTATAGGTCCGGCGCTACGGAAAGCCAGCAGTCGCGTCCCCTGCACCAGACGTGGGGACGATCGGTTCCAGGGGCCCGAGAAGGGCCCCGGGGGGTGCGGGGGGTGCGTGAAGCACCCCGTCGCCAGGGCGAGTTGTACGAGCACCACGGAACGAGCACCACAGAACGAGCACCGCGGAAACAGCCGAACAGTCATGCGCGGAAGGCGGGGGCCTTCCGCGGGAGGAACAGCGCGGCACGGGAGGCGGGGGCCTCCCGAGGGTGGGCGGAACAGTGCTAGGCGAACACGTCGAACCGCTGGGGACCTGGGGGGTTCTGTGCAGCAGGGGGGATTGTTACGTCCGTTCCCGTCCGAGCGCGGACGGGTGGCGAACGGGGGGGACGGCCAGTCGGCGGCCGACTGGGAGCATCGGTACCGCCGTACCGTGATCACCGGCGACACCGTGGCCACGGCCGTCGTGGTGGCGGCGATCGGTAACTTCTTCGGGGCGCGAGACGCGGCCAACTGGCATGAGAAATGGGGGATTCTCGCCTTCGGCACCTGGCTGCTGGTGCTGGGGGCACTCGCGGTGAGCCGGGCCTGGGCACCGGCCGTACTCGGCCAGGGCGCGGAGGAGTTCCGCCGGCTCGGACGCTCACTGTTCATGGCGACCGTCGTCCTCGCGCTCGGCGGAATCGCCCTCACCTCGCGCAACATCAAACTCTGGATCTTCGTGGCGGTCCCCGCGATCGCGGTCGTCACCATGACCGAGCGGTATCTGCTGCGCCTGTGGCTGCACCGGCAGCGCAAGGAGGGTCGCTGTCTGAGACCGGTGCTCGCCGCCGGGAGCCCGGACACCGTGCGCGACCTGATCACCCGGACCCGCAAGTTCCCGCATCTCGGCTGGCGGGTGGACGCGGTGTGCACGACGCACGGTGCCGAACTCGACGGTGACCGGCTGGACGGGGTGCCGGTGGTCGGCAGGCTGGCGGACGTCGCCGTCCACGTCCACCGCGACGGTTACCGGGTCGTCGCGGTCACACCGGACCCGCACTGGTCACCGGACCGGCTGCAGCGGCTGGCCTGGAGTCTGGAGGGCGGCGACACCGAGATGGTGGTGGCCCCGGTGCTGATGGAGGTGGCCGGCCCGCGGCTGCACATCGACGCGGTGCTCGGGATCCCGCTGCTGCGGGTCAGCATGCCGGCCTTCTCCGGGGGGCGCCGGGCGGTCAAGGGGGTGGTCGACCGGTTGGGGGCGGCGCTCCTGCTGGTGCTGTTCGCGCCGCTGATGGTGCTCGTCGGGCTGCTGGTGGTGGCGGACAGCCGGGGCGGAGCCTTCTACCGCCAGCGCAGGGTCGGCAAGGACGGCCGCGAGTTCACCATTCTGAAATTCCGCACCATGGTCGCCGGGGCGGACCGGGCGCGGGACGCGCTGGCCGACCGCAACGAGGGCGCCGGGCTGCTGTTCAAGCTCCGCAGGGACCCGCGGGTGACCCGGGTGGGAGCGGTGCTGCGCCGGTACTCGCTCGACGAACTCCCGCAGCTTTTCAACGTACTCACCGGATCGATGTCGCTCGTCGGTCCGCGGCCTCCGTTACCGGAGGAGTCGGCCGCCTACGGCCCGGACATCCGGCGGCGGCTGCTGGTCAAGCCCGGTCTCACCGGACTGTGGCAGATCAGCGGACGCAGCGACCTGTCGTGGGAGGAGGCGGTCCGGCTCGACCTGCGGTACGTGGAGGACTGGTCGCTCGCCCTGGACACGGTGATCCTGTGGAAGACGCTGCGTGCGGTGCTCCACGGGCAGGGGGCCTACTGATGCGCTGGGGCCGCACACCGGCCGGCGCGCGGACCGCGGGCCGGGAGGGCCTGCCTGGGGGGAGGAACAGGTTGTGAGAGTCAGCGTGTTCGGGCTCGGTTATGTGGGCTGTGTGTCGGCGGCGTGCCTGGCCGACATGGGGCACGAGGTCGTCGGGGTGGACGTGAACCGGGTGAAGGTCGACCTGGTCAACGACGGCAAGGCCCCGGTGGTCGAGGAGCGGATCGGCGAGCTCGTCGCCGGGGCCGTACGGAGCGGGGCGTTACGCGCCACCGTCGACGTCCGCGAGGCGATCAGGGAGAGCGAGGTGTCGCTGGTCTGCGTGGGTACCCCCTCGGAGCCCAACGGCAGCCTGTGCACCACGTACTTGGAGCGGGTCACGGAGGAGATCGGCGCCGCGCTCGCCGAGCGGGGCGGGCGGCACACCGTCGTGTTCCGCAGCACCATGCTCCCCGGCACCTGTCTGAACCTGCTGGTGCCGATCCTGGAGAAGTACGTCGGCGGCACGGCCGGGGTGGACGTCGGGGTCGCGGTCAACCCGGAGTTCCTGCGCGAGGGCACCAGCGTGCGGGACTTCTTCGATCCGCCCAAGACCGTCATCGGCGAACTCGACGCGGCGAGCGGTGACGTCGTGGCGGCGCTGTACGAGGACCTGCCCGGTGAGGTGTTCCGGGTGCCGGTCCCGACGGCCGAGGCGATCAAGTACGCGGACAACGCGTTCCACGGCCTCAAGATCGGCTTCGCGAACGAACTGGGCGCGGTGTGCCAGGCGCTCGGGGTGGACTCGCACCAGGTGATGGACGTGTTCCTGGCCGACCGCAAGCTGAACATCAGCCCCGCCTATCTGCGGCCCGGCTTCGCCTTCGGTGGTTCCTGCCTGCCCAAGGACCTGCGCAGCCTGGTGTACGCGGCACAGCGGGCCGATGTCTCGGTGCCCATCCTCTCCCATGTTCTGCCCTCCAACGCCGACCATCTGCAACGGGCGGTGGAACTGGTGGAGCGCACCGGGAAGCGCCGGGTGGGGATGTTCGGGCTGTCGTTCAAGCCAGGTACCGACGACCTCCGTGAGAGCCCGCTCGTCGAACTGGCGGAGCGGCTCTTCGGCAAGGGGTACGACCTGAGGATCCACGACGCCAATGTGAGCCTCTCCCGGCTGCTCGGCGCCAACCGCGAGTACATCGAGACCCGGCTGCCGCACCTCGCGCAGCTGCTCGCGGACTCCGTCGAGGACGTACTCGAACACGCCGAGGTGTGCCTGGTCGGAACCAGGGACCCGGCCGTGCTGTCGGCGCTGCCCCATGGTGCCGGCGGCCCGGTGATCGTCGACCTCGTCCGCCTTCCCGACGCCGAGGCGCGCCGGGCCGAACCAGGGTACGTGGGCCTTGCTTGGTGACGACACGTTCGGTGACGCGTCGTCCTCGGACGCGTCGTCCGGTGACACGGCAAGCGGCGACCGGCCGGGACGGCGTGCGCTGATCCTCGTGGAGAACCTGTCGGTGCCGTTCGACCGGCGGGTGTGGCAGGAGTGCACGACGCTGCGCGACGCGGGCTGGGAGGTGCACGTCATCTGCCCGCAGGGGAGCAAACGGGACACGGAGCCGGAGGCGGAGATCGACGGGGTGCGGATCCACCGCTACCCGTTGCGCGCGGCCACCGGGGGCCCGGCCGGCTATCTGCGGGAGTACGGATCGGCGTTGTGGCACACGGCCCGGCTGGCCCGGAAGGTCGGCCCGGTCGACGTGGTCCACGCCTGCAATCCGCCCGACCTGCTGTTCCTGCCGGCCCGGTGGCTGAAGCGGCGCGGGGCGCGGTTCGTCTTCGACCAGCACGACCTGGTGCCCGAGCTGTACCTCTCCCGGTTCGGCCGCGGCGAGGACCTGCTGTACCGCGCCGTGTGCGCGCTGGAACGGATGACCTACCGGGCCGCCGACATCGTGCTCGCCACGAACGAGAGCTACCGGGACGTCGCGGTGCGCCGCGGCGGCCGCAAACCGGAGGACGTCTTCGTGGTGCGCAGCGCACCCGACACCGGCCGGTTCCATCCCGTGCCGCCGGAGCCGGAGTTGAAGCGCGGCAAGCCCCATCTGCTGTGCTATCTCGGCGTCATGGGACCGCAGGACGGCGTCGACTACGCCCTGCGGTCGCTGGCGAAGCTGCGCGACGAGGTCGGGCGGACCGACTGGCACGCGGTGTTCGTCGGCGGCGGCGACACCTTCGACGCGATGGTGGAACTGTCGGGGCGGCTCGGGCTCTCCGACCAGGTGCAGTTCACCGGGCGCATCCCGGACGCCGATCTGGTGCGCTATCTGTCCACCGCGGACGTGTGCCTCTCCCCCGATCCGCACAATCCGCTCAACGACGTGTCGACCATGAACAAGGTCCTGGAGTACATGGTGATGGGCCGGCCGCTCGTCTCGTTCGATCTCCGGGAGGCGCGCGTCTCCGCCGGTGACGCCGCCCTGTACGCGCCCGCCAACGACGAGTCCGAGTTCGCCCGGCTCATCGCCCTGCTGCTGGACGACCCGGAGCGGCGGGCCCGGATGGGCAGGATCGGCCAGGAGAGGATCAACGGGCCGCTCGCCTGGCGCAACTCGCAGGCGTCACTGCTCGCCGCCTATGCCGCCGCCTGCCGTGACCGGCCGCCGGTGGCGGCGCGCGGACCGTACCGGGCAGGGAAGAGGCCGCGCCGTTGAGCGAGGACACGATACGTCTGGTCACGATCGGCCGGCTGATCCGTCGGCGCCGACGGCTGCTCACCGTCCTCACACTGGTGGGCGCGCTGGCCGGCCTCGGCGCCTCCTTCCTGTTCCCGCCGCGCTACACGACGTCCGCCTCGGTCCTCCTGCCGGGGGCGTGGGAGGACCGGGAACTGCTGACCCAGGTGGAGCTCGCGACCAGTTCCGTGGTGCTCGACCGCGCGGCCGCCGAGCTCGGCTGGGACGGGGTCGACGGCAGGGACCTGCGGGACCGGGTGAGCGCCCGGGCCGCCGAGGGGAACATCATCGAGATCTCGGGCACGGCCGGCACCCCGGAACGCGCACAGCGGCTCTCCGACCGGATGGTCGAGCAGTTCGTCACCTTCGCCGCGCAGATCGTGGGCGACACCGCCGACTCCGAGGCGGCGACGCGGCCCGAGGAACTGCGGCAGCTGGTGGTGCGGACCAGCCGCCGTATCACCGAGCTGGCCGACGCGGCCGATCCGGGGCAGACCGTGGAGAGCGTGCAGACCCGCACCGAGCTCGCGAAGTTGCGCACCGCGCTGCAGGAGGCCATCGCCAAGCTGGACCGGGCCGACCCGGCCGCGGGCCGGGCCGGCATGGTCGTCCTGGGCCCGGCGGCCCGGCCGGACGGCGAGGCACCGCCGACCAGGGCGCAACTCGTCGGCGCGGGGGCGCTGTTGTTCTTCCTGCTCACGGTCGTCGGTCAGCTCGCCGCGGCGCGCAGGAGCCGCCGGCTGCGTGGTGAACCGGAGATCGCGGCGGCGCTGGGCTCGGCGCTGCTGGGGACGGTCGAGGTACCGGGTGAACCGTCCGCGATCCGGCCGCGGGACCGGGGTCCGCGGGCCCGGATCCGCCGGCTGCTGGGTCTCGGGGTCCGGTGGGACGTCCCCGCCCCGCGGGCGTCCGGCGACGAGGCCGGCCGGCGGATCCGCTACCGGCGGGTGTGCGCCCGTCTCCGGGACCGGCTGCCCGCCCCCCGGCGGCTGCTGGTCGTCGTCCCGGACGACGACGGGACCGCCCGCGGGGCCGCCGAGCGGCTCGTCGCCGAGGCGGTCGAGGCCGGGGACGATCCGCGGCTGCGGATGGTGGGGGTTTCGGTGTCCCGGCCGCTGGTCCCGGACCGCGAGGACGAGTCCGGCGTCCTGGTCGTGCTCGGCACCGGCAGCCGGACCGCGGAGGAGCTCACCGGCATCGCCGGGGCGTGCCGGGACGCGGGCCACGAGATCGTCGGGGTCGTTCTCGCCGCGCCGGTCCCGGACCGTCCGGCGCGGTCCGCCGGCCGTCCGCGGGATGCTGCCGCGCCGGCGCTCGTGGGCGGCACCGCGAAGGGAGGTCCGGCATGACGACATCCGCGACATCGCCGTCTCCGGCCGCCGCGCCCCTGCTGGACCTGCAGGCACTGGTGGTGGCGGTGCGCAGGCGACGCCGCCTGTGGGCCTCCATGGCGGTGCTGGGGCTGCTCCTCGGCACGGCGGTGGCCGTCCTGCTGCCCCCGCCACCGACCGCGGTGACCAAGGTGCTGGTCGCGCATCAGCAGGACCAGCCGAACGACCCCGGGACACTGATCCGCACCGATGCCGCGCTGCTGCACACCACGCGGATCGCCGGTGCGGCCCTGCGGTCGCTGAACTCCCCGGAGAAACCCGAGGACTTCATGGAGGACTACGAGGGCCTCGGACTGACCAACAATCTGCTGCAGATCACGGTGACCGGTGACAGCGACACGGAGGCGGTGGCCCGCGCCGGGGCACTGGCCGACGCGTTCGTCGCGGACCATGTACGGCGGATACGGGAAGCCGCGGACGCCGAGGCCGAGACCCTGCTCGAACAGCGTGAACGCATGCGGGAGGAACTCGACCGGGTCAACGAGGCGATCGGCGACGGCTCGTCGCAGGCCGCTCCGGAGGACTCGGCGAGCATGGAGTCGCTCTTCGCCCGCCGGGCCGAACTCACCTCGCGGATCACCGATTTCGCGCAGCGTGCCGCGGAGGCGCGGGTGGGCACGCCCCAGCTCGTCGCCGGCACGCAGATCGTGGACGCGCCGCGCGTGGTGCGGCACTCGCTGCCCAGGACCGCCGTCACCGACGGCGCGATCGGTCTCGTCCTCGGACTCGCCCTCGGGCTCGCGGCGGCCGCGGTCGTCTCGGTGGTGGCGGACCGTCCCGTGCTGCGCCGGGACATCGCGGCGCACCTCGGCGCGTCGGTGCTCGCGGAGCTGCCCCGCCGGCCGGCCCGGCTGTGGCGGCGCCGGCGGAGCCGGGCGGCGCGGGCACGGCTCACCACGTCCCTGGCCCGTACCGTGCGCGGCTCCGCCGAACCCGTGTCGCTGCTGGAACTGGGCTGTGCGCGCGCCGCGAGCGTGCTCGCCCTGGACCTCGCCCGGGTTCTGGCCGAGGAGGAGCCCGTGGTCGTCGTCGACGGTCTGCCGGGCCCGCAGCTCGGGCGCCGCCGCGCGAAGCCCGGGGAGCCGACCGTGGTCGGCGTCGAACAGGTCGCGGCCGTCGCCGACGATCTGCCCGGTCCGGGGCCTCGCGGCGCTCGCCTGCAACCGGGAGACCCCGCCGCCGCCGGCGGCGAACGGACCCCTGCGCTCCTCGACGGCCTGCCCGCCCCGCAACCGCGCGGGCCTCGCCCGCAACCGGGAGACCAGGCCACGGCCGGCCGTGAACAGATCGCGGCCGTCGCCGACGATCCGACGGGTCCGCAACCGCGCGGCCCTCGCCCGCAACCGGGAGACCCGGCCACGGCCGGCGGCGCACGGAGTCCCGCCGTGGCGGGCCGTGAGCATGCTCCGGGCGTGTCACCCGGCGGGCTCCGGCTGGGTGTCGGCTCGGTGGCGCCCGGTACCGCCTGGACCGACCTGCGCCACCTCGGCACCCGGACCGTGCTCGTGGTACGGGCCGGGCACGGCAGCGCCGCATGGCTGCACACCGTGGCGCGGCAGCTCGCGGACCAGCGCGTCGAGGTGATCGGCGTGGTGCTGATCGACCCCGACCCGCGTGACCGGACCGACGGCACGCTGTGGGACGGGCCGCACACCGCGCGGCGCGGCCAGGGCGGGCGGCCGGCAGGGCGGAACGGGACAGGACCACGCCGGACGGAGCGGCCGCCCACGCCGGCGGCACGGGTCCCGGACAGCGACCAGGAGGCGCGCTAGCACATGTGTGGCATCGCAGGCACCTACCGATGGCCGGACGGAAAGGCCGTCACCGACCGGCTCACCGACATCCTCGCGCACCGCGGCCCGGACGGGGCGGGCCGGTACAGCCACGGCGTCGGTGACGGCGAGGTGCAGCTCGGGCACCGCCGGCTGGCGATCATCGACCTGTCGGGGACCGGCGCCCAGCCGATGGTCTCGGGCGGCCTCGCCCTGACGTACAACGGCGAGCTGTACAACGCGCCCGAGCTGCGCGCCGAACTGGCCGCCGCCGGGGTGCGCTTCCGCGGTACCTCCGACACCGAGGTGCTGCTGGAGGCGTGGCGGCGCTGGGGCACGGACTGCCTGCCCCGGCTGCGCGGCATGTTCGCGTTCGGGATCTTCGACGAACGGACCGGTGAACTGGTGCTCGCCCGGGACCAGCTGGGCATCAAACCGCTGTTCCTGCTGCGGCGCGGCGAGGGTCTGGTGTTCGCCTCCGAGCTCAAGGCGCTCGCCGCCGTGACCGGCGGGTCGCTGGAGGTGGACCACGCGGCGCTGGTGGCCTCGCTGCTGTACTACTGGGTGCCGGACTCACGGTGCGCGTTCCGCGAGGCGGAGAAGCTGCCGCCGGGGAGCTGGCTGAGGTGCCGGCCGGACGGCTCGGTGGAGCGCGGCCGGTACTGGCACCTGAGGGATGTCGCCGCCGAGGGCCGGGAGCGGGCCCTGGCGGGCGAACTACCGGACATCGCCGCCGTCGTGGAGGAGTCGACCCGGCGCCATCTGCTGTCCGACGTACCCGTGGCGACGTTCCTCTCCGGCGGTCTGGACTCCAGCTACCTGACCGCGCTGGCGGCCCGCGACCGGCCCGGGATCTCCGCGTACACGATCGGGTTCCGTGCCGAGGACGCACGGTTCGAGGCGATGCCGGACGACCTGCGCTACGCCCGGCAGGTGGCCGAACGGTTCGGTGTCGACCTGCGCGAGATCGAGATCGCCCCGGACGTGCTCGACCTGCTGCCGCGGATGACGTACCACCTGGACGAGCCCATCGGCGACCCCGCCGCGATCAACACGTTCCTGATCTGCTCGGCCGCCCGGGAGGCCGGGGTCAAGGTGATGCTGTCGGGGATGGGCGCCGACGAGCTGTTCGCCGGATACCGCAAGCACCTGGCCAACACGCTCGCGCTGCGCTATCAGCGCGTGCCGCGGCCCCTGCGGCGCGGGGTGGCGGGCGCCGTGGGTCTGCTGCCGGTGGCCACGGCCCGCCGGGGGTACCGGTCGGTGCGTTTCGCGAAGCGGTTCCTGTCCTTCGCCGAGCTGCCGGAGGAGACCGCGTTCCGGCGCAGCTACACCATGTACGACCGGGCGGAACTGCTCGCTTTGGTCGACCCGGACCTGGCCGGAACCGTCGAGGACGTGCTGACCGAGCACGCCGACGTCTACCGGGACAACGACCTCGACGACTTCGTCAACCGGATGTGTCTGGCCGACTCCCGGATGTTCCTGCCGGGCCTGAACCTCACGTACACGGACCGCTCCAGCATGGCCGCGTCGACCGAGGTACGGGTGCCGTACGTGGACGTGGAGGTGGTGAAGGCGGCGTTCGCGGTGCCCGGCGACCGCAAGATCGTCGGGCGGCAGGGCAAGGCCGTCCTCAAGGAGGCGGCCACCTCGGTTCTGCCGCGGGAGATCGTCCACCGGCCCAAGGGTCTGTTCAGTGCCCCGCTACGGGCCTGGATGAGCCGGGATCTGGCACCGCTGGTGCGCGAGGTGGTCAACGACGGCGAGCTCGTCCGTTCCGGGTTCCTGCGCCGTGACGCGCTCCAGCGGCTCGTCGCCGAGGACGCCGCCGGGCAGCAGGACTTCTCCAAGCATCTGTGGCATGTGCTGACCCTCGAGTACTGGTACCGCGGCGCGACCTCCGGGTCCGGCCAGAACTCATCGACGGCGTAGACCGACGGCGTGAACCGACGGCGTAGAAAGCAAGAGGACTTCGGGTGAAACAGGTCGTACAGAACTACAAGAGCGGCGAGCTGGCACTGCTCGACGTGCCGGTGCCGGGGTGCAAGCCGGGCGGTGTGCTGGTCCGCAGCTCCTACTCGCTGATCTCCACCGGCACCGAGCTGATGAAGGTGTCCGAGGCCGGCATGTCGATGCTGGGCAAGGCCCGTTCGCGGCCGGACCAGGTGGCGAAGGTCGTGCAGAGCGTGGCCGTCAACGGGGTGCCCGCCACCTACCGCAAGGTGATGGGCAAGCTGGACTCCTATACGCCGCTGGGCTATTCGCTGTGCGGGGTGGTCGAGCAGGTCGGCGCCGGGATCGACGAGGTGAAGGTCGGCGACCTGGTGGCCTGCGCCGGCAACGAGCACGCGCTGCACGCCGAGTTGAACTGGGTGCCGAAGAACCTCTTCACCCCGGTGCCGGACGGGCTCGCGCCCCGGCACGCGGCCTTCGGGACCGTCGGGTCGATCGCCTTGCAGGGTGTCCGCCAGGGCGAGTCGCGGCTCGGCGAGGTGGCGCTGGTCATCGGCCTGGGGCTGATCGGGCAGCTGGTGGTGCAACTGCTGGCCGCGTCGGGGGTCCGGGTGGTCGGCGTCGACCCCGATCCGGTGCGCTGCGAGCTCGCCGAGCGGCTGGGCGCGGCGGCCTGGGGCGATCCCGCCTCCCCTGCCGTGGAGCAGGCCGTCGCCGAACTCACCGGCGGCCATGGCGTGGACCAGGTGTATCTGGCCGCCGGCGGCGACAGCAACCAGCCCGTCGAGCTGGCCGCCCGGCTGAGCCGGGACCGGGGCCGGGTGATCGACATCGGCAAGTGCCGTCTGGACCTGCCGTGGAACGCGTACTACGAGAAGGAGCTCGACGTCCGGTTCTCCCGGTCGTACGGTCCCGGGCGCTACGACCCGGAGTACGAACTGGAGGGCCGCGACTACCCGATCGGCCATGTGCGCTGGACCGAGCGCCGCAATCTGGCGTGCTTCCTGGATCTCGTCGCCCGGGGCCGCGTCGACGTGGAGCCCCTGATCTCCCACACGGCCGACTTCACCGACGCCGTGGAGACCTACCGGAGCCTGAAGGACGGTGGCCTGAAGGCCGTGGCCGTGCTGTTCCGTTACCCCGAGCAGGAGGCCGGGGCGGAGACGGAGGCGGAGGCGCCGGTGGTGGCGGTGCCCGCGGTACGGCG
The DNA here is from genome assembly GCF_044540255.1 of Streptomyces sp. NPDC086080. Lineage (NCBI taxonomy): Bacteria > Bacillati > Actinomycetota > Actinomycetes > Kitasatosporales > Streptomycetaceae > Streptomyces > Streptomyces sp. NPDC086080. Next base: position 24,208 of record NZ_JBITRU010000028.1, read on the forward strand.
CGACGCGCGGGCGTCCGCCCCGGTCCGGGCCGCGGGGACGCCGGTGCGGCTCGCGTTCGTCGGCGCGGGGAACTACGCGACGTCGATGCTGCTGCCGCACCTGGCCGGGCGCGACGGCGTCGAGTTGTCCACGGTCGTCACCACGACGGCGCTGTCCGCGGCCAACGCGCAGCGGAAGTTCGGCTTCGCCGGGGCGACCACCGATCTCGACGCCGTGCTCGGCGACCCGGCCGTCGACGCCGTGTTCGTGGTCACCCGCCACAGCTCGCACGCCGCACTGACCCGGAAGGCGCTGCTGGCCGGCAAGGCGGTGTTCGTGGAGAAGCCGCTGGCGCTCACCGAGGACGAGCTGGCCGGTGTGCTCGCCGCGGTGGAGGAGTCCGGCAACGACCGGCTCCAGGTGGGCTTCAACCGTCGGTTCGCCCCGCTGCTGAGGGAGGCCGCGGAGCGGTTCGGCCCCCGGAGCGGGCCGGGGCACGTCCGCTACCTGGTCAACGCGGGGCGTCTCGACCACGGCAGCTGGTACCTCCGGCAGGGCACCGAGGGGTCCCGGTTCACCGGCGAGGGAGGGCACTTCATCGACACGGCGAGCCGGCTGCTCGGGGCCGATCCGGTCTCGGTGTACGCGCTCACCACCCCCGGTGACGAGGACCTCCAGGTCGTCCTGCGCTACCCGGACGGGTCCACCGCCACGATCGGTTACGTCACCAACGGCCCGTCCGGTTTCCCGAAGGAGACCCTGGACCTGGTCGCGGACGGCCGTGCGCTGCGCCTCGACGACTTCGTCCGTGCCTCGGTGTACGACGGCCGCAAGCGGTGGGTCAGTTCGCGGCTGCCCAAGGCCCGGGACAAGGGCCAGGAAGCCCAACTGGCCGCGTTCGTCAAGGCGGTACGGACCGGCGGAGCGATGCCGGTGCCGCTGGAGTCGCTGGTGGCCACCACGGCGGCCACCCTCGCGGTGCGGGCCGGGGCGGCCGGCGGCGTGCCGGTGACGCTGGCGGGGGCGCGATGACGGCGAGCTCGGGGAGTCCGGGCTGGTACCTGCGCCGACTGTCCCGGATGGGGCCGCGGGAGATCGGCGGCCGGGCGGGCGACGCGGTGCGCAGGCGGCGGTGGCGGTCGGCGCCGCCACCCACCTGCCCGGACGTGACCGGCGCCCGGTTCACCGCCGTCCTGCCCGCGGGGGCGATCGCCGCGGTGCCGCCGGACGCCGCGAAACGTCTCGTGGCCGAGGCGGACCGGCTGATGGCCGGGCACGCCGTGTTCTTCGGGGTGGAGCGGGACGATCTGACCGACCCGGACTGGTGGTACGACCCGAAGACCGGGCGCCGGGCGCCGGGCGGCTACGCCTTCGACGTGCCGTACCGGGACGAGGACGCGGTCGGGGACATCAAGCAGATCTGGGAGCCGTCCCGGCACCAGTACCTCACCGTGCTCGCCGCCGCCTACGCGGTCACCGGGGACGAGCGGTACGCCGAGCGCGTGGCCGGGCATCTGCGGTCGTGGTGGGCGGCCAACGGGCCGCTGCGCGGGGTGCACTGGACCAGCGGCATCGAGCTGGGGATCCGGCTGCTGTCCTGGGTGTGGATCCGCCGGCTGCTCGACGGCTGGCCGGGCGCGGCCGCGCTGTTCGAGGACAACCCGGTGGCGCTGAACCAGATCTGGCACCACCAGCGCTGGCTGGCCGCGTTCCCCAGCCGGGGGTCCTCGGCGAACAACCACGTCATCGCCGAGGCCGCCGGGCAGCTGGCCGCGGCCTGCGCGTTCGGGTGGTTCCCCGGGTCGGCGCGGCTGCGGGCCGGCGCGCTGCGGTCGCTGGAGCGGGAGCTGCGGAACAACACGTTCGGCTCCGGGCTCAACCGTGAGCTGGCCACCGAGTACCACGGACTGGTGCTGGAGCTCGGTCTGGCCGCGGTGGCCGAGGCGGACGCTGCGGGCGTGCCGGTCCCCCGGTCCGTCCGGCTGGTGCTGCTGCGGATGACCGACGCGCTGGCCGCCGTGGTGGACGACCGGCTGCGGCCGCCGCGCCAGGGGGACGCGGACGACGGGCACGGTCTGGTCGTGGACGGTGCCGGCACCGACCGCTGGGGCTCGCTGCTGGCCACCGGGGACGCCGTGTTCGGCCGGCTCGACTGGTGGCCGGAGGTGACCGGCATCGATGTGCGCACCCCGCTGCTGGCCGCCCTCATCCGGCCCGGGGCCGATGCGCTGCCTCCCGCCCGAACCCCGGCGCCGGGCACACGCCCTCGCCGCACGGCGTCCCTGAGCGGGTGGTTCCGCGCCGTGCCCGGGGCGATCCCCGGCCGCACCGCACCGCAGGACCAACGGCTCCACCCGGCCCCCGGCACACACCCTCGCCGCATGGCGGCACCGGCCCTTTGGCTCCGCCGTGTGAGGGGTGACGCCACCCGCCGGGAGCAGGTTCCGGACGACACGGCGCCCACCCGTCTCACGGACGACACGGCGCCCACCCGTCTCAGGGACGACGCGACGCCCGCCCGTCTCCCGGACGACACGGCGCCCACCCGTCTCACGGACGACACGGCGCCCACCCGTCTCACGGACGACACGGCGCCCACCCGTCTCAGGGACGACGCGACGCCCGCCCGTCTCCCGGACGGCGGGAAGGTCCCGCCGGCCTCCACCCCGGCCGTGTCCCGCCCGGTGACCGGCACGCGCCCTCGCCCAACGGCCGCACTGAACAGCCGGCTCCGCCGCATGACCGGCGGTACCGCCCGCCGAGGGCTGGCACCGGACCCCGCGGCGCCCGCCCGTCTCCCGGACGGCGGGGAGGTCCCGTCGGCCTCGCCCCCGGCCGTGTCCCGCCCGGCGAGCCGGCCCGGCCACTTCGCCGACGCGGGGCTCACCGTCCTGCGCGGCCCGGAGGGCATCTGGTGCCGCTGCGACGGCGGTCCGCACGGGTTCCTGTCCATCGCCGCGCACGCCCACGCGGACGCGCTGTCCGTGGAGGTCCGGCACGACGGGGTCGACGTGCTCGCCGACCCGGGGACGTACTGCTACCACGGGCAGCCCGAGTGGCGGCGGTACTTCCGGTCGACGCTGGGCCACAACACGCTGGAACTGGACGGCGAGGACCAGTCCGTCTCCGGTGGCCCGTTCCTGTGGACCCGGCACGCCCGCAGCCGGGTGCTTGCCGTGGACACCTCCGGCGAGGGGGTGGCCCGCTGGTCCGCCGAGCACGACGGTTACGGGCGCTCCGTGCACCGCCGCCGGGTCGAACTGCACCACGCCGAGCGGACGTTGCGGGTGGTCGACGAGGTGCGCGGCCCGCGCCGGACCGTGCGCCTGGCCTTCCACCTCGGCCCGGCGATCACCGCGGACCTGGTGGCGAACCGGGCGGTGCTCACCTGGACCCGGGACGGCGAGGACCGCTCGGCGGAGCTCGATCTGCCCGGGCAGCTGTCCTGGCGGGCGCATCGCGGCGAGAGCGAACCGCCGCTGGGCTGGTACTCCCCCGGCTTCGGCCGCAAGGAACCCGCCACCACGCTGGTCGGCACCGGCCTCACCGACGGCACGGAGGGCTTCACCACCGTGCTCGGCTTCAAGGGCTGAGGGGAGGAAGGGTACGTGGGGAGCACGTGGCGGCGCCGGGCGTTACCGCCTGCGCTGGTCCTGCTGGCGGTGACCGGCTGTGAGGGCCCGTCGGACGCGCGGCCGGAGCCGACCGGGTCGCCGTCCACGACCGTCGCCCGGGTGTGCGCCGAGCCCGAGGCCGGTCCGGCCACGGCGCCGGCGGGCGCGGTGACGGTCGACCCCGCGGTGGCCGGTGACCTGGCCACCAAGACCAAGAGCAGCCCGCCGAACACCACGTTCTGGCTCCGGCCCGGCAGGCACACCCTCGCCCCTGACCGCTACGCCCAGATACTCCCCAAGAAGGGCAACACCTATCTCGGCGCGCCGGGCGCGGTGCTCGACGGCCGCGGGACCAACCAGTACGCGTTCGGCGGCACCGCCCCTGACGTCACCCTCCGCCATCTGACCGTGCAGAACTTCGTCGCACCCCACAACGAGGGCGTGGTCAACCACGACTCGGCCGACGGATGGGTGATCGAGCACGCGGTGATCCAGAACAACTCCGGCGCCGGTCTGATGGCCGGTGCCCGCCAGCAGGTCCGCGCCAACTGCCTGCGTGACAACGGCCAGTACGGCATGAACGCGTACAAGGCCGGCGGCCCCCTGCGGGACCTGGTGGTCGAGGGCAACGAGATCACGGGCAACAACACCGGCGACTGGGAGCGGAAGCGGCCGGGCTGCGGCTGCACCGGAGGCATCAAGTTCTGGTCCGTCGACGGCGCGGACGTCCGCGGCAACTGGGTGCACGACAATCGCGGGCCGGGGTTGTGGGCGGACACCAACAACAACGACTTCCGCGTCGAGCGCAATGTGATCGAGGCCAACGACGGGGCCGCGCTGATCTACGAGACCAGCTACAACGCGGTGGTCCGCGAGAACACGATCCGGCGCAACAACTGGGTCGAGGGCCGCAAGTACGCCGACCGCGGCGACACCTTCCCGTTCGCGACCGTCTACCTCTCCGAGTCCGGCGGTGAACCGCGGGTCCCGGCCCGCACGGACCGGATCGAGATCTACCGCAACGTGCTGGAGAACAACTGGTCCGGCATCACCCTGTGGGAGAACGCCGACCGGTTCTGCAACAGCCCGGCCAACACCTCGTCCGGCGACTGCACCTTGCTGGTCGAGGACACCGACCGCTGCGCGCGGCCGGGGATCGCCACCGCCCCGCTCTACGGCGACTGCCGGTGGAAGACCCAGCGGGTGGACATCCACGACAACCGCTTCGTGCTGGACAGGTCCGTCGTCGGCTGCGCGGCGCAGTGCGCCCGCATGGCGGTGCTGGCCAACTACGGCACCTACCCGGACTGGTCGCCGTACCAGGGCGAGCGAGTCGCCGAGGCGATCACCCTCCGGCAGCACAACCGCTGGTACGACAACGTCTACGTCGGGCCGTGGACGTTCGTCGCCCACGACCCCAGCCGGGTGCTGGACGCCGGGCAGTGGCAGGGCGCGCCGTACCGGCAGGACGCGGGCAGCACCTTCCGCGCACGGAAAGGTGGCTGAGATGGGCACGGTGGTTGGGACGGGCACGGACCGCCCGCCGAAGATCGTCGCAACGGCCTGGGGACTGCTGGTCCTCAACACGCTCGGCTCCGCCGGGGCGGAGACCATCGTGGTGCTGCCCCGCTCGCTGATCCAGATGGTCACCATGGGCGCGCTGGTCGCCGCGTTCGCGCTGGCGCTCGCGGTCAATCCCCGGCTGCGCGTCCGGCCGAGTGCCTTCCTGTTCCTGCTCACCCTGCTGCTGGTGCCGAGCGTGCTCTCCAGCGCGAGCCTGGAGTCCGGGTTCGGGGCGCTGTTCCGCTGCGCCCGGCTGGCTCTCTTCGTCGGCACGCTGTGGCTGCTCAGCCGCTGGTGGGACGGCGATACGGCGTTCGTCCGGTACCACATCCGGATGTACTTCCTGGTGCTCTGCTCGGTGGCCGCCGGCCTGGTCGTCGCGCCGGGTACCGCCCTGCCCGAGCTCTACGGGGGGCGGCTGGTCGGCGCGTTGTGGCCGCTCACCCCGCCGCAGATCGGGCAGTACGCGGCGGTGATCATCGGTCTTGCCGTGCTGCTTCTGCTGGGCGGCCGGACCGATGGGCGCAGCGCGGCGCTGGTCGTCGTGCCGTCCCTCGTCCTGCTCGCGCTGACCCATACCCGTACGGCCACGATCGGACTGATCGCCGGGCTGACGGTGGCGATCGGCTCGCTCGTCCTGACCAGCGCCGCCGCCCGCCGGTTCTTCACCTGGGCCATGCTGTGCGCGGCCGTCGCCGCGGTGGGCTTCGGCTCCGTGCTGCGGGCTTGGTTCCTGCGCGGGCAGAGTCAGGAGCACTTCACCAGTCTCACCGGCCGGGCCAAGGTCTGGGACGCGTTGCTGGCGGCCCCCCGAACGACGTTCGAGCACCTGTTCGGGGTGGGCCTGGGAGACAAGTCGTTCGGCGGGCTGCCCATCGACAACAGCTGGCTGGCCGTCTACCACGAACAGGGGGCGACCGGCGTCGTCCTGGTCGCGGTGATGATCACGATCCTTGGCGGGGTCGCGCTGCTGCGGCCGCCGTCCCTGTCGAGGGCCTGCGCGCTCTTCCTGATCAGCTACTGCGCGATCGCCTCGTACACCGAGGCCGGTCTTGGCGACGCCTCGCCGTATCTGCTGCATCTGACCGTGGCGGCCTCGCTCCTCGCGGCACCCGCCGCCGCGCCCGCCCTCCCGGCGCCCGACGCCCCCCGGCGGCGCGTCCCGCGATGGGCCCGGACCCCGGAGGTGACCTGAGCATGCACATCCTCGTGGTGCACAACCGCTACGCCTCGGCGCAGCCGAGTGGGGAGAACAGCGTCGTCGACCAGGAGGTGGCGCTGCTGCGCGGGGCCGGCCACCGGGTCGGGCTGTTCGAGCGGCGCAGCGACGACATCGCCGGCCGGTCCCTGCCCGGCAAGGCCGCGCTGCCGCTGCTGGTGCCGTGGAATCCGGCGGTCCGCAGGGAGCTCGCCGCCCGGCTGCGCGGCGAGCGGCCGGACGTGGTGCACATCCACAACGTCTTCCCGCTGCTGTCGCCCGCCGTGCTGGCCGCCTGCGCCGACGCCGGGGTGCCCGCCGTCGCCACGCTGCACAACTACACCCAGGTCTGCCCGCCCGGCACGCTGCAGCGCGACGGCCGGCCGTGCACCGAGTGCGTCGGGACGGCGCCGCTGCCCGCCGTCCGGCACGGCTGCTACCGGAACTCCCGGCTGGCGACGGTGCCGCTCGCGGTCAGCCTGGCGGTCAACCGGCGGCGGTGGTGGACCGGCGTGGAACGGTTCTTCTGCATCTCCGCCGCACAGCGCGACGTCCTGGTGGGGGCCGGCATGCCGGCCGAACGGCTGGCGGTGAAGCACAACTTCGTGCCCGATCCGGAGGTCCGCCGGGCGGGTGACGGCGAACATCTGCTGTATCTCGGCCGGCTCGCCGAGGCCAAGGGTGTACGGCTGCTGATGGCCGCGTGGGACGAGATCGCCGCCGGCGGGGGTGTGGGCGTGCCGCTCGTGGTCGCCGGCACGGGACCGCTGGAGCGGGAGGTGGCCGCGTGGGCGTCCGGCCGGGACGACGTACGGTACGTCGGCCTCTACGACCGGGCGGAGTGCCGCCGGGCCGTCGCGCGGGCGGTCGCCGTGGTGGCCCCCTCCACCTGGCTGGAGGCGTTCGGTCTGGTGGTCGTGGAGGCCATGGCGGCCGGGGTCCCGGCCGTCGCCGCCGGTCACGGCGCCTTCACCGAACTCGTCGAGGACGGGAGGACCGGACTGCTGCACCGGCCGGGCGACGCCGCCTCACTCGCGTCCTGCCTGCGCCGGATCACGGCCGGGCGGGCCCTGGGCCGGGAGATGGGCCGGGCGGCCCGGCGCCGCTACGAACAGGGCTTCAGCCCGGCCGTCGGGCTGGAGCGCCTGGTGGAGGGGTACCGCGACGCGATCGCGGGACGGTCCGGCGGCGGGGACGGCCCGCCGCCGGCAGGGGACGAACACACTGGCCCGCGGCGGGGGCACCCGCGCGGGCGGGATGGGGGCAGTTGATGGGGCAGTTGACGACACGATGCCGGCTCTGCGGCTCGACGGCGATGGAGAGCGTCGTCGATCTCGGGGCGACCCCGCCCTGCGAGAGTTTCCTCGCGGCGGACGAACTGGACCGGCCGGAACCGGCGTACCCGCTGCATCTGCGGGTCTGCACCGACTGCTGGCTCGCGCAGATCCCGCCGCTGATCACGCCGGAGGAGACGTTCACGCAGTACGCGTACTTCTCCTCCTACTCGACCTCCTGGGTGGAGCACGCGCGCACGTTCGTCGCCGACACCGCGGCGCGGCTGGGCCTGGGCGCCGACTCCTTCGTGGTCGAGGTCGCGAGCAACGACGGGTATCTGCTGCGGCATGTGGTGGACCGCGGGATCCGCTGCCTGGGCATCGAGCCCTCGGTGAACGTCGGCGCCGCCGCGCGGGAGGCGGGCGTGCCCACGCGGACGGCGTTCCTGGACCCGGCCACCGGCGCGGACGTCCGCGCCGAGCACGGCCCGGCGGACCTGGTGGTGGCCAACAACGTGTACGCGCACATCCCCGACGTGGTCGGCTTCACCCGGGGGCTGCGCGCCCTGGTCGCCGACGACGGCTGGGTCTCCGTCGAGGTGCAGCACCTGCTGACGCTGATCGAGGAGAACCAGTACGACACGATCTACCACGAGCACTTCCAGTACTACACGGTGGCGTCCGCCGCGCGGGCGCTGGCGAGCGGCGGACTCACGCTGGTGGACGTCGAGTTGCTGCCCACGCACGGCGGCTCCATCCGGCTGTGGGCCCGGCCGGACGGGGTGGCCGGTGAGCCGTCCCGGAGGGTGGCCGAGGTACTGGACCGGGAGAAGGCCGCCGGGCTCCAGGAACTGTCCGGGTACACCGAGTTCTCGGCCCGGGTCGCCAAGGTCCGCCGGGACCTGCTGCGGTTCCTCATCGAGGCGGCCGAGCGCGGTGAGACGGTCGTCGGCTACGGCGCCCCGGGCAAGGGCAACACCCTGCTCAACCACTGCGGCATCCGGCCCGACCTGCTCCCGTACACGGTCGACCGCAATCCCTACAAGCACGGCCGGTTCACCCCCGGCACCCGCATCCCGATCCTGCCGCCCGAGCAGATCGAGGCGGACCGGCCGGACTACGTCCTCGTCCTCCCGTGGAACCTGCGGGCCGAGCTGACCGAGCAGTTGTCCTTCGTGCACGAGTGGGGCGGCCGGCTGGTCTTCCCCATACCGGAACTGAGCATTGTCGGGGCCGAGCGAGTCGAGGTCGAGCGATGAAGGTCGTACTGTTCTGCGGCGGTTACGGGCTGCGGATGCGCAGCGGCACCTCCGACGACGTGCCCAAGCCGATGGCGATGGTCGGCCCGCGCCCGCTGATCTGGCACGTCATGCGCTACTACGCGTACTACGGGCACACGGACTTCATCCTGTGCCTCGGCTACGGGGCGCACCACATCAAGGACTTCTTCCTCAACTACGAGGAGACGACGTCCAACGACTTCGTGCTGCGCGGCGGGCGGACCGAGTTGCTGTCCACCGACATCTCGGACTGGACGATCACCTTCGCGCAGACCGGCATCGAGTCACCGATCGGGGAACGGCTGCGCCGGGTACGGCACCACCTGGACGGCGACGAGATGTTCCTCGCCAACTACGCCGACGTGCTCACCGACGCCCCGCTGCCGGAGATGATCGACCGGTTCGCGCGGCGGGACGCCGGTGCGTCGATGATGGTGGTGCCGCCGCAGTCCTCGTTCCACTGTGTGGAGTTGGGCCAGGACGGTCTGGTGGGCGGCATCACTCCGGTGAGTGAGCTGCCGCTGTGGGAGAACGGTGGCTACTTCGTGCTCCGCCAGGAGGTCTTCGACCACATTCCCGAGGGCGGTGACCTGGTCGCCGACGGATGCGCCCACCTGGCCAAGCGGGGACGTCTGGTGGCGCACCGGCACCGCGGTTTCTGGAAGCCGACCGACACCGTGAAGGAGCGGGCCGCGCTCGACGAGGCCTACGCACGGGGCGAGCGCCCCTGGGCCGTGTGGGAACGGGACAGCGTCGGAGCCGACGCGTGATCCGGCTCGGCACCGGGCCCCTGGACCGGGTCGTCGCGGTGGGCGCGCACTGCGACGACATCGCCATCGGCGCCGGCGGCACCCTGCTGACGCTGTGCCTCGCCCAGCCGGGCATCCGCGTCGACGCGCTGGTGCTCTCCGGCGGTGGCGGCGAGCGGGAGCAGGAGGAGCGGGCCGCGCTCGCCGCCTTCTGCCCGAACGCCGACCTGCGGCTCACCGTGCTCAAGCTGCCGGACGGCCGGATACCGGCGCACTGGGAGGAGGCCAAGGACGCGGTCGAGGAACTGCGGACGCGGACCGAGCCGGATCTCGTCCTGGCCCCGCGCACCGAGGACGCCCACCAGGACCACCGCGGCCTGGCGGAGCTGATGACCACCGCGTTCCGCGACCACCTCGTGCTCGGCTACGAGATCGTCAAGTGGGACGGCGATCTGGGCCGCCCGGTGGCCTACCAGCCGCTGTCGCCGGACCTCGCCGAACGGAAGGTGCGGCTGCTGCAGGAGCACTACCCCTCGCAGCGGCACCGGCCCTGGTACGACCGGGAGGCCTTCCTCGGGCTGGCCCGGATCCGCGGTATCGAATGCCACGCGCGCTACGCCGAGGCGTTCGCCGTCACCAAACTCACTCTCGACCTGGGGGATTGAACCTTGCGCGTACTGCTCACCGGACACCAGGGCTACCTCGGCACCGTGATGGCCCCGGTGCTCGCCGCCGCCGGGCACGAGGTCGTCGGACTGGACGCCGGCCTGTTCGCCGACTGCGTGCTGGGACCGGCGCCCGCGGACCCGCCCGGGCACCGGGTGGACCTGCGCGACATCACGGCCGACCACGTGGCCGGGGTGGACGCCGTGATCCATCTGGCCGCCCTGTCCAACGACCCGCTGGGATCGCTGGCCCCGGAACTCACCTACGACATCAACCACCACGCGTCCGTGCGCCTCGCCCGGCTGGCCCGTGACGCCGGGGTCCAGCGGTTCCTGTACGCGTCGACCTGCTCGGTCTACGGGGCCGCCGGCGGAGACGAACTGGTGGGCGAGGACGCCCCGCTGCGCCCGGTGACGCCGTACGCCGAGTCCAAGGTGCGGGTGGAGGACGATCTGCACGCGCTGTCCGACGGCGACTTCAGCCCGGTGTACCTGCGCAACGCCACCGCCTTCGGATTCTCGCCCCGGCTGCGCGCCGACATCGTGCTGAACAACCTGGTGGGCCACGCGCTGCTGTCCGGCGAGGTCCTGGTGCTCTCCGACGGCACCCCGTGGCGCCCGCTGGTGCACGCCGCCGACATCGCCCGCGCGTTCGCGGCCGCGCTGGTCGCTCCGCGCACGGCGGTGCACGACCGGGCGTTCAACATCGGCAGCGAGATCAACAACGTCACGGTCGCGGAGATCGCCGGGCAGGTCGCCGAGGCGGTGTCCGGCTCCAAGGTGGTGATCACCGGGGAGACCGGCGCCGATCCGCGGTCGTACCGGGTGGACTTCTCCCGGTTCCGCGCCGCGATACCCGGCTTCGACTGCGAGTGGACGGTGAAGCGGGGCGCGCTCGAACTCGCCGACGCCTACCGCGCGCACGGGCTGACCCGGGAGGACTTCGAGCGCCGCTTCACCCGGCTCGCCGTCCTGCGCGCCGCGTCCGAGGCCGGGGCCGTCGACGACACCCTGCGGTGGCGCCGGTGACCGAGGTCGGCGAGGAGATGCACGCGCTGGTGGAGCGGTTGTACCCGTTGTGCCGGAGCATCACCGGCGACGGGGTGCGCGCCACCCTGGACATCGTCGGCGGTCACCTCCCGCTGCGGGTGCACGAGGTGCCGACCGGCACCCAGGTGCTCGACTGGACGGTGCCGCAGGAGTGGAACATCCGGGATGCGTACATCGCCGACGCCTCCGGCCGGCGGGTCGTCGACTTCGCCGCGTCCAGTCTGCACGTGCTCGGCTACAGCGTGCCGGTGTCGGCGACCATGTCCCTGGCCGAGCTGCGCCCGCACCTGCACACCCTGCCGGACCGTCCGTCCTGGGTGCCGTACCGCACCAGCTACTACGAGCCGGCGTGGGGGTTCTGCCTGGCCCAGGAGACCCTGGACGCGATGCCGGACGGCCCGTACGAGGTGCGGATCGACTCCACGCTCGCCGACGGCCATCTCACCTACGCCGAGCACGTGGTCCCCGGGCAGGTCCCCGACGAGGTGATCGTCTCCTGTCATGTCTGCCATCCGTCACTGGCCAACGACAACCTGGCGGGCATCGCGGTGGCGGTCTTCCTGGCCCGGGAGCTGGCGGAGCGACAGCCCCACTACACCTACCGGTTCATCTTCGCCCCCGGCACCATCGGGGCGATCACCTGGCTGGCCTGCAACGCCGAGCGGGTCGACCGGGTCAAGCACGGCCTGGTGCTGGCCTGCGCCGGCGACCGGGGGCAGTTGACGTACAAGCGGAGCAGGCGCGGTGACGCGGAGATCGACCGGGTGCTGCGGCATGTCCTGACCGCGTCCGGACGCCCGCACCGCATCACGGAGTTCACCCCGTACGGCTACGACGAGCGGCAGTACTGTTCCCCCGGGTTCGACCTCGGCGTGGGCTCGCTCACCCGGACCCCGTACGCCGGGTACCCCGAGTACCACACCTCGGCGGACAACCCGGACTTCGTGTCCCCGGAGGCGATGGCGGACACCCTCGCGGTCTGCCGCGAGGCGTTCGGCGTCCTCGACCGCAACCGGCGGTACGTCAACCTCAGCCCCTACGGCGAACCGCAGTTGGGGCGGCGGGGACTGTACGACTCGCTCGGGGGCCGCAGCGACGCGAAGCAGGCCCAGCTGGCCATGCTCTGGGTCCTCAGCCTCTCCGACGGGGAGCACAGCCTGCTGGACGTCGCCGAGCGGGCCGGGCTGCCGTTCGACACCGTCGCCGACGCGGCCGGAGCCCTGCGCGGCGCCGGACTGATCAAGGCGTGACGCCGGTGCCCACCGAGGGGGAGACGAAGGAGACGAGGGCGCCGGCCGGGTCCGCCCGGCGGGCCCTCGCCGGGCGGCTGTCGTGGGGACTGGCCGACCAGGCGGCCTCCAGCGTGTCCAACTTCGTGGTGGGCGTCTACGTCGCCCGCTCGCTGGGAGTGACCGCGTTCGGCGTGTTCAGCCTGGCCTGGGTGACCTACGGCGTGGTGCTCAACGTCTCCCGCGGACTGGCCACCGACCCGCTCGTGGTGCGCTTCAGCGGAGTACCGGAGGCGTCCTGGCGGGGCGCGGTGGCCCGGTCGTCGGGTACCGCGCTCGGCGTCGGGGCCGCTCTCGGGGCGGCGTCCGTGGGGGCCGGCCTCGCGCTCGGCGGCCGCCTGGGCCCCGCGTTCGTCTGCCTCGGCGTCGTCCTGCCGGGGCTGCTGCTGCAGGACGCGTGGCGGTTCGCATTCTTCGCCGCCGGCACCGGGCGGAAGGCGTTCGTCAACGACGTCGTGTGGGGCGTGGCCCTCGTCCCCGCCATGGTGGTGGCGGCCCGCGTGGGCAGCGTGTCCGCCTTCGTGCTCGCCTGGGGCGGGTCCGCCGCGGTGGCCGCCCTGTACGGCTGCCTCCAGTCCGGGATCCGGCCCCACCTGTCCGGTGCGCGCGTGTGGATCCGCGCGCACCGCGACCTCGGCTACCGCTACCTGGTCGAGAACGTCAGCAACAGCGGCGCGAGTCAGCTGCGGGCGTACGGGCTCGGCGTGATCGTCGGGATCGGCGCGGTGGGCGTGATCCGGGGGGCCGAGTTGCTGCTCGGCCCGTTCCTCGCCCTGCTGATGGGGCTGTCCCTGGTCACCGTCGCGGAGGCGGCGCGGATACTGCGGCGGGCCCCGCACCGCCTCGGCGCGTTCTGCCTCCTCCTCGGCGGCGGACAGGCCCTCGCCGCGCTGCTCTGGGGCGGCGCCCTGCTGCTGGTGCCGGACCGGCTCGGCGAACTCATGCTCGGCGGCGTCTGGAGCGCCGCCGCGGAGCTCGTGGTGCCCGTCACGCTCGGCGTCGCGGGCGCGGGGCTCGGCACCGGCGCGGCGGCCGGGCTGCGCGCGCTCGGCGCGGCCCGGCGCAGCCTGCGCAGCCAGCTGTTCGCCTCCGCCTGTTACGTCACCGGCGGTCTCGGCGGCGCGGTCTGGGCCGGCACCGCCGGCTCGGCCTGGGGCGTCGCCGCCGCGACCGTCTGCAGCTCGGCCGTGTGGTGGCTGCAGCTGCGCTCCGCCCTGCGCGAGCACCACCGGAACACCATCCCCGAAGTGAGGACACCATGACCGCGCAGCCCAGGCTGAGCATCGGCCTGCCCGTCTACAACGGCGAGGAGTACCTCGCCGAGTCGCTCGACGCCCTGCTCGGCCAGACGTACGAGGATTTCGAACTGGTCATCTCCGACAACGCCTCGACCGACGGCACCCAGGACATCTGCCGGAAGTACGCGGCGCGCGACTCGCGCATCCGGTACGTCCGGCTGGCCCGGAACATCGGCGCCGCGCCGAACCACAACCATGTGTTCACCGAGTGCCGCAGCGAGCTGTTCAAGTGGGCCTCGCACGACGACCTGTACGCCCGGGACCTGCTGCGGGCGTGCGTCGAGGCACTGGACGAGCGTCCTGACGTGATCCTCGCGCACAGCGGCCAGGCGGTCATCGACGGCGACGGCGCGGTGAAGGTCCCCTACGCGTACGGGCTCGCCACCGACTCCCCGCACGCGCCGGAGCGCTTCCGCAGCCTGCTGTTCGAGCCCGGCGGCGACGACTTCTACGGGGTGATGCGGGCCGACGTACTGCGCAAGGTGAAGCCGCACGACAGCTACCACCACGCGGACCGCGTGTTCGTCGCCGAGATCACCCTGCACGGGCCCTTCCACCAGGTGCCGGAGCTGCTGTACTTCCGCCGCGACCACCCCACCCGCGCCGAGCGGGCGAACCCCTCCAAGCGCTCCCGGTGCGTCAACCTGGACCCGCGCCGGGCCGGCCCGCTGCATCCGACGCCCCGGCTGCTCGCCGAGTACGTGTGGGGCTTCGTCTCGGCGATCCGGCGGGCGCCGCTGTCCCCGGCCGACCGGCGCGCGTGCTACCGCCACCTGGCCGCGTGGATGACCAGCCGGGTCCGGCCGGGCGCCGGCGAGCGGGTCGAGGACCGCGCCCCGGCCGACCCGGACCTGCTCACCGTGTCCGTCGACGCGCTGGTCGCCGGCCGTGAGGGACGGCGGGGGTGAGCGCGGTGCGGGTCGGGGTGTTCGGGCTGCTCGGCTCGGGCAACCTCGGCAACGACGGGTCGCTGGAGGCCGTGCTCGGATATCTGCGCACCGCCCACCCGGAGGCGGCCGTGGACGCGCTGTGCGGCGGGCCCGAGGTCGTCACGGCCCGCTACGGGATCCCCGCGACGCGGCTGCACTGGTACCGGGGGGAGTACCGGACGGCGTCGCGTGCGGGCACGGTCGCGGGGAAGGGCGTGGGCAAACTCGTCGACGTCGTCCGCACCGCCGCCTGGGTGCGCCGGCACGACGTGGTGATCGTGCCGGGCATGGGCGTGCTGGAGGCCACGCTGCCGCTGCGGCCGTGGGGCTTCCCGTACGCGCTGTTCCTGCTCTGCGCGAGCGGCAGGCTGCTGCGCACCAAGGTCGCGCTGGTCGGCGTCGGCGCCGCCCCGATCGGCAGCCGGCCGACCCGGGCCCTGGTGCGCCGGTCGGCGCGGCTGGCCGCGTACCGGTCGTACCGGGACGCCCTGTCCCGGGACGCGATGCGGTCGATGGGCGTGGACACCGCGCGCGACGAGGTCCACCCGGACCTCGCGTTCGCCCTGCCGGTACCGCCGGCCGGCGAGGGCCGGCGGCCGGGCCCGGTCTGCGTCGGCGTCATGGACTTCCACGGCGGCGACGACGACCGCGCCCGGGCCGGGGAGATCCACCGGCGCTACCTCGACGGCGTGATCCGCTTCGTGCGCGCGCTGGCCGGGGAGGGCAGGCCGGTCCGGCTGCTCACCGGCGACGCGTGCGACGCCCCGGTGGCCGCGGCGATCATCGACGCGGTGGACTCGCCGCTGGTCACCGCCGCCGAAGTCGCCTCGCTGGCCGACCTGATGAGGGAGACGGCGGCGGCCGACGCCGTGGTGGCGACCCGGTACCACAACCTGGTCTGCGCGCTGCGGACCGGCACACCGACGCTGGCGCTCAGCTACGCGGCGAAGAGCGACGCGCTGATGGCCGGCATGGGCCTGGAGGGCTACAGCCACCCGGCGCGGGACATCGACGCCGACCGACTCCTGCAGCAGTTCCGGGAGTTGGAGAAGCGTTCGGCGGAGCTGCGGCAGATCCTGGCCGAGCGGAACCGGGTCACCGCCGCACGACTCGACGACGCGTTCACCGCCTTGACGGCGGCCCTGTTCCCTGCGACCGACCACGCCCTGCGGGAGACCTCATGAAAGCGACCGAAGTCCCGGAGATCGCCGGGGCGTACCTCTTCGAGCCGACGCCGTACGCCGACGAGCGCGGCTTCTTCTGCCGCACCTTCGACGCCGACGTGATCCGCTCGGTGGGTCTCGACCCGGACGCCTTCGTCCAGGACAGCCTGTCCCGTTCGGTCAAGGGCGTACTGCGCGGCCTGCACCTGCGCTCCGGCGCCGGGGAGGCGAAGCTGGTGCGGTGCTCGTACGGGCGGATCTTCGACGTGGTCGTGGACCTGCGGCCGGACTCGCCGACCTACCTGGGCCGGGCCACCTTCGAACTGTCCGGCGAGACACAGGCGACCCTGTACATCCCGGCGGGGTGCGCACACGGCTTTCAGGCGCTGACCGACACCGCCGACACCTCGTACCGGATTGACCGCCCGCACGACCCGGCCGAGGACGTGACGATCGCCTTCGACGACCCGGAGCTGGCCGTCGACTGGCCCCTGCCCGTCACCTCGATGTCCCGGCGGGACCGGGAGGCGCCGAGCCTGGCCGAGGTTCTGAAGCAGAGGGAGAGCTGAGGCGTGACCACCGAGGAATTCCGCCTGCCCCGCTCACGGGAGGCGAACGAGCGGCTGCACGCCCTGATCCCCGGCGGCGCGCACACCTACGCCAAGGGCGACGACCAGTACCCCGAACTCCTGGCCCCGGTCATCAGCCACGGCCGCGGCGCCCACGTATGGGACGTCGACGGCAACCGCTACATCGAGTACGGCTCCGGCCTGCGCTCGGTCAGCCTCGGCCACGCCCACCCCCGCGTACTCGAAGCGGTACGACGCGAACTGGACCGCGGCAGCAACTTCGTCCGCCCGTCCCTCCTGGAGGCCGAGGCCGCGGAGCGCTTCCTGGCCACGGTGCCCACCGCCGAGATGGTGAAGTTCGCGAAGAACGGCTCCGACGCCACCACCGCGGCGGTGCGCCTGGCCCGCGCCGTCACGGGGCGCCCCCGGGTGGCCCTCTGCGCCGACCATCCGTTCTTCTCCGTCGACGACTGGTTCATCGGCACCACTCCGATGTCCGCCGGCATCCCGGCGGCGACCACCGACCTCACCGTGGGGTTCCCTTACGGCGACCTGGCCGCCACGGAAGAACTCCTCACCCGGCACCAGGACGAGATCGCCTGCCTCATCCTCGAACCCGCCACCCACACCGAGCCGCCGCCCGGCTATCTCGCCGGTCTGCGCGAACTGGCCGACCGGCACGGCTGCGTCCTGGTCTTCGACGAGATGATCACGGGCTTCCGCTGGTCCGAGGCGGGCGCCCAGGGCCTGTACGGCGTCGTCCCCGACCTCTCCACGTTCGGCAAGGCGCTGGGCAACGGGTTCGCCGTCTCCGCGCTGGCCGGGCGCCGCGAGCTGATGGAACGGGGCGGGCTGCGCCACTCCGGCGACCGGGTGTTCCTCCTCTCCACGACGCACGGCGCGGAGACCCACTCCCTGGCCGCCGCGATGGCCGTACAGACCACCTACGTCGAGGAGGGGGTCACCGCGCGCCTGCACGCCCTCGGCGAGCGGCTGGCCGCCGGGGTCCGTGACGCGGCGGCGAGCATGGGCGTCGGCGACCACGTGGTCGTCCGGGGCCGGGCCAGCAATCTGGTCTTCGCCACCCTGGACGAGGAGGGCCGGCCCTCGCAGGAGTACCGCACCCTGTTCCTGCGCCACCTCCTGGCGGGCGGGGTGCTGGCCCCGTCGTTCGTGGTGAGCGCCGCGCTCGACGACGCGGACATCGAGCACACCGTCGGCGTGGTGGCCCAGGCGTGCGCGGTGTACCGGAAGGCACTGGACGCCGGTGACCCGACCCCGTGGCTGGGCGGCCGTCCGGTGAAGCCGGTGTTCCGCCCCCGGGCGTGACGTGACGTCAGAGCCGTCTTCGCCACCCCGCGTCGACCGCCCACGCGGTCACCGGTATCACCGCCAGCGCGGTGCACCAGCCGCCGAGGACGTCCGTCGGGTAGTGCGCGCCCAGGGTGACCTGCGCCCAGCCCATGGCTCCCCCGGCGACCAGCGCGGCGGCGAGCACGAGTGACAGACCGGCCGTCCTGCCGAGGCCGAGCCGGCCCGTCACGACCAGTGCCCCCACGAGGGCGAACGCGGTGAGGAAGGCGGTGTGCCCGCTCGGGTAGGACAGGTTGGCGTCACCGTGGATGGTGCGCCCCACCAGCGGCTTGAGCAGCTTGGTGATCCCCACGGCCAGACCGGTCCCGGCGACGACGAGCACCGCCGCACGAGCCCACCGGCCCAGCAGACAGCCGGTCACGGCGACCAGGACCAGCACCGCCGCTCCCACGGGCTCCCCCAGGAAGTCCACGGCCAGAGCGGCATCCCGCCCCGAGGACCCCACCGGGACCCACGCGTCCACTCCCCCCGGCTCGCCGCCGCCGGCGTACACGACTCCGAGTGCGCCGGTCACCAGCGCGGCAAGCACCGCGACCGTCCCCAGCCACGCCCGCAGCGCCGGGGGCAGCACCGCACGCCCCGGCCTCCCGGCCGACCGCTCACCGCGGGAGACGCGGGTCAGTTCTTCCACCATGGCTCCATCATCACCGCCCCGCCCGCCGTCCGCCGGGGCCTGTGGACAACTCACCCGCGACGACGATTCGCGTACGGAATATCAGCCATGCACACATTCCGCAGCCGGTACGGATGCCTCCGACCACCGGGCGGCAGGGCTCGCGCCCCTCCGGCGGGCCGGGCGCATCAGAGAAGGCGAAAAGGAGCCTCGCGGCTCCTACGGCACGCTCCCGGATCGACTCCCCTGGCACGCACGGCCTCGTCAAGGCCCCGACGCTGATCTCCCGCAGGGACGGCGGTGTGCCGGTGCGGTGTCACCACCACCGCACCGGCGTCCGTCTCAGGCCGGCACCCGGGCCAGGGCTCCCACGATCTCGTCGACGCGTGTCTTGGCGTCGCCGAAGAGCATCTGGGAGTTCTCCCGGAAGAAGAGCGGGTTCTGTACGCCGGCGTAGCCGACGGCCATCGACCGCTTGAAGACCACCACGTTCCCGGCCTCCCACACCCGGAGCACCGGCATTCCCGCGATCGGCGAGTCCGGGTCCTCGGCCGCCGCCGGGTTGACGGTGTCGTTGGCGCCGATGACCAGCACCACGTCCGTGTCGGCGAGTTCGTCGTTGATCTCGTCCATCTCCAGGACGATGTCGTACGGCACCTTCGCCTCGGCCAGCAGGACGTTCATGTGCCCGGGCAGCCGCCCGGCGACCGGGTGGATGGCGAAACGCACCTCGACGCCCTTCTCGCGCAGCAGCCGGGCCATCTCCGCGACCGGGTACTGCGCCTGCGCCACCGCCATGCCGTAGCCGGGGGTGATGACGACGGACGAGGCCGACAGGAGCAGGTCGGCGGTGTCCGAGGCGGAGATCTCACGGTGCTCGCCGTAGTCCCGGTCACCCGACGGACCCGCCTCAATACCGAAGCCGCCCGCGATGACGGAGAAGAAGGAGCGGTTCATCGCCTTGCACATGATGTACGAGAGGTACGCACCGGAGGAACCGACCAGCGCGCCCGTGACGATCAGGAGGTCGTTGCCCAGCAGGAACCCCGAGGCGGCGGCCGCCCAGCCCGAGTAGCTGTTGAGCATGGAGACGACGACGGGCATGTCGCCGCCGCCGATGGAGGCGACCAGGTGCCAGCCGAGGGCCAGCGCCAGCACGGTGACCGCGGTCAGCAGTCCGAGGGACGGCGTGATGACGTAGACCACCGTGAGGATCACGAAGCCGGCCAGGGCCCCGACGTTGATGGCGTTCTTGCCCGGCAGCATCAGCGGTGCGGACTTCATCCGCGCCGAGAGCTTCAGGAAGGCGACGATGGAGCCGGTGAAGGTGACCGCGCCGATGAAGACACCGATGAAGACCTCGGCGTAGTGGATGCCGTCGGCGTGCGCACCCGCCTCCAGGTGACCGTTCCAGCCGATCAGCACCGCGGCGAGACCGACGAAGGAGTGCAGCAGCGCGATCAGTTCGGGCATGCCGGTCATCTGCACCCGCTTCGCGCACCAGAGCCCGACGACCGCCCCGACCGCGACCGCGGCCACGAGGACGATGACGGAGGTGGCCGAACCGGCGTCGGTGACCCGGAGGACCGTGGCCACGAGCGCGAGCGTCATGCCCACGACGCCGTAGAGCCAGCCCTGGGAGGCGGTTTCGTGCTTGGAGAGCCCGGCGAGCGCCAGGATGAACAGCAGGGCGGCGACCAGGTAGGCCGCGCCGGAGATCGAGAGGATGTCCATGGTCACGTCACGCCTTCCGGAACATCGAGAGCATGCGGCGGGTGACGGCGAAGCCTCCGAAGATGTTGATCGAGGCGAGCAGCGTGGCGACTCCGGCCAGCACCAGCACCACGTTGTCGCTGCCGGTCAGCTGGAGCAGCGCTCCCACCACGACGATCCCCGAGATGGCGTTGGTGACCGACATCAGCGGCGTGTGCAGCGCGTGGTGCACGTGGCCGATCACGTAGAAGCCGACCACGATCGCCAGGGTCAGCACGGTGAAGTGCTGGGTGATCTGTGAGGGGGCGACGGCGTTGAGCAGGAACAGCGCCAGCGATCCGGTGCCGACGAGGGCCAGTCTGGCGGTCGCGGTGAGCTTCTTCTCCGCCGTGGCCGCCTTCTCGCCCGTCTTCCCCGGCTGGGTGGCGGGAGTGGTCGTGGCGGGGGCCGAGGACACCTGCACCGGGGGTGGTGGCCAGAGCACGTCGCCCTGGTGGACCACGGTCAGTCCGCGCTGCACGGCGTCCTCGAGATCGAGGGCGAGCCGCCCGTCCTTGGCGGGGGTGACCAGCTTCATCAGGTTGACCAGGTTGGTGCCGTACAGCTGTGACGACTGCGCCGGCAGACGCGCCGGCAGGTCGGTGTAGCCGATGATCGTCACGCCGTTGGCGGTCGTGACGACCTGGTCCTTGACCGATCCCTCGACGTTCCCGCCCTGGGCGGTGGCCATGTCGACGACGACGCTGCCGGGCTTCATGGCGGCGATGTCGGCGGCCGTGATCAGCCTCGGCGCCGGCCGGCCCGGGATCAGGGCCGTGGTGATGATGATGTCCACGTCCGCGGCCTGCTCGGAGTAGATCTCGGCGGCCCGCCGGTCGTACGCCTCGGAGGTGGCCTTCGCGTAGCCGTCGGTCGACTGCTCGACCTCGACGTCCACCGGCAGGTACGCGCCGCCGAGCGACTTCACCTGGTCGGCGACCTCGGGCCGGGGATCGGTGGCACGGACGACGGCGCCCAGGGAGGCGGCCGCGCCGATCGCCGCCAGACCCGCCACGCCGACACCGGCGACGAGCACCTTGGCCGGCGGCACCTTGCCCGCCGCGGTCACCTGGCCGGTGAAGAACCGGCCGAAGTGGTGCGCCGCCTCGATCACCGCGCGGTACCCCGCGATGTTGGCCTGGCTGGAGAGGATGTCCAGCGACTGCGCCCGGGAGATGCGCGGAACGGCGTCCATCGCGAAGGCGTCGACCTTGCGCCCGGCCAGCGCCGTGAGCAGGTCGCCGTTGGCCGCCGGCGCGAGCGGGGCGACCAGCGTCGCGCCCTCCTTGAGCCGCTCCACCTCCGTGATCTCGGGGGCGTTCACCCGGAAGACCAGGTCGGCACGCCACGCCTCCTCCGCGGTGCCGATCGTGGCACCGGCCTCGGTGAACGCCTCGTCGGTGATGCTCGAACCCGTACCCGCCCCGGTCTCGATCACCACGTCGTAGCCCAGTGCGGTCAGTTGCCTGACGGTCGCGGGCGTGGCCGCGACCCGGGTCTCCCCGGGTCTGGTCTCCCGGGTCACTCCAATGAGCATGCTCGGCTCTTTCGTCTCGTGGTCAGCCATAGGGGTGTGCAGGGACGCGATGGTCCCGCGTGCGCCCCGGCCACTCGTTCCGGGAAGAACCCCGGCGTCCCCCACTCCGCGGCGATCCCCGGCGGTCAACCAGCAGCCGTGGCAGTACGGTAGGTCCACTTCCCGCCGTAGTCGACGTGGCGACGGCATGACCAACATCGCATTGCGCCGATCCCTCAGCCGGTGCAGACGGGTGCGACGCGGCCCCTCCCCTCGCCGGCGACCGGAATTGCGCCGGATCACCAACTCCGGTACGTGTACGCAATGTCAGCGTACGCACACACTCTGTGGACGGTACGCCCCGCGCCGGGTGACGATGGTGCCCGGTAAGAAGCGGTACGGCGCGGTATGTGCGCGGGAAGGTGGCCGACGGTGGCCGATGAGAACATGGACGACGGGGCGCGCACCGGGAGTTGTGGTGAGCCCGGGGTCTCGGACAGCATGCGCACCTTCGGCGCGGTCGTCCAGGCCTTACGGGAGCACGCGGGCCTCAGCCGGGAGGATTTCGCCACCCTGGTCTGCTTCTCCAGGCACACGGTGGCCTCGGTGGAACTGGGCCGCCGCATGCCCGACCGGGGCTTCGTGGAACGCGCGGAGGAGGCGACCGGCAACACCGGCGCGCTGCGCAGGGCAGCGCCGCATCTGTCGCGGCAGGTGGGGCTGGCGAGCTGGTTCCGGCAGTGGGCGCGGCTGGAGACCCGGTCGGTGACGCTGTGGACCTACGACTGCCGGGTGGTTCCCGGCCTGTTGCAGACGGAACGCTACGCGCGGGCGGTGACGGAAAGCGTCCCACCGGTCAAGGACGAGGACCAGGTGACCCAGCAGGTCACGGCCCGCCTGGAGCGTCAGCGGCTGTTCGACCGCAGGCCGGCGATCACGTTCAGCTTCATCGTCGAGCAGGCGTTGCTGGAGCGCGGCACCGGAGGCCCGGACGTGACGCGGGAGTTGCTCGACAGCCTTCTGGAACGGTCGTCGCAGTTCAACGTCGAGTTGCAGATCATGCCGACCCATCAGCCGGACCATGCCGGGTTCGACGGGCCGCTGAGGCTCCTGGAGTCCCCGGAGCACAAGTGGTTCGGCTATGCGGAGGGGCAGCGTGGCGGGATGCTGGTCATGACCCCGAAAGAGGTCAGCATCATGCTTCAGCGGTATGCGAGACTGCGCTCGCAGGCTCTCACCTCCGACGACTCCCGGAGCCTGTTGAAGCGACTGCGAGGAGCGCCATGAGCGGCATCGACGAACGGGTCTGGTTCAAGAGCAGCTACAGCGGTTCCGACGGCGACGACTGCGTCGAGGTCGCGTGGGGCACACAGGGCACGGGGGCGGTCCACGTCCGGGACTCCAAGGACCACAACGGCGCCGAGCTCGCCCTCTCCCCCACCGCCTGGACCGGCTTCGTCACCCACACCGCCCAGGGCTGACGGGGTCCGACGGACGGTCATGTCGACGCCATCCCCGTCGTGTGTGGAGGTACCCGTCACCCGCAGTACCTCGCACGTCCGGCCGGGCATACACGCATTCGTCGTCCACGCCGTCCGGGACCGTCCTGCGCGCGCGGCGCCCTGTACCGGAACCGTCCGGTGCAGGGCGCCGCGCGAAGGTCGGACCCGCCGGTTCATTCCGCCGGCGCCGTGATCTCCCGCTTGAGGATCTTGCCGCTGGGGCCCGTCGGCAGGGTGTCCGTGATCCACACCTCGCGCGGGTACTTGTACGCCGCCACCCGCTCCTTGACGAACTCCCGCAGTTCGTCCGGCGTGACCTCGGCACCCGGGCGCAGCACCACCGCGGCGCCGATCTCCTCCCCGAGGTGGGCATGTCCGACGCCCACCACGGCGGCCAGCGCGACGGCGGGGTGCTCGTGCAGCACCTCCTCGATCTCGCGCGGGTAGACGTTGTAACCACCCCGGATGATCATGTCCTTCTTGCGGTCGACGACGTAGAAGTAGCCGTCCTCGTCCTGCCGTGCCAGGTCCCCGGTGCGCAGCCAGCCGTCCGGGATGGCGGCCGCGGTCTCCTCGGGGAGGTTCCAGTACCCCTTCATCACGTTGGGGCCGCGGACGGCCAGCTCGCCGACCTCGCCGCGCGGCACGTCCCGGCCGTTGTCGTCCAGGACCCGCACCTCCACGTCCTGGATCGGGGTGCCGATGGAGCCGGGCTTGCGCGGCCGGTCGGGGTGGTTGAAGGTGACGACCGGGCTGGTTTCGGACATACCGAAACCCTCCAGTACCACGCAGCCGAAGCGCCGCTCGAAGCCGTGCAGAATCTCCACCGGCAGCGACGCCCCGCCGGAGATGCACATCCGCAGGGTCGACATGTCGGCGTCCGAGGGGTGCTGGAGCAGTGCCGCGTACATGGTGGGGACGCCCTCGAAGACCGTGGCACGGTCGCGGGCGATGGCGTCCAGGACGGCCTGCGGGTCGAAGCGCGGGATCAGGGTGAGCGAGGCACCGCTGAGAACGGCCACACTCATGGTGCAGATCTGGCCGAAGATGTGGAACAGCGGCAGACAGCCGACCACCACGTCGTCCGGGGTCATCCGCTGCACGGACACCATGTTGACCTCGGTGTTGTGCCGCAGCCCGCCGTGGGTGAGGGAGGCGCCCTTGGGGCGGCCCGTGGTGCCGGAGGTGTACAGCAGCACCGCCACGTCCTCGTCGCCGGTGTCCGCCACCTCGGCGAGCGGCTCGTGCCCGGACAGCCGGGCGGCGAGGTCGCCGGGCTCCACAGCCAGGTGCCGCACCCCGGCGGTGGCCGCACCCTTCGCGCCCTCGCCCGGCGCCTGGTGCCATTCGCACAGCAGCACCGCTCCGGAGTCGCTCAGGTGGAAGGCGGTCTCCCGCGCCTTCAGCAGCGGGTTCAGCGGTACGACGACCGCTCCGGCACGCAGTGCACCGTAGTAGAGGACGACGAACTCGGGAACGTTGGGAAGCATCAGGGCGACCCGGTCACCGGGCCGTACCCCCTCGGCGCGCAGCAGCGCGGCGGCGCGGGCACTGCGCTCGTCCAGTTCCGCATAGCCGGTGACCTGCTCACCGAGACGAAGGGCGGGCCGCTCCGGCTGCCGTCGTGCCGTCTCGACCAGGAACTGTGCCAGATTGGCCATGGCCTGCCTCCACGCATGTCATCGTCGAAATCCGCTGTTCATGTGGACGCCATGGTGCTGCCGTACCGGGGCGAGGTCCTATGGCCGGCGGGACAGCGAATCGGCGGGCGGTTTGTTCCGGGGAACAAAACCGGCGCGTTACGCTGGGAAAATGGACATGTCGGACGTGGTTGCGGCGTTGCGGGCACGGGTGCCGGAGCTGGGTGAGCAGATGGCGCTGCACATCCGGGCGCAGGTCGACGCCTACAAGGACGACTCCCTGACCCCGTTCGACTCACTGGTGCACTCGACCACCTCCAACGCGACCCTGGTGCTGGACCGCCTCGGCCGTGCGGACGCCGCGGATCCGGACCCGAGCCCGTCACGTGAGACCGGCCGCGCCCGTGCCGAGCAGGGCATGCCGCTGGCGGACACCCTGCACGCGTACCGGATCGGCTTCGCGTTCCTGTGGTCGGAGATCCTCGCGGAGGCACGGGCCCGTCCCGAGGTCTCGGACGCCGAGTTGGTGTCGCGGTCGGCGGAGATCTGGGCGCTGTTCGGCCAGTACGCCCAGTCGGTGGCGGCGGCCCACCGGGAGGCTTCCGCCGAGCTGACCTCGCAGCGCGAGGCCCGGCGCTCGGCGCTGGCGGAGGCGCTGTTCACCGGCGTCATCGCCGACCGCACCACCCTGCGGGACGCCGCCCGTGAGCTCGGCCTGCCCGAACGCGGCCCCTACGCCGTCGCCGCGGCGGTCGCCGACGCACCGGGCGAGGAACCGCTCACCGGTATCGAGTCGGCACTGCGCCAGGCACAACTCCCCTCTGCCTGGCGGCTGTTGCCTGACCAGCAGATCGGCCTTGTGGCCCTGTCCACACCGGCTGCCGAGGCCGCCCTGCTGCGCGTCCTGAACCGCGCCCGAACCGCCCGCGTGGGCGTCAGCCCCTGTTTCGAGTCGCTACGGGACACCCCGCAGGCCCTGCGCTTCGCGCGGCTGGCCCTGGCCGGTCTGCGGCACACCGGGCCCGGTGTCGCGCGGTTCGACGACGACCCGCTGGCCATGGTCGTCGCCGCCGCGCCCGCGGAAGCCGCGCACCTGGTGGACGTGACACTCCGGCCGGTCCTCGGCCTCCCGGCCGCGGAGCGTGCCCGCCTCCTGGAAACCCTGGAGCAGTGGTTCGCCACCTCCGGCTCCGCCAAGGACGCGGCCGGGCGCCTGTTCGTCCATCCCAACACCGTCCGCTACCGGCTGCGCCGTGTCGAGGAACTGACACAGCGCTCCCTGTCCGATCCGCGAGCGGTGGCCCACATCGGCGCGGCGCTCCTGGCCGTCCGCAACACCGGGCCCGGGAACTCGCCGGCCGAGCCGGCGGGCTTCCCCCGCCCACCGGGCCCGACGAGCTGACATGCACCGACAGCGGACCGAGAAGGGCCGGACCCGACTCACCGGCCCCTCCTCGGCCTGACCGGTCAGGCCGGTCAGGCCGGTCAGGCCGGTCAGGCCGGTCAGGCCGGTCAGGCCGGTCAGGCCGGTCAGGCCGGCGGGTACGGCCGGGACCGGTGCTGCCCCGCCGCCTGCGCGGTCTCCATCCGCCGGGAGCCGACTGCGGGCCAGGCCGCCGGGCCCGGCAGCTGCATGCCGAGCGCCTCGGCCATACAGGCCATCGTCGAGGCGGTCGGTGTTCGGGGTCCTGGTCGGCCGGCATGCTCCGGGCCGTGACCATGGCGGTCCGTGCGGACCGGGCCGTGACCACGACGGCCCGCAGGATCCCCACCGTGACCACGACGGCCCGCAGGATCCCCACCGTGACCACGACGGCCCGCAGGGTCCAGGCCGTCATCGTGGCGGCCCGCACGGATTGATGGGCGGCAGGGACGTGTACTACGTCACAGCCTCTCCGCCCCGGCCCGGGCCCGGGCCCATCGCGGGGCGTCTGCACCCGGCGAACCTCGCAATACATACCCCCTGGGGTATTTGACGCAACCCGTCGAGCAGCCGTACTCTCGCCTCATGGATACCCCCCAGGGTAATTGAGGAGGCAACGAGATGGCCCGTGAAGTGACGCTGGACGCGTTCGCGGTGGACTGGGCCGACGGCGCCCCGGTCGTCGACGTGCGGGAGCCGGACGAGTACGCGGCCGGACATGTGCCCGGCGCACGGCTGATGCCCCTGCGCACCGTGCCCGCAGGCTGCGACGAGTTGCCCACCGACCGGGCCGTGTACGTGATCTGCGCCAGCGGGAACCGCAGCAAGACGGCCGCCGACTGGATGAACTCCCGCGGCATCGACGCCTACTCCGTGACCGGCGGCACCGGCGGCTGGGTCCGCGGGGGCCGCCCCGTCACGGCCGGGATGCAGCCGCACTCCGGCTGATCCCCACCGAGAGCCGCACCCCCCCCACCGGAAAGGAACTCCGAAGTGGTCGCCACCCCATCCCCCGCCAACACCCCGATCTCCGGCCGTCACCGGGTCGCCGTCATCGGCGGCGGCAGCGCCGGCATCAGTGTGGCGGCGCGCCTGCGCCGCGCCGGCGTCACCGACATCTCCCTGATCGAGCCCTCCGACACCCACTGGTACCAGCCGCTGTGGACCCTGGTCGGCGGCGGCCAGGCGCCCCTGCGCACCACCCGCCGCCCCGAGGGGTCGGTCATACCGGACGGGGTGCGCTGGATCCGCCGCCGCGCCCTGGCCGTCGACCCCGAGGCCCGCACGGTGGAGCTGTCCGGCGGCGAGGCACTCACCTACGAACACCTCGTGATGGCGCCCGGCATCCAGCTCGACTGGGACGGCGTTCCCGGACTGGCCGAGGCGGTCGGGCACGACCGGGTGAGCAGCAACTACGCGCCCGAGTACGCCCCGCGCACCTGGGAGCTGATCCGGCGGATGCGCTCGGGCACGGCCGTCTTCACCCACCCGGCGTCCCCGCTGAAGTGCGGCGGCGCCCCGCAGAAGATCGCCTATCTGGCCGCCGACTACTGGCGCCGGGAAAAGGTCCTCGACGACATCCGGATCATCTTCGTCATCCCCGATCCGACCCTGTTCAAGGTGCCCGCCTGGACGCGGGTGCTGGAACAGGTGGTCGCCCGGTACGGCATCGAGGTGCGGCTGCGTTCCGAGATGACCGCCGTCGACGGCGCCGGCCGCGAGGTCACGATCACCGATCACGCGAACGGCACGAAGGAGACCGTCGGCTTCGACCTCCTGCACGCCGTGCCGCCACAGAGCGCCCCCGACTGGGTCAAGGCGAGCCCGCTCGCCGACCCGGCCAGCCCGCAGGGCTTCGTGGCCGCGGACAAGCACACCCTGCAGCACCCCACGTACGACAACGTCTTCGCGGTCGGTGACGTGGCCAACCTGCCCACCTCCAAGACCGGGGCGGCCGTCCGCAAGCAGGCACCGGTGGTCGCGGCGAATCTGCTGGACGTCATGAGCGGGCGCGCTCCGTCGCACCGCTACGACGGCTACACCTCCTGCCCGCTGGTGACGGCCCGCGACCGGATGCTGCTCGCCGAGTTCGACTACGACCTCAACCCCACGCCCAGTTTCCCGCTGATCGACCCCTTCAAGGAGCGGCGCACGATGTGGGCGTTCAAGCGGTACGGGCTCCCGCCGGTGTACTGGCACGGCATGCTCACCGGCCGCCTCTGACCGCCGGCCCGGGCTTCCCCCGGCCCGGGCCGGCCCCCCGGCCCCGCCCTCGTCCTCCGGCCAGGGCGGAGCAGAACCGCCTATATACCCCCTGAGGTATTACCCCCACTCCTCGATATGGAGGCCACCCGCCATGTTCTTCGCCCAGTACTACCTCGACTGCCTGTCCCACGCGTCCTACATGATCGCCGACCCGAGCACCGGCCGGGCCGTCGTCGTCGACCCCCGCCGTGACGTCTCCGAGTACCTCGCCGACGCCGAGACCCACGGTTTCACCATCGAAGGGGTCATCAACACCCACTTCCACGCCGACTTCCTGGCCGGCCACCTGGAGCTCGCCGACCGCACCGGAGCCTGGATCGGCTACGGGCAGCGGGCCGAGGCCGAGTACCCCATCCGCAAACTGACCGACGGCGAGCGGATCAGCCTGGGCGACGTCCAGCTGCAGATCCTCGAGACCCCCGGGCACACCCCCGAGTCGGTCAGCGTCCTGGTGTACGAGCACGCGGCGGACACCGTCCCCTACGGAGTCCTGACCGGCGACGCGCTGTTCATCGGCGACGTGGGCCGCCCCGACCTGCTGGCCTCGATCGGCGTGACCGCCGACGAACTCGGCAAGATGCTCTACGACACCGTCCAGCACAAGCTGATGGCCCTGCCCGACCAGGTCCGCGTCTTCCCCGCCCACGGGGCCGGCTCCGCCTGTGGCAAGAACCTCTCCACCCAGCGCCAGTCCACCATCGGCGAGCAGCGGGCCACCAACTACGCCTGCCGGCCCATGAGCGAGGAGAAGTTCGTGGAGCTGGTGACCGCGGGGCAGCCCTCCGCGCCCGCGTACTTCGTCTACGACGCCATCCTCAACCGCAAGGAGCACGGGCTCTTCGACGCCACCCGGCACCGGCCGCTGTCGGTCGAGGAGTTCATGCAGCGGCGCGCGGCGGGAGCGGTCGTGGTCGACGCCCGCTCGCCGCAGGACTTCGCGCCCGGTCATCTGCGCGGCTCGCTCAACGTGCCCGCGGACGGCCGGTTCGCCGAGCAGGCGGGCACCGTCGTCGGTCCCGAGCAGGAGATCGTCGTGGTGGCGCCGCAGGACCGCGAGGAGGAGGTCGTCACCCGGCTCGCCCGGATCGGCTTCGACAAGGTCAGCGGCTACCTGCGCGAGCCCGAGGGCGCCTTCCCGGGCCTGGCCGACGAGATGGCACAGGCCAGCCGCCTGACGGCCGACGAGCTGCGCCGGCTGATGGACGGCGACGAGCCGCCGCTGGTCCTGGACGTGCGGAACACCTCCGAGCGCGAGGAGGGCTTCATCGAGGGCTCGCTGCACATCCCGCTGGCCGAACTCGCCCGCCGTATGGACGAGGTCCCCGCCGACCGCTCGCTGGTCGTGCACTGCGCGGGCGGCCACCGCTCCTCCATCGCCGCCGCCCTGCTCCGCCACAAGGGCCGCGCCGACGTCTCCGACCTGCTCGGCGGCTACGGCGCCTGGCTCGCCCTGCCCGCGGCCGCCGACGTCTGAGCCGGCCGCACACACCGGGGCGGGCGGCGGCCGCGATACCGGCCGCCGCCCGCCCCGGTGCTGTCTGATGGGTGAGGGGAATCCACTCGGCCCGACGGGTGAGGGCCATCCCTTCGGCAGCCACGCACCCGAGGAAATGAGGTACGCACGATGGACTCAGCGGACTGGGACGAGCGGTACCGCGGCAGCGAACTGGTCTGGAAGGCCGAACCCAACCGGTTCGTCGCGCAGGAGCTGGCCGGGCCCGAGCCGTCGGGGAGGGCGGTGGACATCGCCGCCGGGGAAGGACGCAACGCGGTCTGGCTCGCGGAACGGGGCTGGGAGGTGGACGCCGTCGACTTCTCCGCCGTGGCCCTGGAGAAGGCCGCGCGGCTGGCCGCCGAACGCGGGGTGGAAGCGCGGCTGCACACCGTCCGCGCCGACCTCATGGACTGGGCGCCCCCGGCCGCGACGTACGACCTGGCGCTGATCGCCTATCTCCAGCTGCCGTGGCCGCGGATGGCCGAGGTGCTCACCCGCGCCGCCACCTCCGTACGGACGGGCGGAACCCTGCTGCTCGTCGGCCACGACGCCGCCAACCTCGACCACGGCCACGGCGGCCCGCAGGACCCCGGCGTGCTCTACACCGCCGAGCAGGTCGCCGCCCTCTGGCGGCCGCACGCCGACATCCTGCGGGCCGAGACGGTCACCCGTCCGGTGACCGGCCCCGACGGCGACAGCCACACCGCACTGGACGCGCTCGTCCACGCCGTACGGACCTGA
This sequence comes from Streptomyces sp. NPDC086080, assembly GCF_044540255.1. NCBI lineage: Bacteria > Bacillati > Actinomycetota > Actinomycetes > Kitasatosporales > Streptomycetaceae > Streptomyces > Streptomyces sp. NPDC086080. The sequence continues at coordinate 55,150 of NZ_JBITRU010000028.1, forward strand.
CACCACCGGCGCGGCCGCACGCGGGGCGGGCCCGGCGTCGCCGGCCGGGGCCCCGTCACACTCGCCGCACCGGGTCACCCGTAGGTCACGCGCCCGGGCGACGGTGAGCGCTCCCCACGTGCCCGGTTCACCGACGCCCGAGACGCCCTGCACGACCTGAAGCCCGCACCGGGCGGCCCCGCCCGCACCGGGCGGCCCCGCCCGCTCCGGCGCGGACCGCGACCGGCCGTCGACGCCCGGTGTCACTTCCTCCCCGCATTGGCTGCCGAGCCGAAGCGGGCGCGGGGTTCCCCACTCCCTTTTCGGTCAACGGCAGTTGGCAGCGTCAGAGCCACGGCGACAACGGTCCCGAGCGGCGGCGACACCGTTTCGGGGTCTCGGCCGAGTGGTGGGGACGTGAGCCAAGTCCGGAAGCCGGTGGGCACTTTTCGGACAAACTGAGGCCCGTCCGGGTGGGCACAGACAACCCGGAGTGCGTCGCTGGTCTCTCATACGCCGGACACAGCGCCCCCACAGACCGGTCGGGGTCGTGCTGATCGTCCACGTTCTCTCACGCACTCGAAAGCCGAAAGCACGAGGACTGATGACCAGACTCCAGCAGGGCCTTCCCCACCGTCTGATCCGCCCTTCCGTCGCCGCCGCCGCGGCCCTCGCCGTGACCGCGGGCATCGTCGCCGCCGCGCCCGACGCGAGGTCCGAGGAGCCGAAGCCGAAGCTCAGCCTGATCGCCGCCTCCACGTCGGTCACGCTCGACTCGTGGAAGGAAGATCCCGGCGTCTATCTGGACCTCGGGACGTACCTCACCTCCGAGGACGGCGCCCTGGAACTCAAGGTGACCCGCAAGTCCTACCGCCACCCGGTCGTCGCCGAGCAGATCCTCCGGGACGGGGAGAAGACCCGGACCAGGACGCTACCCGCCGGGCTGGTGAAGGACTTCACCGGACTGCCGGACTTCACCCACATCACCGTCACCGACGCGGCGGGCGAGACGGTACTGGACAAGACCGAGGCGTTCTGCCCGAACAACGCCTCCGGGCGGGTCCGGCCGGACGCCCCCGCCAACTCCAAGTATCCGGAGAGCTGCCCGACGAACCCCTTCACCCTCGGCTCGGTGTGGGGCGTCGAGAACGGCTGGGCCTCCAACACCTACGCCGGGTTCTACAGCGAACCGGTCCAGCTGGACGCCGGCACCTACACCGCGAAGATCAACGTGACCGAGAAGTACCGCGAGATCTTCGGCATCGCCGACGAGCCCCGGACGGTCAAGGTGGTCGTCCGCGAACGCAGTTGGGAGGACGACTCGGGCGTCGCCTCGCGCAGCGCGGCCAAGACCGCCACCTCCGGTCACGGGGCCCACGCGGAGCACAACGCGCACGCCGAGCACAACGCGCACGCGGAGCACGGGGCCGCGGCGGGCACCGACGCCCCCGCCCCCACGACGAGCGGCGCCGGCCCCTCGTACAACGCCGGCCACGGACCCTACCCGTCGGCTCCGCCCGCCCTGCCGTGGGCGCTGAAGAGGAAGGCGCTGGGGCGGCAGGCCTTCACCACCGCCGAGGTCGGTGACGGCACCGGGCAGACCGACGGTTCGCGGCAGGCGCCGGGCGCCGCGCCCAACGCCAAGCGGCCCACCGGCAAGGCGACCGTGCCCGACGTACCGAAGCCCGACCTGCGCTCGCTTCCCGCGTTCGGCATCACCGTCAGCGACGGCTACGAGGAGGTACCCGGCAAGGACTACCTCGCCTTCAGCGCCAACGTGTGGAACGCGGGCCCGGCCAGGCTCGTCGTGGACGGCTTCCGCTCCCCGGGCAAGGAGCAGATGGACGCCTACCAGTACTTCTACGACGCCGACGGCACACAGGTCGGATACACCCCGACCGGAAACATGGAGTGGGACCCGCGTCCCGGCCACGAGCACTGGCACTTCCTGGACTTCGCCAGTTACCGGCTGCTGACGGCCGACCAGAAGGAGACGGTGCGCAGCGGCAAGGAGGCCTTCTGCCTGGCCAACACCGACGCCGTCGACTACACGGTGAAGAACGCGGACTGGCACCCGGACAGCACGGACCTGTCCACCTCGTGCGGCGAGGAGAACTCCATCTCCGTCCGCGAGGTGCTCGACGTCGGCTCGGGTGACACCTACACCCAGGACCTGCCCGGCCAGTCCTTCGACATCACGGACCTGCCGAACGGCACGTACTACATCCAGGTCCTCGCCAACCCGGAGAACCGGCTCAAGGAGACCGACCACAGCAACAACAGCGCGCTGCGGAAGGTCGTCCTGGGCGGCGAGAAGGGCGCCCGCACGGTGACGGTCCCGCCGCACCACCTGGTGGACGCCAACTGACCCACCCGTGACAGAAGGGGCGGCTCCGGCACCGGAGACCGGACCGGAGCCGCCCCGGCCACCAGAACCTCCCGACCAGGGGCCTTGGCGGGGGGATCACCTTCCGGGCCCGGCTGGAAGATCAGCCGGGCCCGGAGGTCACGGAGAGCGGCTCCGCGTGTGGCGCCGACCGGTGTCAGCGCCTCGGAGTCGCGGCCAGGGGGCCGAGCGGTCCGGCGAGCGGCACGACCCGCGGGCCGGCCACGTCGTCGCGTCGTCCGTGCCGGATGCCGGACGGCCGGCCGCCGGCCCGGCGGTCGTGCCGGGTCACAGGCCCGGGGCGCCCCAGAGCGGGAACCAGCGGCCCAGGTCCTGCTCGACCCGGAGGTCGTCCCTGAGTGCGGCCCTGACCTGGAATTCCAGCGGATTGTCGCGCTTGTTGCCGGGCAGCGGGGCGAACGGGTAGAAGCTGCCGCGCTTGTAGAGGTAGACGAGTGCGAGGGACTGCCGGCCGGCCTGGAAGGTGACCAGCGAGCAGAGGAGATGCGGGCCGAAGCCCCCGTCCTGCAGGGCGGTGTTGACCGCGTGCAGGTCGCTCACGAGAGCGGGCAGATCGTCCGGGGGGCGGCGGGAGAGCAGCCAGGCGTAGCCGTAGCTGTCGCGGCTGAACTCCACGGGAGCGTCACCGCGTTCCGTGTCGGCTTCCAGAAGGGCCCGCACCTCCTGCTGGACCTGCGCGAAGGCGCCGCCTTCGATCGCGGCGAAGCAGACCGAGCCCGCACCGGTCGGGGTGAGGCCGAGGCCGGCCTGGAGGGTGATCGCCGCCGAGGGCAGGGCGAAGAGCTGGTCCAGGTCGGGCCGGGCCGGTGTGCTGCGGCCCAGCAGGGTGTCCCAGAAGCCCACGGTCCCACCTCCTTCCTCACGCCCCGCCCGTGTCGCCGAGCTCCGCGGAGAGATCCGCGAGCGCCTCCAGCCGGCGTTCCAGGGTGGGATGGGTGGAGAACAGCTTCGCCATCGTCGTACCGGGCCCGAGGGCGGGGGAGAAGAAGAACGCGTTGAACGCCTGGGCGGTCCGCAGGTCCTTCGTGGGGATGCGGGCGATGTCGCCGGTGACCTTGGTCAGTGCCGAGGCCAGGACGGAGGGCTTGGCGGTCAGCATGGCCGCGGCCCGGTCGGCGGCCAGCTCCCGGTAGCGGGACAGGGCCCGGATCAGCAGGAAGCTGATCGCGTACACGAGGGCGGAGACGCCGATGACCGCCATGAACACAACAGCGGCGTTCTGGTCCCGGCTGCGTCCGCCGAGCAACTGGGAGTAGAAGGCGAAGCGGACGACCAGCCCGGCGATCACCCCCAGGAACGAGGCGATGGTGATCACCGCCACGTCGCGGTGGGCGACATGGGAGAGCTCGTGCGCGATGACGCCTTCGAGCTCCTCCGTCTCCAGACGGCGCATGAGCCCGGTGGTCACACAGACCACGGCGTGGTCGGCGTTGCGGCCGGTGGCGAACGCGTTGGGCAGGTCCATGTCCGAGACGGCGACCCGGGGCTTGGGCATGTCCGCGGTGGCGCACAGCCGGTCGACCACCCCGTGCAACAGGGGCTGTTCCTCGGGCGTGACGATGCGGCCGCGCATGGCGTACAGCGCGATCCGGTCGGAGTACCAGTACTGGGCGGCCAGCAGGGCGGCGGCGATGACGATCACCAGGACGACGGACTTCAGCAGGGCGATCAGCGCGGCGACGAACGCCACGTACAGCAGGCCGAGCAGGAACATCGTGACCGCCATGCGGGTGGTCAGCCCCCGGTCGGGTGCGAAACGGCTACGCATCGTCGTCCCCCCGTCAGCCCGGGATCAGGCCCTCGTCGGACAGCAGCTCCCGCACCTGCGGGAGGCCGGTCGTCTCGTCGGGCAGCACCAGGTCCGACGGGGTGATCCGCTCGGCCGGCAACGGTGTGCCCAGGCTGCGTACGGCATCCAGCAGGGCCGACAGCGCGGCGGCGAACGCCGTCTCGTCGCCCGCGTCGGCGGCTGCCTGCAGGGTGGAGTCGAGCTGGTTGAGCCGGGGAACGTGCTCGTCCGCGACGTCGTACTGGCCTTCGCCCAGGATGCGCATGATCATGACTTCTCCTCCTGTTCCGGGCGGGCCTGCGCGGCGTCCACCGCCGGCGGAGCGGCCCCCGCGGGAAGCCCCTCCTTCATCCTGGCCAGTTCGAGCTCCACGTCCTGGTCCGCGGTGACCCGCTCCAGCTCGGCCTGGATGTCGTCCCGGCCGGGCGGCAGGGTGGCGTCGTCCAGCGCACCGGAGTCGATGAGTTCGTCCAGCGCGCCGGCGCGTGCCTGCAACTGCTCGGTCCGGTCCTGGGCGCGCTGCATGGCCAGGCCCACATCGCCCATCTCCTCGCCGATGCCGGTCACGGCCTCGGTGATGCGGGTCTGCGCCTCGGCCGCCGTGTACCCGGCCTTGATGGTCTCCTTGCGGGTCCGGAAGGCGTCCACCTTCCCTTCCAGACGCTGCGCGCCCAGCGTGAGCTTGTCCTCCTGGTCCTTCAGCGAGGCGTGCTGGGCCTGCAGATCGGTGATCTGCGCGGCCACGGCCGTACGGCGGGTGAGCGCCTCGCGGGCCAGGTCCTCGCGCCCCGCGGCCAGCGCCCGCTCCGCCTGGTCCCGCAGCTTGTCGGTGGACTGCTGGAGCCGGCTGAGCTGCAGTTCGACCCGCTTGCGGCTGGTCGCCACATCGGCGACCCCGCGCCGGACCCGCTGGAGCAGTTGCTGCTGCTGCCCGTAGGAGTAGTCCAGGATCTCGCGGGGATCCTCGGCCCTGTCCAGTGCCTTGTCCGCCTTGACCCGGAACAGGGTGGTGATGCGCTGGGTGATGCCGGCCATGGTGACCTCCTCGCTCGCCCGGCCGCCGCCGCATGCGAGGAGGCGGCCCCGGCGTGCCGCACGGCTGCGGAACCGGCTCGTCCGCCGGTCACCGGCGGCCGAGCACCTCTTCCATTGTCCAGGTGGGATCCGCGCACGGCAGTTCGATCGTGCTGCGTACGACGTTCCGGCTGGTCACGGCGTGCGGTGGGAGGGAGCGCCGCCTGGTCTCCGGTGATGTCCGGCAGGGTAGCGCCGACGGGACGGACCTGCCCGGCCCGCAGGAGCACTCGACGGATGCCGGGCCGGGTGCGCCGTCGGCAGCCGGCGCCGCCCGGAGGTGGGCGGGTGGCCGGCGCGGGGCCTGGAGAGGATCCCCGGCGGCGGCCCCCGGCCGCCCGAGCCGGGCCGGCCGACGCTCCGACGGTCCCGGGCCTGCGCCGGCCGGTACGGGCCTGGTCTACTCGCCGGTGATCCAGCGGTCGAACGCCTCCTGGTGCCGTTCCGAGCCGGCGAGCAGGTTGCCGTAGACCTGGCGCGCGTCCGGGGCGGTGAGTCCGGACAGGGCCTCGGTCAGTGCGTCGATGTCATCGGCCTCGAACGTGCGCCCCACCTTCAGGGCTTCGGACAGACTCTCCTCGCCCTGCGCCAGAAGCCGGTCGTAGGAGGCCTGGACGTCGGGATCGGCGAACTCGCCGGCCGGCTTCCCGGCGGTCGGGTCGGTGACGTCGTAGCGGTCCAGCAGAGTGCGGACAGCGGTCAGGTGCTGGGTCTCGGACTCCGCGATCCGCTCGAAGATCCGGACGTCGTAGCGCTCGCCGAACGCCGTGTAGAGGTCGTGTGCGAGCTTCTCCTCCTCGGCCATGCCCGCCAGGGTGTCCTTCTGCTCGGCCGTCAGGGTGCCCTGTTCGGCCAGGACGCCCCCGTCGCAGTCCCCGCCGCCGCCCTGCCGGGGGCCCGCGTCGCCGCCGCGGTGCTGCCCTTGTTCTCCTTGTCCCCCTTGATGCCCCTGGCCCTGCTGGTGCCCTCGGTCTCCCTGGCGCTGCAGGTCCTCTGCGCTCGGCGGCGCGCTGCGGGACGTGGTCTGTGCGGCCACCGTCCCGGCGGCACCGCCCGGGTCCGCGGCCACCGGGCCGGCGGCCAGCACGCCACCGATGGCGAGAGCACTCGCGGTGACCGCCGTCGCGATCTTGATGTTGCGCCTCATGATGAACCTCCTCGGGACCGCGGGAACCTTCTCTGTTCCCGCACCGTCACCCTCGCGCCGGGCCCTGCAGTCGCCGTGGGCCGCGTGTGGAGACGGGATGGAGATGGACCCGACGGGCGGGTTCGGCCCGTTCGGCCCTCGCCGGGACCCGCTCCGGCGGGTAGGAGTGGAATATGGCCGCCACGGTGCTCGTCGTCGAGGACGAGAAGGAGATCCGCGAGCTGTTGCGCCGCTATCTGGAGCGCGCGGGGTACGGGGTGCTCACCACCGGGTCGGGCGCCGAGGCCGTACGGCTGCTCGGCGAGGGTGGCGTCGACCTGGCCCTGCTCGACCTCGGCCTGCCCGACGTGGACGGGGAGGAGGTGCTGCGGGAGGCCCGCGAACACGGACGGGTGCCGGTGGTGGTGCTGACCGCGCGCACGGGCGTCGAGGACCGGATCCACGGGCTCCGGCTGGGGGCCGACGACTATGTGACCAAGCCGTTCAGTCCCACCGAGGTGGTGCTGCGGGTGGGTGCGGTGCTGGAGCGGGCCCGGGGCGCGTCGGCGGGGGCGGCGCCGGTCGTGTCGTACGGCGGGGGACGGCTGCGGATCGACGAGACCCGGCACGAGGTGACCCTGGCGGGGGTGCCGGTGGAACTGACACCCACCGAGTGGGGTCTGCTGACCGCGCTCGCCTCGGTGCCGGGCCGTGCGTACTCGCGCTACGAGCTGGTCAACCGGGTGCGCGGCTACGAGTTCGCCGGGTACGAGCGGACGATCGACTCGCATGTGAAGAACCTGCGGCACAAGCTCGGGGACGTCGGCCCCGAGCTGGTCGAGACGGTGCTGGGCGTGGGCTACCGGCTGGGGTGGTCCCGTGACCCCTGAGCCCCGTGCCGCACGCCCCGGCGGGCTGGGCCCGCTGGGCCGGCGGCTGTTCGCCGCGTTCGCCGTGGTCGTGCTGGCGTCCGTGGCGCTGCTGACGGCCGCGGCGCTCGTCGGCACCGACCGCGGGCTCAGCAGTGCCCACCGGGCCGACCGGCAGCGCACCGTTGCTCGGGTGGCCGCGGCGGCCGCCGACGCCTATCGCGCCGCGGACGGCTGGTCGGCCGCCGACCTCTCGACGGCGCGTTCCGTCGCCGCCGGTGCCGACGCGGTGCTCACCGTGCGGAACGCGGACGGCGAGGTGGTGTCCGGTGCATTCGCGAGACCGAACGAGAACGGCGGCGGCCCGGATCGCGAACGTCGTGAGCGGGGTGCCGGCACGGGGCCCGGAGCGCAGGCGCCCGTGGTCGTCGACGGTGGCACCGTCGGCTCCGTCCGCCTGGTCTTCTCCCCCGGCTCCGGGTCGGCGGGACTGTCGGTCGCCTGGGGGTGGATCGCGGCGGCCACCGCCGGTGCGCTGGCCCTGGCTCTGGCCGTGAGCTGGTACGTCACCCGGCGCCTGACCGCTCCCGTGGTCCGTGTCGCGGCCTCCGCCCGTGCGCTGGCCGCCGGTGACCGCTCGGCGCGGGCCCGGGTCGAGGCACCCGGCGAGCTGGGCGACCTCGCCCGCGCCTTCGACGCCATGGCCGACGACGTCGGCCGCGCCGAGCAGGCGCGTCACCGGCTCGCCGCGGACGTCGCACATGAGCTGCGCACGCCTCTGGCCTCGCTGCGGGCAGGTCTGGAGGAACTGCGGGACGGCCTCGCCGATCCGTCGGCCCGGCGTCTCGCCTCCCTGCACGACCAGGCGCTGCGGCTGGGCCGTGTCGTCGACGACCTCGGGGAACTCGCGGAGGCCGAGTCGGCCCGCTTCGCCCTGCACCTGGCCGAGGTGGATCTGACCGAGCTGGCCGGGGCCGCCGTGGCCGAGCGGGAGGCCGAGCTGCACACCGCCGGGCTGACCGTGCGCACCGTCCCGGGTCCGGCTCCCCTGCTGGTCCGCGCGGACGCGGACCGGCTGCACCAGGCGCTCGGCAATCTGCTGAGCAACACCGCCCGCCACTGCCGTCCCGGCGACTCCGTCACCGTCACGACGTCCGCCACGTCCTCCGAGGCGCTCGTCGAGGTGGCCGACACCGGGCCCGGCATCCCCGCCGAGGAGCTGCCGCACGTCTTCGACCGGCTGTGGCGCGGGGCGCGTGCGCGTGCGGGCGGCGGCAGCGGCATCGGCCTGGCCGTCGTCAAGGAGCTGGTCACCGCCCACGGAGGCACGGTCGCCGTGGACTCCGGGCCGGAGGGCGGGGTCCGGATGACCGTCCGGCTGCCCAGGGCCGCACCGCGGGCGACCCGGTCCGCTCCCGGCGCCGCCGCCGCGACGGGAACCACCCCCGGGGAAGATGTCCCAGGGGGTGGGTGACGCCTGACGCTCGAGTACGCCGGGGAGCAGCTCGCCCAAGACCGTTCGGTGGCCGTTCGGACCGGAGCAACGCGACGGTCCCGCTCGGCGTGCGGGCCCTGTTCCCCGCCTCCGCCACCGCGCGGGCGGGGACCCGGCGCGGGCGCGGGAACGGGTGCCGCTCAGGAGTCCGTGCGGATCACCACGACCAGGGTGCGCGGACCGTGCACCCCCTCGACGCGCTCCAGTTCGATGTCGGAGGTGGCCGACGGGCCGCTGATCAGCGTGGTCGGGCGTTCCGGGATCAGCCGGGCGACCGCCTCCGGCACTCCGGGTACCACCGACGACAGGTCGACGACGCAGACGTGCAGGTCGGGGACGAGGGACAGGGCGCGCCGGCCCTGTCCGGGGCCTCCGTCGAGGAAGATCGTGCCGGTCTCGGCGCAGCCGGCCGCGGACGCGGTGACCACGCCGTCCAGTTCGCCGAGCCGGCGGGCCGGGATGTCCGGGGAGTCCCACTGGACCTCGCCGTCGTAGGCGGCGAGCCAGGCCGGGTCGAGGTCGGCGGGCGCGCCGGCCCGGCGCGCCCCGTGCTCGTGGAGCGCCTCGGCGATCATGGCCGGGGCGCGGTCGGCGGTGCAGGTGCGCACCTGGGCCTTGTAGTCGACCAGGCGGTCCACGAAGAGCGCCAGCCGTTCGTCATCGTGCAGCGTACGGCCGGTGCGGTAGGCGCGGGGGATCGTCACCTCCGCCGGGCGGGCGAGGGCGAGGGCGTCCCGGACACGTCCGAGCACCGCCTCGCGTGCGGTCGCGGTCACCGGTTCTCCTCCTCGTGGGGGTGGTCTGCGGTCCGGGCGCCCTCCTCGGCGGCGGCCCGCAGGGTGGCCTCGCCCTCCTCGGCGGCGGCCCGCAGGGTGGCCTCGCCCTCCTCGGCGGCGGCCCGCAGGGTGGCCTCGCCCTCCTCGGACGCCAGCCAGTCGCGGAAGGTCCGCCTGGGCGGGGCCGGGACGTCCCGGCTGTCGGTCCAGCCGTCGAACGGGGCCGGGAGGCGGGAGATCTTCCGGTCCCGCCCGGCCACCAGCCGGCCGCCGGGGCCGGCGGTCTTCTGCGCGGCCGTGAACAGCCTGGGCCGCTTCATCACCGTCGCGGCCGCCTTCATCGCCAGCTTCTCCGCGGTGGTGCCGGCCTGCTCGGTGTGCTGGTGCCGCAGCTCCACCAGGAGCGACGGGATGTCGATCTTCACCGGGCAGGCGTCGAAGCAGGCGCCGCACAGACTGGAGGCGAACGGCAGCGAGCTGTTCGGGTCGTTCTTCGCGGCGTGCATCCCGGCGAGCTGTGGGGTGAGCACGGCGCCGATGGGTCCGGGATACGTCGACCCGTAGGCGTGGCCGCCGGCCCGCTCGTACACCGGACAGACGTTGAGGCAGGCGGAGCAGCGGATGCAGTTGAGCGCCTCGCGGCCGATCCGGTCGGCGAGCGCCGCCGTGCGCCCGTTGTCGAGGAGCACCAGGTGGAAGGTCTGCGGGCCGTCCCCCGGGGTCACGCCGGTCCACAGCGACGTGTACGGGTTCATCCGCTCACCGGTGGAGGAGCGCGGCAGCAGTTGCAGGAAGACTTCCAGGTCCCGGTAGCGCGGCAGCACCTTCTCGATGCCCATGACGGTGATCAGGGTGTCCGGCATGGTCAGGCACATGCGGCCGTTGCCCTCGGACTCGACGACCGACAGCGTGCCGGTCTCGGCGATGCCGAAGTTGGCGCCGGAGACGGCCACCGGGACCGTCATGAACTTCTCCCGGAGATAGACCCGGGCCGCGGCCGCCAGATGGGCCGGCACGGAGTCGAGACCGGGGTCGACGCCCGGGATGGCGGCGCGGAAGATGTCCCTGACCTCGTGCCGGTTGCGGTGGATCGCCGGGACCAGGATGTGCGAGGGCTTGTCGTCCGCGAGCTGCACGATCAGCTCGGCGAGGTCGGTCTCGTACGCGGTGATGCCCCGGGTCGCGAGGTGTTCGTTGAGGCCGATCTCCTGGGTGGCCATCGACTTGACCTTGATGACCTCGTCGCTTCCGGTCTCCTCGACGAGCCGGGTGACGATCGCGTTGGCCTCGGCGCCGTCGCGCGCCCAGTGGACGGTGCCGCCGTGCTCGGTGACCTTGCGTTCCAGCTGTTCGAGCAGCTCGGGCAGCCGGTTCATGGTGTCCGTCTTGATCGCCGAGCCGGCGTCGCGCAGCCGCTCCCAGTCGGGCAGTTCACCGGTGACGGCGAGCCGCTTGGCGCGGATGGTGTGGGTGGCCTTGCGGAGGTTGCCGCGCAGCTGCTCGTTGCGCAGTTCGTCATGGGCGGCCGCGGGGAACGTGCGCTCGCCGCGCAGGTTGCCGGTCCCGTACGGGGAGCGGGGCGGGAGGGCAGGCAGGCCGAGGAAGGTGCTGCTCATCGGGCGGTGGCCTCCGTCTCCGGAAGGACGCAGGGTGAGGTGCGGGTGGAGGCGAGGATCTGCGCGAGGTGCAGGGTGCGGGTCCCGGCCTTGATGCGGGACAGGCCCCCGCCGATGTGCATCAGGCAGGACGAGTCGCCGGCCGTGCACACGTCCGCCCCCGTGGACAGCACATCGCGCACCTTGTCCTGGAGCATGGCGGTGGACGTGTCCGCGTTCTTGACCGCGAACGTGCCGCCGAAACCGCAGCAGGCGTCGGCCTCCGGCAGCTCCACCAGGTCGATGCCGTCGACCGCGTTCAGCAGGCGCAACGGCTTGTCCCCCACCCGCAGCATGCGCAGCGAGTGGCAGGTCGGGTGGTAGGTCACCCGGTACGGGAACCAGGCGCCGACGTCGGTCACGCCGAGCACGTCGACGAGGAACTCCGACAGCTCGTAGGTCTTGGCCTTGACGGTGGTGACGGCGTCGACCAGGGCCGCGTCCCCGTACCGTTCGGCGACGATCCGGTGCTGGTGGCGCACCGAGCCCGCACAGGAACCGGACGGCATGACCACGGCCTCGATCGACGGGTCGCCGAACTGTTCGGCGAAGCCGCGCACCAGTGGGACCGGTTCGCGCTGGTAGCCGGTATTGACGTGCATCTGACCGCAGCACGTCTGCTCAGGCGGAAACACCACGTCGTGGCCCAGCCGGGTGAGCAGCACGGCGGTCGCCTTCACCGCGTCAGGGAACAGCGTGTCCCCCAGACAGGTGGCGAAGAGTCCGATGCGCATGGAGCCTCCCTTATTCGGTCGGACCATATTAGGCATCGACCGATTCGACCACCAGAGTTCGGTCCGACCTTATTGACATGTGAGGTCATCGGTGTCCTACTGATGCCCGCTTCAGAGCGCCGTCGGCCGCGGCGACCTGCGCATCCAGGCGATGCTCATCGCCTTCTGCTTCGGCGGCCTCCTGGAGGCACTGGCCGGCTTCGGCGCACCCGTCGCCATCACCGCCGCGATGCTCATGGCGATCGGCCTGCCGCCACTCAAGGCGGCCGTGACCGTGCTGGTCGCCAACACGGCCCCCGTCGCCTTCGGCGCCATGGCCATCCCGATCACCACGGCCGGCAACCTCACCGGCATCGCGCCCGAGGACATCGCCGCCGTCGTCGGCCGGCAGACACCGCTGATCGCGCTCTTCGTCCCGATGCTGCCGCTCTTCCTCGTCGACGGCGCCCGCGGCTTCCGGCAGCTGTGGCCCATCGCCCTGGTCACCGGACTCGTCTTCGCCGTGGCCCAGTTCTGGTGCGCGTCCCACTTCGCGTACGAACTCACCGACGTGGTCTCCGCGTTGGCAGGCTTCGCAGCCGCCGTGATCATGCTGCGGTTCTGGGCGCCGAAGACCCCCGCCGACCAGCGCTCCCAGGTCGAGGCAGAGCCGCTGACCCCGCGCCGGGTCAGCCTGGCCGTCCTGCCGTACGTGCTGGTGATCGCGGTCTTCGCGCTGGCCGAGCTCAAGGCCGGCGGACTCGACGTCCCCGCGCTGCTCGGCCGGTTCAAGATCGAGCTCCAGTGGCCCGGTCTGTACGGCAACCTGGTCGCCGGCGACGGCTCCCCGTCCGCCAGTGCGATCTACAAACTGGAGATCCTCGGCAATCCCGGCACCCTGCTGATCGACTCCGGCCTGCTGGTGACGCTCATCTACAGCCTCACGAGCGACGGCGACCGTTTCCCGATGTCCGCCCGCACCGGCCTGCTCGCCGCGGGCCGCACCCTGAAGAACATGCGCACGGCCATAGCCACGGTCGCGCTCTCCTGAATGCTGCCGCAGGGCCGCGGCTACTGCCCGGTGGGCCCCGGCTGCTGGTCGTCGACCAGGGTGCCGTGGAATCCTCGGATGTGCTTCTCGACCAGGTCGGCCGCTGCCGTGCCCTCGCCGGCCCGGACCAGACGCAGCAGTTCGGCGTGTTCGTTGTTCAGGGAACCGGCCGCGGCCGGCCAGTCGTCGACCGCCTCCAGGGCGCGAAGGATCAGGGGCCGCACGGACTCGCGCACCGCCGACGTGAGGGTGGACGTCAGCCGGTTGCCGGAGCTGCGGGCGATCAGGACGTGGAACCGGGTGTCGAGGTCGTTGAACTCCGCCACCTCCACACCGGGCTCCCGCATCCGCCACAGGAGAGTCTCCGCCTCCTCGATCTCCTCCGGCGAGGCGTGCCCGGCGGCGGCCTGGAAGCTGGAACGTTCCAGCGTGACCCGAGCCTCCAGGATGTCCTCCAGGCTGTAGCTGCCCAGCGCGAAGTGCAGCCGCAGCAGTCTGCCGAGGGCGTCGTCGGGGTGCCGCACGATCCGCGCCCCGGCGTCCGGTCCCCTGCCGGACTGGGCGACCAGCACGCCGATCGTCTCCAGCACGCGCAGCGCCTCACGCAGAGCGGACCTGCTGACGCCGAGCACGGGCGCCAGCTCCCGCTCGGGCGGCAGCCGGTCACCGGCCTTGAGCTCGCCGGCCAGCACCCGTGCCTCGATGGTCTCCAGCACGAGTTCATGGGTGCGGGACTGCCGGACGGGCTCCCACTCGACGGACATGACGCACTTCCCTCCGGATCAAAGGCCCTGGAACGACTATGTCACACATGTCATGTGGTCGGACCACAACCGTCACGGAGGGTGCTCATGTCACATCGTCACGCTGCTCCCGGCACGGACCGGCTCCAGCCGTAACACCGTTCCCGCCAACTCGACTTCAAGCGACTCAGCCATGAACACATCTTGTCCGACCGTCCCGTCATGCGGCCACGCAATGCCACAACAGGCCAGGGCTGCCCACGTGGAGCGGGTGCCGGAGGTGCGCCCCGCGTCGTCCACTGCTCCAGCGGACCACACCCCCTCGCCGTCGCCGACGCCCGTGGAACACGGCCGCGCGGTGACCGTGCCGGCCGCGGGCCGCATCGCCTCGTAGCCGGCCGACACCGTGCACGCATGGTGCGGTGCGCACCTCGGCGTCCGGGTGCGGCTCGTCCACCTGGACGATCCGGCCCGGTGGTGCCGCGCCGACGTGCTGGGCCGCTTGACCGCATACGCGCGGCGGCCCCAGGTGACGAGGAGTATGAAGCCGCGGCCGATCGGCCAGACGGGCCGTGCGACTCCACCGCGTACGCGGTGGAGGTGCGGCGAGCAGCCCCGCGGTGACCACGGCGGCCCCGGTCGGTCCAGCCGTACCGGTGACGCCGGTCAGGCCGTGGTGACCCCGGCGAGCGTGGCCCCGGTCGGTCCGGCCGCACCGGTGACGCCGGTCAGCGGCCGGGCGCCACGCGGCATCGGTGGGCGGCGCTCGTCCGGGCCGTCCGGAGACGACATCGGCGGCGCGGAACAAGACGGCCTCGCGGAATGCTGTTCCGTGTACCCGGCCGGGTCGAGGGCCGCGGCCGACACCCGTGGCGACGACCGTCACCGGCCCCCGGCGAAGGAGCGTGAGAGCGATGACGACGGCAGGATTCAACCGGCCCACCGCACATGAGGGCGGCGACATGGTCACCAGGTGCGGGCGCAGGATCGCCGTACGGCGTCTACGGCTCGCGTCCACGGACCGGCCCATCAACCGGATCGCCCTGGACGTCGGCCGGGACCAGGGCGGCGAACCGGGCACATGGGCGGCACTCACTCCCGGCGAGGCACGTGACCTGGCCCGCCTGCTCCTCCTGCAGGCCGGCCTCGCCCAGCACGACACCGAGCCCACCGGGCCGGCACACGACGTCTGAGGGCACTACGCCGACCGGCGCGGGTCGCTGTCCGGCGAAGGGTTGCTCACTCCCGCTGCCGCGCGCCTTCCTGACCAGCGACTCAGCGCGCCTTGCCGAGCCCTGCCGCAGCCCACGGGTCCGTACCGCCGCCCGTCCCGCACGGGGCCTGCCCACCTCTCGCCCGCCCGGGCAGCCGCGGCACGGACCTGCCGGAGCCGCTCGATCGATTCCCGCCCGGCGTCACCACTCGCGTATCGGCGCCCGTGAACGCGAGGGCGTGCGTCCGGCCGGGCGGAGGCCCCGCCGCTGACCGTCCGGTCGCCACGGAGCGCGACAACGCCCTGCCTGTCGACGGCCCTGTCCGTCGACAGGTTCCGCCCGGGTGGTCAGGTCCGGCTCGCCGGTTCCTCCTCGGCCAGGTCGGTCAGGCACTGGCGGAACCAGCGGTGTCCGGGATCGCGGTCGGTCCGATTGGTCCACGCCATGATCTCGGTGATGGGCTGGAGCCGCGGGATCGGCGGCTCGAGCAGGCGGATCCCCGCGGCCTCGCCGATCTTGCGGGCGAGCCGTTCGTGGACCAGCGTGATCAGTCGCGTACCGCTCAGCAGGAAGGGCGCCATACCGAACCCCGCGGTGATCTCGACGTTGCGCGGCACGCCCAGGAAGTCGAGCTGCATCTCCGACAGCCCGCGCAGATGCCCCGAGGACGCGGCCAGGTACGGGAGGGTCGTGAACTGCTCCAGGGTGATCTCGTCGCCCACCTCTGGATGGTTTTTGTCGACGGCGACCAGATAGCGGTCCCGGAAGAGCACCCGGTGCGGGAACTGCTCGTGCTCCTCGAAGGCTTCCCTCGGCATCACCAGCAGGTCGGCCCGGTGGCTGCGGAGTTGGTCGGCGAAGTCGTCGCCGGTCGGGAAGATGTTCAGCCGGATGCCGGGCGCCTCGACGGACAGCCGGGCGATGAGCGGCTGAAGGAACGTCATCGTCAAGTAGTCATTGGCTATCACCGAGAAGGTGCGTTCGGCCGTGGACGGGTCGAACGCCTCGCGCTGGGCGAGCACGATCTCGATGCCGGTGAGGATCTCGCGCACGGGCCCGGCGAGCGATTCGGCCAGCGGTGTGGCGACGAGCCCACGCCCTTCCCGGGTCAGCAGCGGGTCGTCGAAGAGTCTGCGCAGGCGGGACAGTGTCGACGACATCGCCGACTGTCCGATCGAGAGCCGCTCCGCCGCACGCGTCACACTCCGCTCGGTCATGAGCATGTCGAAAGCGACCAGCAGGTTGAGGTCGACACGGCGAAGGTCCATGGCGCCACAGTAATTGATTTCGTCGATGCCAGGCATTGCCAGGAATTGTTTGTGCGCGGTGTCAAACGTCATTACGTTCACCTGAACAGCGGATGAAGGCGCCCATTCCTCCCTCTCGCTGTCGTCGCACTCAACGAGGAGAAAACGTGACGAAGCCACTGATCACCCACTTGCGCCACGTGGCGATCGCGGCCCCCGACCTCGACCGCCAGCTGGCCTTCTACCGTGACCTCTGGGGCCTCACCTCCGTCGCCTCCGAGACCGGCGTGCACTTCCTGGCCGCCGAGGGATCGCCCGAGCAGTACATCGTGCGGCTGCGCAAGGACGATCAGAAGCGGCTCGACCTGGTCTCCTTCGGAGCCGGCTCCCCGGCGGACGTCGACACCCTCGCGGCGCGGCTGGGCGGGCAGGACGTTCGGATCGTGCACGACCCGCGGACGCTCGACACCCCCGGCGGCGGCTACGGCTTCCGGTTCTTCGACGGCGACGGACGCGTGGTCGAGGTCTCCGCGGACGTCTCCACCCGGGAGCACCGGGTGATCGAGGCCCGTGAGTCGATCCCCGTCCGCCTCTCGCACTTCGTGGTGAACTCCGACCACCCCGAGGCGACCGTCGACTGGTACGTCAAGCACCTCGGTTTCAAGCTCTCCGACACCCTCTGCCTCGGCGCCCGCGGTGACTTCATGTGGTTCCTGCGCTGCAACGACTGGCACCACTCCTTCGCGGTCTCCCGCGCTCCGCACGTCGCGGTCAACCACATCTCCTTCGAGATGCGCGGGATCGACGAGTACATGCGCGCCACCGGCCGGATGCTGCGTGAGGGCGCCCAGAAGATCTGGGGTCCCGGCCGTCACAAGGCCGGCGACAACACCTACTCCTACTTCCTGGACCGGGTCGGGAACTGCGTCGAGTACACCACCGAACTCGAGACCGTCGACTGGGACCGGCACCACCCGTCCGTCTACGACGTCACCAAGCCCGACTTCATCGACCAGTGGGGCACCGCGAACCAGATGAACGAGTTCGTGGCCAAGCAGCAGTTCAACGACCCCGACCGCGGCGTGTTCGTCGCGCCCCCGCTCTAACCACTCGTGGACAGGAAGTCAACGATGACTCTCACCAACGGACCCCAGTCGTCGGCGCCGTTCTCGACCCCGCTGAACGTGCTGCTCGACCGTGTCGAGCAGGACATGCGGGAGGATCTCGTCCCCGCCGAGATCTTCAACAGCGACGAGGTCTTCCGCGCCGAGATGGAGCGGATCTTCACCAACACATGGGTCTTCGTCGCCCATGAGAGCGAGATCCCCGAGGCCGGCGATTTCGTCCAGCGCAGAATCGGGCTCGACCCGGTCATCGTGACCCGCGACGGCAAGGGCGGCGTCAACGTCCTCTCCAACTACTGCCGGCACCGCGGCACCCAGGTCTGCCAGACCGACGCGGGCAACTCCCGCTTCTTCACCTGCCCCTACCACGGCTGGACCTACGCCAACGACGGGCGGCTGGTCGGTACGCCGCTGATGCACCGCGCGTACGGCGAGCCGCTGGACCCGAATCAGTGGAGCCTCAAGCGCGCCCCCCGGGTCGAGAACCGCAAGGGCTTCATCTTCGCCTCGCTGTCCGAGGACGTGCCCGAGCTGGAGGAGTGGCTCGGCGGCGGCGGCTGGATGCTCGACCTGATCACCCAGCTCCACCCCGACGGCATGCGCGTGGCCGGACCCCCCGAGCGCTACACGGTCAACGGCGACTGGAAGACGGCCGCGGAGAACTTCTCCGGCGACGTCTACCACCTGCCGACCCTGCACGCCAGCATCCAGGAGGTCGACCTGATCCAGGGCATCCAGGGCACCTGCGAGATCGGCCGGACCTACGAGTTCGAGAACGGGCACACCTTCATCGGCCACGCCTGGACCCAGGCCATCCACCCCGGCTTCACGCTGTGGGGCTACCCGGACGAGTACAAGGAGAAGTTCGACCTCAGCGGCCTGGACGAGACCCAGCGCTTCGTGGTCGACCACCAGCCTCCCACCGTGGGAACGATCTTCCCCAACTTCAGCTTCATCCGGATCTTCTCACCGCTCCCGGACGGCCCGCCGGCCGTCATGACCAGCTTCCGCCAGTGGCAGCCCGTCGCCCCGGGCAAGCTGGAGCTGTGGAACTGGCAGTTCGTGTGGAACTTCCAGGACGAGGAGTCTGCACAGCGCGACTACGTCGGCGGCCAGTACTGCTTCGGTTCGGCCGGGCTCTACGAGCAGGACGACACCGTCGCCTGGGAGGGCGTGGCCCGCGCCGCCGCCAGCCCGTGGATGCGCAAGGAAGACCTGAAGTTCCACTACCAGCAGGGTCTCAACTCGCCCGTGGACGACGCTCCGGACCCCGACTGGCGGGGACCCGGCGTCCACCGCAACACCGGCTACGGCGAACACGTGCAGTTCAACTTCCTCCGCCAGTGGCTGCGCCAGATGAAGAACGGCACCGCCACCGACGACCAGGCCACCGAAGGGACGCAGTCATGACCGCCGCCGAAGCCCCGGACACCCTCGCGGTGGACCCCGCGACGTACACCCTGGTCGCGCAGTTCCTGGCGCACGAGGCGCGTCTGCTGGACGAGGGACGCGAGGAGGAGTGGTTCGCCCTGCTCGACGACGAACTGCTCTACACCGTGCCGGCGCGCCGGTCGACCGAACCGCGCAGCATGGAGGTCGACCGCACCGCGTGGCGCATCCGGGACACCAAGGCGCACATACGGACCCGGATCGCCCGGACGAACACCGGGCACGCCTACTCCGAGGTGCCGCCGTCGCGCACCATGCGGCTGGTCGGCGGCGTCGAGGTACGGACCACGGACGAGCCCGGCGTCGTCGAGGCGTACAGCTCGCTGCTGCTCTACCGGCAGCGCGGGATCGACGTCCACTTCGACCTCGTCCCGTGCCGCCGCAACGACCGGGTCCGGCTCACGGACGCCGGCCCGCGGCTCCTGTCCCGCGAAGTGATCCTGACCGAGACCAGCCTCAAGACCGCCAACCTGGGGGTTTTCCTGTGACCAGCGTGACCGTCGACCCCGGGCGTTGCACCGCCTACGGCATCTGTGTCGGCATCCATCCCGAGGTCTTCGCCATTCCGGCCGGCAGCCCGTTCGCGGTCGTCACCCGCGACGTGCTGACCGAGGACGACCTGGAAGACGTCCGGGAGGCCGTCCGGGCCTGTCCCGCCCAGGCCCTGCGTCTGGTCGAGGGCTGACCGGTGGCTCGTGTCAACGACGGTGTCGTGATCGTCGGCGCGTCGGCGGCGGGCCTCTCCGCCGCCGACGGCCTGCGCGAGGGCGGCTACACAGGACCCCTCACCGTGCTCGACGAGGAGTTCGAGCCGGGGTACGACCGGCCGATGCTCTCCAAGAGCCTGCTGGCCACCGAGGAGCACGCCGGGCCGGCTCCGCTGCGGAGCGAGGAGCAACTGGCCGCCAAGAACATCGATCTCCTCGCCGGCCACGGAGCCATGGGTCTGGACATCGACCGCCGTCTCGTGGTGACCAACTGGGGTGAGGCGATCGGGTGGCGGCACGTCGTCATCGCGACCGGCGTCACGGCCCGCCCGGTCGTGACGGCCGGCGGCACCGCCCTGCCGACCCTGCGCACCCGTGCCGATCTGGCCACCGCCCGGCGCCTCGCCACGAGCGGCCGTCCGGTGACGCTGATCGGAGGGGGGTTCATCGGTCTGGAGGCGGCCGCCGCCCTCCGCTCGCACGGCGTCGAGGTGACCCTGCTGTGCGCGACCGAACTGCCCCTGGCGACGGTCGTCGGGGACGAGGTCGCCGGCTGGCTGAACCACCTGCACGTCACCCACGGGGTCTCCTTCGGCCTCGGCGACGCCGTCACCACCGTCGAGGAGACCGCACACGGCTACGACATCCGGCTGGCCGACGGGCGGACACGGCCGGCCACGAGCGTGCTCGCCGGGGTCGGTACGCAGCCGGCCACCGACTGGCTGATCGGTTCCGGCGTCGAGCTCGACCAGGGCGTCGTCGTCGACGCGGCCGGGCGGACGAACGTCGAGGGGGTGTGGGCCGCCGGTGACATCGCCGCCCGCCGGGGCCCGCTCCCCGGCCGGCCCCGGCGCTTCGAGCACTGGACGCACGCCATCGAGCAGGGCCGGCAGGTCGGGCTCAACATCGCCCGGGGCGAAGCCGTCGCCCACGAGGCCGTGCCCTATGTGTGGACCGAACAGTACGGAATCACCCTCCACATGCTCGGCGAGCGCCGGGCCGGCGACACCGACACCGTCGTCGAGGGCTCCCTCGGCACCGGCGAGTTCGTCGTCGTCCACGGCTCCGGCGACGAGCTGCACGGTGTCACCGTCTGCGGACGCGTCCGCGCCCTGCGGACGTACCGGAAGCTGCTGCGTGCCCGCGCCTCGTTGAAGGACGCCCTGGGCGCGGCGGCGTCCGCCTGACCCTTCCGCCGACTCCCCCACCAAGGAACCACCATGCAGTTGCTCGACAACCACGTCGTCCTCATCACCGGCGGCGGCTCCGGCCTCGGCCTCGGGATCGCCCGCCACTTCATCGGCGAGGGCGCGCAGGTCGCCATCCTGGAGATCTCCGCGGACAAACTCGCCGATCTCAAGGCAGAGTTCGGCGACGATGTGCTGCTCGTCCAGGGTGACGTCACCAGTACCGAGGATCTCCTCGCCTGCCGCCAGGCGGTCCTGGACCGCTTCGGCCGCCTCGACTCCCTCGTCGGCGCCCACGGCATCTTCGACGGCAACATCCCGCTGCGCGACGTCCCCCTCGACCGGGTCACCTCGCTGTTCGACGAGGTGTTCCATGTGGACACCCTCGGCTACATCCTGTCCGCCAAGGTCTTCCTCGACGATCTGGAGAAGACGAGCGGCTCCATCGTGCTGACCTCCTCCACGGCGGCCTACGCCGCCGACGGCGGCGGGCTCTTCTACACCGCGGCCAAGGGCGCGGTGCGCAGCGTGGTCAACCAGCTCGCGTTCGAGTTCGCGCCGAAGGTGCGGGTCAACGGTGTCGCCCCGTCGGGCATCGCCAACAGCCAGCTGCGCGGACCGCGGGCGCTCGGCCTGGAGAACAACAAGCAGTCCGACATACCCAAGGAGGACTTCGAGTCGCAGTTCCTCACCCTCGCCCTGCTCCCCACCCTGCCGACGCCGGAGGACTACGCGCCGCTCTACGCGTACCTCGCGTCCCGCAAGAACACCACCATGACCGGCCAGACGGTCATCGCCGACCAGGGCGTGTTCAACCGGGCCGTGATCAGCAACGGTGCCGCCGACCGCGTGGGGAAGTGACCGTGTTCCGCTACTTCCCGACCAACTACGTCTGGAGCCTGTCGGTCGGCATCGCCATGAACTGCGGTGGCCAGATCGGCGAGATCGACCAGATCTGCGCTCCGCTCGTGGACGCGGCCAGGGACGGCGACGACGCCGGCACCGAGAAGTTCTTCCGGTCCTGGTGCGACTTCGCCGACGGACTCGTCCGGCAGGCCGAACAGGATGTCGCCGAGGGGCACCCGCTGTCGGCCGCCGCGCGCTACTCCCGCGCCTCGGTCTACTACCTGGTCGCCGAGCGCATGCAGAGCCGCCACTACACGCCCCGCGAGGCCGCCTACCGCAAGTCCGTGGAGGCGTGCCGGCTCGCGATCGAACACGGCGGTGAGCGCGCCGAGTTCGTCGAGGTCCCCTACGAGGGTGCCTCGTACCCGGCGCTGTTCGTCCCGGCCGAGGGCGAGCCCCCGGCGGGGGGCTACCCGGTGATGGTGTTCTGCAACGGGCTGGACTCGATGAAGGAGATGCTGTTCCGGCTGGGCCTGCCACATCAGTTGGCGCGGCGCGGCATCGCGACGCTCTGCGTCGACCAGCCGGGCACCGGCGCCTCGCTGCGCGAGCGCGGACTGCACGCGGTCCACGACAGCGAGCGCTGGGCGAGTGCCGCGGTCGACTACCTGGAGACCCGGCCGGACGTCGACGCGACGCGCATCGGGATGAGCGGGGTGTCGCTCGGCGGCTACTACGCCCCGCGCGCGGCCGCCTTCGAGAAGCGCTTCAAGATCTGCGCCGTCTGGGGGGCCAACTACAACTGGGGCGAACTCCAGAAGCGCCGCCTGCAGCGCGAGGGCGAGAACCCGGTGCCGCACTACTGGGACCACGTCCAGTGGGTGTTCGGCAAGGACAGCCTGGAGGACTTCATGGCCTTCGCCCCGAGCATGACGCTGGACGGCGTGGTCGAGCGGATCACCGTCCCCTTCCTCGTCACGCACGGGGAGGACGACCGGCAGATCCCGATGGAGTTCGCCGTGCCCCAGTACGAGAACGCCGTGGGCAGTCCCGACCGCCACTTCAAGGTGTTCACCCGCGCCGAGGGCGGATCGTCGCACGCCGGCGCCGACAACGAAGCCGTTCCCGCGCACTACATCGCCGACTGGGTCGCCGACCGACTCTGAAAGGGAGCCATGACCACTCCATCCCCCACTTCCGGCTGGGCGATCGGCACCGACGTCGGTGGCACGTTCACCGACCTGTGGCTGCGGTCCCCGGAGGGCGAGTCCTGGGTGTGCAAGTCCCCGACCACGTCCGACGTGGTGACGGGCGTGATCGACGCCGTGCACCTGGCCGCCGGGACCGTCGGTATGGACACCGGCGAGCTGTGCTCCCGGGTCACCCGGTTCGGGCACGGCACCACCGTCGGCCTGAACGCCCTGCTCACCGGACGCTCGGCGAGGACCGGGCTGATCACGACCGCCGGCTTCGGCGACGTCCTGGAGATCGGCAGGCTGCGCCGCGGCACGGCCGGCCTCCAGGGTCTGGACCTGGGCGACTACCATCTGCGCGGCCAGGTACCGCCGTTGGTGCCCCGCACCCAGGTCGTCGAGATCCCGGAGCGGATCGACGCGGACGGTGTCGTACGCACGCCGCTGGACGAGGCCGGCGTGCTCGGCGCGATCGGCCGGCTGCGGGACATCGATGTCGAGGCCGTCGCCGTCTGCCTGCTGTGGGCGACCGAGAACCCGGCCCACGAACTCGCCGTCGCTCACCTGGTCGAGCGGGAGCTGCCCGGTGTCTTCCTCTCCCTCTCCCACGAGATCGCGCCCTCGGTCGGCGAGTACGCCCGTGCCTCGACCACGGTGGCCAACGCGGCACTCGGGCCCGTCCAGGGGCGCTACCTCACCCTGCTCGAAGAGCGGCTGGCCGCCCTCGGCATGACCGCCCCCATCATGATGACGACGAGCGCCGGCGGTGTGGTCCCGGCGCGGACGGTCACCGAGCGGCCGGTGTCGAACCTGCTCTCCGGTCCGGCGTCCTGCGTCGTGGCCGGCCAGAAGCTCGGCGCGGAACTCGGCACCCCGAACGTGCTGACCATGGACGTCGGCGGCACCAGCTTCGACGTCGGCGTCATCGCGGGCGGCGTCGCGCTGATGAGCGACGAGGTCACCTTCGGCGGCGCCGACATGCGGGTGCCGAGCATCGACATCGCCTCGATCGGCGCCGGCGGCGGCTCGATCGCGGCGGTCGATGGGGGTGTGCTCGGCGTCGGGCCGCGCAGCGCCGGTGCCGATCCCGGTCCGGTCTGCTACGGCAAGGGCGGCACCGAGCCGACCACCACCGACGCGGATCTCGTCCTCGGGGTGCTCGACCCGGAGCAGTTCGGCAGCGGCGGCATCGTCCTCGACCGCGACGCCGCGATGCGGGCCATCGCGGACAAGGTGGGAACTCCGCTGGGGCTGAACGCCGTCGAGGCGGCCCGCGCGATCCGGGTCGTCTTCGACAACGCCATGGCCGACCTGCTGCGCGCCGTCACCATCGAACGCGGCCACGACCCGCGGGAGTTCACCCTGGTCGCCGGTGGCGGTTCGGGTCCGTCGCACGCGTGGGCCCTGTGCCGTGAGGCCGGTCTCGCGGGCTTCATCGTGCCGCCCACCGCGACGGCGCAGTCCGCCTTCGGCGCCGGCACCTCGGACCTCAAGACCACGTCCTCCCGCACGTGTTACCGGCGTGTGCTCGCCGAGGCCGACCCGAGCGCCCAGGACGCGCGGGTCGTCGCCGACGCGCTCGACGACACCCGCGCGCGTGCCCTCGCGGCCCTTCCCGACGCCGAACTCGGCACGGTCACCCACACGGCGTCCATCCGCTACTTCGGCCAGGCCCACCACGTCGACGTCACCGTGGCCGCCGCACCCGACCAGGACGCCCTCGCGGAACTCCTCCGCGTCTTCGAGAAGGAGTACGAGCAGTTGTGGGGCAAGGGATCCGGTTTCCGGGAAGCCGGATTCGAGATCCTCTCGGTCCGCTCGGTGGCGGCACTGCCCGCGGCCGGGGTGGAGGGCCGCGGCACGGGCGAGCTCTTCACCCGGATCGGGACGCGTCCGGTCGTGTTCGACGACCCCGAGCAGCCCGACGAGACCGCCGTGTACGCCGTCCGCCGGCCCGCGGCCGGTCAGGAGATCGCCGGTCCCGCGCTCGTCCAGCTCCCCGGGTGCGTCGTGGTGATTCCCCCGGACGGGGTCGCCACCACCGACGAGCTCGGCCTCATCCACGTGAAGGTGAACTGACATGGCCACCGCAATCGATGTCGCCCCCGTCTCCCTGGAGGGCGCGAGCACGGACCCGGTGATCCGCCAGGTCGTCCGCAGCCGCCTCGTCGCCATCACCGACCAGATGCGGCTCGCCCTGCAGTCGGTGAGCGGCAGCCCGACCGTGACCGAGGCGAGCGACTTCTTCACCGGCATCTACCTGCCCGACGGCTCCTTCGTCACGATGGGGCACCAGGTGACCTTCGAGGCACCCCCCGTGGGATCGCTCATCCGGCATCTGCTGGGCAACGGCACCCGGCTCAAGGACGGCGACCGCATCATCGGCAACGACCCCTTCATCGGGGCGCTGCACCAGAACGACGTCCAGATGTGCGCGCCGCTGATCGTGGACGGCGAACTGCTCGGCTGGGCCGGTGTGATGGCGCACGAGACCGACATCGGCGGCATGGACTTCGCCTCGTGGTCGCCCAAGGCCACGGAGGTGTGGCAGGAGGGTCTGCGCATCCCGGCCGTCAAGCTGGTCGACGGCGGTGAACTGCGGGAGGACGTCCTCCAGATGATCCTCACCGCCTCGCGCCTGCCGGCCGAGGTGGGCCTGGACATCCGGGCCTTCATCGCCACCCTGAACGTCGCGGCCGAGCGGCTCACCGAACTCTCCCGCCGCTACGGCAAGGCCACGGTGCTGTCGGTGATGCACACCATGGTCGACGACGCCGAGGCCCTGATGCGGGCGCGTCTGCGTGAACTGCCCGACGGAGTCGTCCACACCCGCGACTTCCTCGAGCACGACGGCAAGAAGAACCTCCTCTTCGTCATCGACTGCGTACTGACGAAGCGCGGTGACCGTCTGCACTTCGACTTCTCCGGTTCCTCGCCGCAGGCGAACGGTTTCGTGAACTCCTCCCGCGCGGGCCTCGCCGGCGGTGTCGCGGGAGCGGTGATCCCCACCCTGGGCTTCGGCATCCCGTGGAACGAGGGCCTGTTGCGCCCCGTGGAGATCTCGGCGCCGGACGGACTCGTCTGCACCGCCGTCCCCCCGGCCCCGGTCGGGTCCGCCACCGTCGAGGCCGTCTGGACGGTCAGCAACGTCGTCTCCGCGGCGCTGAACCGGCTGCTGCTCGCCTCGCCGGCGTACGCGCACCGCGCCCAGGCCGTCAGCAGCGGCACGATGGCCACGTTCAACCTCTCCGGACGCGACCGGCACGGGAAGGTGTTCGGCCTGCACCTGATGGACCCGCTGGCCGGCGGCTTCGGCGCCTTCGCCGACCACGACGGGCAGAACGCCGCCGGACCGATCAACGCCCCGTGTCCGTCGATCGCCGACGTGGAGGTCAACGAGCAGAAGACCCCGCTCTTCTACCACTACCGTCGCCTCGCCCCCGGCACCGGCGGCGCCGGCCGCCGCCGCGGCGGTCTCGCGGCCGAGGTCGGCATCACCGTCTCCGTGCCGCGGGCCGAGGCGCTGGTGATGACGCACGGCGCCGAGGTGCCGAACTCCGTCGGACTCGGCGGCGGCCTGCCCGGTGCCATGGTCAGCCAGCGCTTCCGGGCGGGCGGGGAACAGCCCCGGGACCTCGGGCCCAAGCCGGGCTCCTTCCCGATCACCCCCGCGGACCTGTTCGAGGTGACCTGGCAGGGCGGCGGCGGCATCGGCGACCCGCTCGACCGGGACCCCGCCGACGTCCTGGAGGACGTCGACTACGGGCTGGTCACGCCGGAGGAGGCCGAGGAGACCTACGGCGTGGTCCTCTCCGGAGCCGTCGGGAACGGCGCGTCGGTCAACGCGGCCGCCACCGCCACCGCCCGCCGGAACCTGCGCGCCGCCCGGCTGGGCGTCGACCCGGCCGCCGTCGTGGACCCGGTGGCGGTCACCGGGGCGGTTCCCGACGACGCGGTGCGGCTGGGCGACCGGCTCCTCCTCGTCCGGGACGCGGACACCGGGCACTTCCAGGTGCGCACCCCCGAGGGCGTGGTGCTCTCCTCCGGCTCCACCCGGTGGCGCGAGGGCGCCCATCGCTTCGCCCTGACCCTGCCGCCGTCCGTCGGCGCGCCCCTCCACTCCGATCTGACGGTCACCGGCTGGGCCTGCCCGCGGACAGGGTCCCTGCTCGCGGTCGACGTCCACCTGAGCGATCAGGAGCCGTTCCACGACCTCGACCTCGACCTGGCCTCGCTCGACCACACCGGCACGACCACGGGAGGCACCCGATGAGCCGCAAGATCATCCTGACCATCGCCCCGACCGGCGGCATGGCCACCAAGGAGCACAGCCCCCACCTGCCGGTCACCCCGCGGGAGATCGCCGACGACGTGGCCCGTTGCTGGGAGGTCGGCGCCAGTGTGGTGGCCGTCCACGCCCGCCGCGCGGACGGCCTGGCCACCTGCGACCCCGAGGTCTACTCCGAGATCAACGCGCTGATCCGGGCCCGTACCGACATCGTCATCAACAACTCCACCGGCGGCGGCATCCACGGCGACCTGCCGGTGCGGCTCACCGACGAGCTCTGGGAACTCGACTGGACCGAGCGGATCAAGGGCATCGAGGGCGTGGGCTGCGAGATGGCCACCCTCGACTCGCACACGATCACGGCCAGCACCCCGGAACGGGAGTACCTCGTCACCACGACGCCGAAGCGCTCCCGCTGGCTGCTGGAGGAGATGACCAGGCGCGGCATCAAGCCGGAGTGGGAGGTGTTCAACCTCGGGCACATCCTGTCCGACTTCACCTCCCTGACCGCCGAGGGCCTGGACTCCCGGCCGTACTACTGCAACATCGTGCTCGGCGGCCAGCGCGGCTTCCAGGGCGGCCTGCCGTACACCCCCAAGATCCTTCAGCTGCTTGTGGAGCACCTTCCCGAGGGAACCGTGTGGGGGGTGTCGGGCATCGGGCCGACCCAGCTCCCGGCCACGACCCACGGCCTGCTCCTCGGCGGCCACATGCGGGTCGGTCTGGAGGACAACCTCTACTACTCCCGTGGCCGGCTCGCGACCAACCTGGAGCTCGCCGAGCGCGCCGTGCGGATCATCCGCGAACTCGGGTACGAGATCGCCACCCCGAGCGAGGCGCGCGAGATGCTGGGGCTGAAGCAGCTCGACGAGGTGCCGGCATGAGCGTCCACAGCATGTCCGGCGTCGTCGCCTTCTCCGACACCGACGCCTCCGGCCGCTTCCACTTCACCGCCGCGTACCGGTGGGCGGAGAACACCGAGCACGCGTTCCACCGCTCGGTGCTGCCGGGCATCGACATCGGCAGGTTCCCCCGCCGTGCCACGTCGGCCACGTACGAGCGGCCGCTCACGGCCGGGGACACGTACACGGTCGACCTCGGACTCGACCGGATCGGGAACAGCTCGATCACCTACGCCTGGACGGTCACCGGCCCGGCCGGTGTCTGCGTACGCGGGGAGCACACCGTCGTGCACGTCGACGCCGACGGCCGCCCGGCACCGGTCCCCGGGGCGCTGCGGGAACGTCTGGCCCCGGCCACGGGGGTGGCGTGATGGACAAGGTCGTGGCCTCGGCCGCCGAGGCGGTCGCCGACATCCTCTCGGGCAGCACGCTCGCGGTGGGCGGCTTCGGTCTGTGCGGTATCCCGGCGGTGCTGATCCAGGCCCTGCTGGAGGCCGGTGCCGACCGGCTCGAGACGGTGTCCAACAACGCCGGCGTCGACGACTGGGGCCTGGGCATCCTGCTCGGCGCGGGCCGGCTGCGGCGCGTGGTGGCCTCGTACGTCGGGGAGAACAAGGAGTTCGCCCGGCAGTACCTGGCCGGGGAGCTGGAGGTGGAACTGACCCCGCAGGGCACGCTCGCGGAGCGGATGCGGGCCGGCGGCTCCGGCATCGCGGCGTTCTACACCCGCACCGGCGTGGGGACCCAGGTCGCCGAGGGCGGCATCCCCTGGAAGTACGCGGCCGACGGCACCGTCGAACTGGCGTCCCCGGCCAAGCCGGTGGAGACCTTCGACGGCCTCGACCATGTGCTCGAACGTGCCATCGTGGCCGACTTCGGGCTGGTGCGGGCCTGGAAGGGCGACCGGCACGGCAACCTCGTCCTCAAGGACGCGGCCCGCAACTTCAACCCGCTCGCGGCGATGTGCGGCAGGACCACCGTCGCCGAGGTCGAGCACCTGGTCGACCCCGGCGACATTGACCCCAACGAGGTCCATGTGCCGGGCGTCTACGTCCACCGGGTCGTCGCCCTCACCCCGGAACAGGCCGCAGACAAGCGCATCGAGAAGAGGACCGTACGGCCATGACCACGGCAGGTGTACGCGCATGAGCTGGACGCGTGAGCAGATGGCCGCGCGCGCGGCCCGGGAACTCAAGGACGGCGACTACGTCAACCTCGGCATCGGTCTGCCGACCCTCGTCCCCAACCATGTCCCCGACGACGTGGAGTTGGTGCTCCAGTCGGAGAACGGCATCCTCGGCACGGGCCGCTACCCGACCGAGGACGAGGTCGACCCCGACCTGATCAACGCCGGCAAGGAAACGGTGACCGTACGGCGCGGCGCGAGCTTCTTCGACTCAGCGACGTCCTTCGGGATGATCCGCGGCGGCAAGATCGACGCTGCCGTCCTCGGCGCGATGCAGGTCTCCGCCACCGGGGACATCGCCAACTGGATGATCCCCGGCAAGATGGTCAAGGGCATGGGCGGGGCCATGGACCTGGTGCACGGCGCCAGGAAGGTCGTGGTCCTCATGGAGCACGTGGCCCGGGACGGCAGCTTCAAGATCGTCGAGGAGTGCTCCCTGCCCTACACCGGCAGAGGAGTCGTCCAGCGGATCATCACCGACCTGTGCGTCCTGGACGTCACCCCCGACGGCCTGCGCCTGGTCGAGCTCGCCCCGGACGTCACCGCCGAGGAGGTCAGGGCCAGGACCGGACCCCCGGTGCTCGACGCGGTCGCCGGCGAGCCGGGCGGCGCGTGAGCCGTCGTGCCGGGGCCGGGGCCGGGAGAGCGCCTACCCGCCGAACGCCGAGTCCATCTCCAGCCTGAGGTCGCTTCCGGCGGGAACGATCCGGACGTACAGACCGGTGAGCCGTCCGGCGAGCTCGGCGTTCAGACCACCGCGTCCGATGGCGCTGCGGACCTGGTGGCGCGGAACGGCGACGACGGCCCGCTGCCGATCGATGAGGATGCCCGTCGGCTCCGCGTAGACGAGCGCGTTGACCAGGAGGGTGCGCTGATCGCTGGAATGGGCGATGACCTCGAACTTCTCCTTGGTCCTCCCCCCTGACAGCAGGCGCTGGGCACCCCTGATCCGCTCGGCGTCCCTTCCCACGAAGGCTCCCCTGACGCTGGAGGCCGCCCGGGTGGGGGCGGCGGCGATCTTCGTCAGCGCTCCGGCGACCCGGGCGATCCGGGTGATCACGACATCGCCGGTCGTCAGCTCGGGCACGAACCCGGCCAGAACGCGCTCCACCAGCTCCGGGGAGGTGAGGGAGAGCGCGAGGGCTCCGTCCCACGGCTCGTCGAGGACCAGCGCGACCACGTGGTCGCCCTTCGTCAGGCGCGAGAACGGCTGGTCCCTGGGGGACTCCCGGAATTCGCGCGTCGAAAGGACCGCCTGATGCGCCTGCCCGGTGACGGGATCGTGGACGGTGCACCGGTACGTCTCCGGCGTCCGGCCGGTGATCCGCGCGGTCACCGCCGTACCGGGTCCCGGGAGGCGGCCGCCGGAGTCGTTCAGGATGAACGCGGCCCCCTCGTCCGGCGTCAGGCCGAGAGTGTCCGCGGCGAGCCGCACCAACCCGACCTTGCTCGGATAACAGTGCTTGCACGAGACCTGCCCCTGAGAGGTGACCTTCATGACCGCGTCCCCGTGGTCACCCCGGTCACGGGGGCACGTCCACACCGCCCCGTCCTCCGTCGTGCCCCCGAGCCGGCGCAGCAGCACGGTCGGATCCGCCGCGTTCGCCTCCGCGATACGCCGGTTGAGCGGCGACAACGCGGGCACCGGCATCACCTCCGTCGTCTCCCGTCCCTTCACGGCCTCCTTGCGGAACCGGTCCGCCGCCTTCCTGATCAACTCCAGGTCGATGCCCTGGTCTTCGGTCGACTTGCCCACCGGCGGCGGCTCGGTTCCGGTGGACAGGACCGGCAGGCGCCACTCGGTGTCCCCCCTGGCCCGCAGAGCCGCGACCCTGGCCAGCATGGTCAGGGCAGCCGCCGCCGAGTCCGGCGGAACCATGCGCAGCCTTGCCGCGAAGCGCACCGCCCGCAGGGTGGTCTCGTCCAGTCGCGCGTCCGGGTCGGCGGCGAAGGGCACGGTGGGCATGCCGTCCGCGGGTGGTCCGCCCGCCTGGGCCCAGGGCAGATGCGCCTCCGGCCGTGCCACGTCACCGATGTGCTCCGTGAAGAGCTGGAGGCCGGCCATGTCCAGCGTGCCGCCATCGGCGTGGGCGTCCACCCACCGGTGGGTGAATCCGACCACCGCGGTGTAGACCGGCAGGGCGGCCGCCCGTCCCGGTGGAGCGATGAAGACGATCCTCGTGGCCACGTCACTCGCCGACAGACCACCCGCCCGCAGCGCGTCCGCCGTCTCCGGGTTCGGGTTCGCTTCCGCCCCGGTGTCCCACGGGATCAGCACCTCCTTCGCCGCCAGGCCGGGCGGCACCGGCGGCGACTGGGTGGTCCGGATGGCGAGGTCGTACCGCGGCGGTGGGGCGGCGGTCGTGTCCGGCAGCGGAACGCCCAGTCGGCGCATGACCCGTTCGTCCACCCAGCTGAGCGCGCGTTGACCTGTGTCGATGTGGTCCTGGCCGTCCGGGTGGGGCAGCCAGGCGAGGAAGCTGGGCGCGCTGCCACTCAACTCGGCCAGGCGGCTGGAGATCGCGCGGGTGGTCCGCAGGAGCTGGGGCGGCGGGATCGCTCCAAGGAGGATCCGGCGCGTCCCTTCGGCGAAGTCGAACTGCCACTGCTGGGGTGGCCGGTCGATGTCGCCGACCCGGCGGAGCAGGCCGCTCAGGAAGACCTCCGCGAGGTGTCCGGAGTCCACCGAGGCGCCCAGTGCCTGCCGGACGAGTTGCATCGCGGGCACGGGCAGGGGCGCGACCGCCGCCAGGTGCACCGCGACCCGGTACGCCTCCGTCGACGCGAAGGAGCGGAACCGCAGGACCTCGGACTCCGGCTCCTGAGGAGGACGGGGACGTGCGGCGCTCGGCGCGTCGGACGGGATGCTCCGCGGCGCGGGCCCCAGCAGCGGGAGCAGCGCGGTGGTACCCGCCGAGCCGACCAGGCGGGTCCAGGCCGTCACCGCCTCGGGGGTGGGGGTGAGGACGGGGACGGGTGTGCCGTCGAACGGCCGCAGGTCGGACGGCAGTACGGGATCCGCGATGTCCCACGTCGCGTTGGCCGCCGCCTGGCGGCGCGTGGTCACCTGCCAGCGCTCCGCCCGGATGCCGGTGCCGGCCCACATCCGACGGGGAAGGGTGTGCAGCACGGCGACCGGGCTCACCTTCGCCAGCCGGTCGAGCAGATGGTGCATGCGGCCGTCCCGCCACGCCCGGCCCACTCCGTCGCTGACCACGATCAGCAGCGTGCGGCCCGAAGGGTCGGCGACGGCGGAGGGCGGGAGCGTCGCGGGAGCCGTGCCGAACGGGCGGTGGCCCAGCAGCGGTCCGTCCGGGCTCCGGGTGTCCAGGCTGAAGGTGTGGACGACGCCGAACGCACCGCTGCGTTCCATGAGAAGTCGTACCTCGGTGGCGAGGCGCTGCCAGGGCAGCATGGACACTCCGTCGTCCACGAGGATCGCGAGCTCCAGCCCGTGCCCGCCGGCCGGCCGCAGCACGACGTCGGGCAGCCCGGTCTCGGCCATGGCTGCCACGGTCCGCGGAATGTCCAGCTCCAGGCGGCGCGGATCCGGCCGGGGCATACGGAGCGGGCGCAGCGCGCGCCCGAGGGCGAGTTCCGCCGCGCCGAGGGCCTTCTCGCCGGGAGGCCGCACCGATACGGCCGGGGCTCCCGGGGGCACGGCGAACGCCCGGTCGGGGTCCGCTGCGGGAGCCGCGCCGCCCCGCAGGGCGCCTCGCCCGCGCCGGGGGCGCCGGAACGGGCCGGCCGACCGGGCGTACGGGGCGGGACCGCCGGCGGTCGTCGGCTCCGTCGATTCACCCTCGTCGCCCTCCTCGGGGCCGTCGTCCGGCAGTGTCCCGGACGCCGGCGCGGCGGCGGGGGCCGGCGGCAGCCGGGTGGCCAGCCAGAGGGCGTCGAGGAACTCCTCGGTCGACAGTTCCGCTCCGCAGTCGGCCAGGGCATTCCGCACCCGCTCGAACACGCTCGGCTACACCGTCCCGCTGAGGCGGTGCAGTACGGCGTCCAGGAGGCCTTCGGAATCCAGACCGACACCGCCGAGGCGCAGGAAGACGGCGTTGAGCAGCTGGTCGGTGGCCAGCTCGCCGCTCGCGCGCCGGGCCAGGAAGGCGCGCACGAGCTCATCGGCCTCTTCGAGCCCTTCGGCCTCCGGCCCGTCGCCGCCCAGATGCGCCCGTACGATCGCCCGCAGTCGTTCCTCGTCCGGCTCGGGCAGGTCGAGTCGGACACAGCGGCGCAGGAACGCCGGGGGGAAGTCCCGTTCGCCGTTGCTGGTGATGACGACGACCGGGAACTCCTCGCAGCGGACCCAGCCGCGCTCGACGTCCGCCCGGCCCTCCGGGTCCGCCGTCACCACCCGGACCCGGTCCTGCTCCCCGGTCAGCCGGGCCAGCTCGGGGATCTCGAACTCGCCGTCCTCGAAGATGGTCAGCAGGTCGTTGGGCAGATCGATGTCCCCCTTGTCGAGTTCGTCGATCAGCAGAACCCGCGGCCGGGTTCCTGGGAGCAGAGCCGTCCCCAGCGGTCCCAGGCGGATGTAGGAGCCCATGTCCGGTTCCCCGGGCGCCGCGCCCCGCTCGTCGTGCCGGTCACGCCGTAGGCTCGCCTCGCGCAACCTGCCGATGGCGTCGTAGTGGTAGAGGCCGTCCTGCAGCGTGGTCCGGCTGTTGACCGGCCAGTGCAGCACGCGGCCCAGACCCAGCTCGTGGGCGACCGCGTGCGCCATCGACGACTTGCCGGTTCCCGGTTGCCCCGTGACCAGGAGGGGCCGCCGCAGCATCAGGGCCGCGCTGACCACGTCCGCCTCGTCGGACCCGATGAGATACGGACGCTCACGGCGCCGTCCCGCCCCTGGCGCGGCGCCGCCGAACCGGCGCCATGGCGGTGCCGCCGGGAGGTTCGCCTCGCGTACCCGGCCGTCGCCCCGGAACAGCCGCCAGTCGTCTCCGACGTCCTTCGTGGTCACCTGGCAGCCATCCTTCCGGAGTTCGTCACAGCGTCGGGGGGGTCGTCGTAGTCGGGCGGCGTGGGGATGACCACGCCGGGGTCGTCCCACACCACGGCGGGGCGTGCGGCGTCCGTCCGGGACTCGTAGTACACGCCATGCCGGAAGCTTCGGACCGCCTCCGGCAGATCGGGCAACGCCACGCCGCCGACGATGCTGTCGAGCCGCTGCGCGTGTTCCACGTGCGCGGCCTCACGGTCCCAGAGCACCACGGGGACTCCCAGCGCCACGCAGAGCTTCAGGAAGTCCTCGCGGAACTCCCGCCCACCGTGCAGAACGACCCATGACGCGTCACGGTGTTCGTCCCTCAGCGCACGGTAGACGATGCGCAGTTCGGTGCCGTCCTTGATGACGAGAGGATCTGTGCGACCGGCTGCCCAACGCCGCTCGATGGTGGCGCACCGGTCCTTCTCGCTTTCCGTGTCCGGGTAGAACTCCCGCAGTCGCAGCGTCACCTGGTATTCCGCCCCCAGCACCAAGTCCCGGGCGGCCGAGATCCCGAACCTGGCGAACTCCTCCTGCCCGGGGGACGCTGTCCAGCCGTCGACCGGCATATGGAGATGCTGCGCTCCGACCACCACGTCGATCAAGGGAAAGGGCTGATGCTCCCCGTCGCCCTGCTCTCCGGCCAGCCTGTGGATCGTCCGTCCGATCTCCTCCGCGGTGTACGGCCCGGCCGACATGCCCGTCGCCGCCGGTGCCCGGCCCTCACTCACCCGCCAGAAGTGGCAGGAGTACGGCTCGCCGACCGCGTCGTTGCGGGACAGGTCGACGACGATCCGCGTCACCGGCCGACGCCGTGTCCTGACCCACCGCGAGGCCTGCGCACGATATTCGGCCAGGAGGGACGGGTCACGGTCCAGACGCCGGCCGACGTCGTCGCACCAGGCGTCCAGTTCGCTCCTGATCGCCTTGTCGGTGACGGCGGCGGACAGGAAGACGGCCAGCCGGAGCAACGGCGGCATCATGTCCGCGCTGTCCCGGTCGAGATCGTCGACCGCCGCCGCCAGACGCTCCTCCGGCACGGTGCCGTCGTCGATCCATTCGGGCAGATGGTCGGCCAACTGCAGTACCTGGCGGGCCGCCTGGCAGAGGAGGCGGGGGTGGGCGGTGTTGACGGCTGTCAACAGCCCGAGAAGCCTCTCGTGCTCCCCGACGGAAAGGAGGCGGACACCCTCCCCCTCCCGTCCGTACGCCACCAGTCGCTTGAGTGCGGTCCGGCGTCTCCCGTCCACCTTGTCCGTGAGCAACTCGTCCAGGGTGGCGAGTGCGCGTCCTTCGCTGAACAGGAGGGCTGCCAGTTCTTCTTCCAGTTGGAGGACGGCCGGTGCCGACTCCTCGGCGGTCATGTGCAGGCCGAGTCTTCCCGCCAGCCGGTTCGCCGCGGTTCTCAGTCGGTCCTCGCTGTCGAACAACTCCTGCAGGCGGTCGACCGCGCCCTCCGGTACCTTGCCCGCGTCGGTGACGGATTCGGACAGAGCGTTGACCACATCGCGCGCTCCCGCTCGACCCAGCTCGTCGCGGATGTGCTGCCACGGCACCGTCAGGGTGCGCCGCATCACCTGTCTGTCCGACGACAGTCTGTCGTTCATGACGTGATGGGTCACCAGTCCCACGGCCACCGTGAGATCGCGCTGCATGAACAACGGACCGCCGCTGTAACCGTGCTGGATGGAGGCGCCGCTCAGGTCGGCGTCGGCGTAGTAGTACCAGGTGTCGCGGGCTTTGACCCTGGTATCGGCGAAGGTGCCGGGGTCACCACCGCCGTGGTACGCCCGTACCTCCAGCCATTCCGTCATGTCCTGCCACACCACGGCGGGCATCGAGGGCACGGCGGGCTCGTCGAGTTCCAGCACTGCCAGGTCGCCTTCCCCCCAGTTGCTCCCGGGACTCCGGCGAGGAGGCACCCACACCACCGGTCGGGCGGTGCTCCGGTGGCATCGCGCGCCCTGACGCAGCTCGACGCCGAGACGCGCGGACCGCGCCGGTGGCCCGGTGTCCGTCTGCTCTTTTCCCAGAGCATCGGTGACCACGTGTGCGCAGGTCAGAACGTAGTGCGGGGAGAGCAGTGCTCCGGCGCCGGCGGCGGACGACGCTCCGGCCCCGAACACCGATACCAGCGTCGGCAGGCTGTCTCCCGACCGGCGGAACCACCCCATCCGTCAGTTCCCCCGGGTGTCGCCGGCGTCCCAGGTGGCCGAAACCGTCATCGTGGCATGGCCGTTCGCGCCCACGATGCCCAGTTTGAGGTCCTGCCCCACCTGGACTCCGAAGGTGACCGACAGTTGCTGGGGCGGCTCGGGAACGCAGGTGACCGCACGGTGCACCTCCTCCAGCAACGGCCCCAGCGGGCTGAGCATGAGCCGCAGCCCTTCGGTGGCCACCACCGCGGCGCGACCGCGCCGCGCGGACACCGGCGTCACCGTGCCGAAACCCTCCGGGAGATCCGGCGCATGTTCGTCGTCCTCCAACGGGCCGGCATCCGGCGCGGGCTCCCCCACATCGGACAGCTCCAGCCGTAACACCGCTCCCGCCAACTCGACTTCAAGTGCATCAGGCATGAACACATCTTGTCGGACGGCCCCGTCATGCGGCCAGGCAATGCCCGCAACAGTCCACGCCCGTCCACCTGAAGCGGGTGCCGGAGGTGCGTCCCGCGTCGTCCGCTGCTCCTGCGGGCCGCACCTCCTCACGCTCACCGGTGTCGGGAAGGTCAGCGTCGCAGGGTGAGGACACCCGGCCGCCACGGCAGTCGGTTGTACTCACCGCCCGCGTTGGGGTCCTTGCCCTGGTAGAGGAGCTGCAGGTTGCAGGGGTCGATGGTCATGGTCTGGTCGGGGTTGTTACGGACCAGGTCACCGTGGCTGATGTCGTTGGTCCAGGTGGCACCGCTGTTGGCCTTGCCCGCGAA
The DNA here is from genome assembly GCF_044540255.1 of Streptomyces sp. NPDC086080. Lineage (NCBI taxonomy): Bacteria > Bacillati > Actinomycetota > Actinomycetes > Kitasatosporales > Streptomycetaceae > Streptomyces > Streptomyces sp. NPDC086080. The sequence goes on from NZ_JBITRU010000028.1 coordinate 92,086, forward strand.
GGGGTTGCTCTCACTGGCGGCCTGCGGGGTCCACGACCCGTTGAGGCTGGAGGCCGTGAAGGAGCGGAAGTAACGCCCGTTCGCGCCCATCGCCTCGACGATCATGAGGTACTGGTTCTGGCCCTGCACCTTGTAGACCTGTACGCCCTCGAACAGGTTGGCCTTCGTGTCGCTCATGATCGTCGTGTACGAGGAGCCGAAGTTCCCGGGGAAGTTCCCGATCGGCATGCTCGCCCGGTAGATCTTGCCGTTGTCACCGGCGAAGAACAGGTACATGTTCTGGCCGTCGGCGATCAGGGTCTGGTCGATCGGGCCGGTGTCGGAGCCGGAGATGCTTCCGGTGAACAGCGGCTGCGGGGAGGACCAGCCGTTGGGGTTGGTGGGGTCGCTCGACGTGCGGTAGATGAAGGGCCACGCACCCCACTGGTAGGCCAGCACCCAGATGTTCTTGGGCGCGAAGTAGAACAGGGTGGGCGCCACCGCGGCCTGGCTCATCCCGGTCTGGCCGGCCGACGCCATGTCCGACCAGTTGGTGAAGGGGCTGAACATCATCGAGCCGTACGACGAGCCCGACACGTTCGACGCGTAGACCAGGTGCCTGCCGTTGTGCGTCACGGTGGTGAAGTCCTTCACCGCGGCCCACCCGTTCGCCGGCTGCGCCAGCACACCCGTCGAGCTCCAGCGGTACGTCGACGGAAGGGCACAGGTGCCGTCCGTCGGCGGCGTCCCGGTCAGGCCGCTCCACTTCTGATTGCTGCCGCCGTTGCACGTCCACAGCTGCACCGCCGTGCCGTTGGCCGTGCCGTTGTCCTTCACGTCCAGACACAGACCGGACTGCACACCGACGACCGTGCCGTCGGCGTTCACCCGCCACTGCTGGTTCGCGCCGCCGGAACAGGACCAGATCTGCACCCGGGTACCGGCCGTGGTGGCGTGGCCGGGTACGTCCAGGCACTTGTTGCCGTACACGGTCAGCTGGTTGGCGTCCGTCAAGGTCCACTGCTGGTTGGTTCCGTTCCAGCAGTCGTAGATCTGCAGGTAGGTGCCGTCGGTCTGGCCGGCACCCGACACGTCGAGACACCGGTCCGAACCGACACCGCGCAAGGCGCCAGTGGTGGCTGCCTGAGCCGGGGTGGCGACGAGCATGGCCGCCAGTGCGGCCAGTGCCGCGACCACGGCGGCGAGCACCGCGGACGGATGCCCGCGGGTGAGACTTCCTCTGCGCATGGGAATTTCCTCAACCTTGAGTGGCGGTTCCGGCCGGCCTCGTCGGAGGTTGCCCGGACTGTCGAAGAGGTCGACGCCAGGAATTGTCGAGCTCATGACACATGCCTGGAATGCGACTCCTTTGCGGCTCTGCGTTCGAGTGGTGCGATCCGAACGACCTGGAGGTGCCCTGCTGGGCGATGGAGCAACGCGACTCGTTCGTCATGTCGAACAAAGGTCGACGTATCGAGCATCCTGAATGATAGGGAGCCGGTGAACGACGTCAATACCTCACGCATGCGTCGATGTTGATGCCGAAACATTCACTGGAACCTACGCAGCGGACGTCGCACTTCATGCCGACCAAAGACAGGGCGAGACGTCCATGATCCCGGCTCCGACCCTACGACGCCCGCCGGGTGCGCCACTGGCGGTTTACCGCCCAACTCCCCCCACGCGGGCGAAAGTTTCGAATAACAGGCAGAAAGTTTTTCTGCGACGAGTATTGACGATGCATCTTCAACACCTCAATCATTCCTGTCGAACAACCGGCCACAGATCGATATGTCGAACCAGATCGTCCCGGTCCCATGACCGCGGTGTCCGGTGATGCCGTGCTGCCCGGGCTCCGGCCCGCTCCATCCGTCCGTTGCCGCACGACGGCGGACGACGCACTCCCCCGCACCATCAGTCCTTCCGTGATGTCTACCTTGGAGGCACAGTCATGGGCTCGTACGCCCTTCCCCGGCCACCCGTTGTCCGCCGGAGGATCCGCGGCCTGCTGCTGGCGCTGGTCGCCGGCGTCCTCGGCCTGGTCACCGCGCTGGTCGCGCCGCCACCCGCTCAGGCCGCCGAGAGCACGCTCGGCGCCGCGGCGGCGCAGAGCGGCCGTTACTTCGGCGTTGCCATCGCCTCGGGCAGACTGGGCGACTCGACGTACACCTCGATCGCGAACCGTGAGTTCAACTCGGTGACGGCCGAGAACGAGATGAAGATCGACGCCACCGAACCACAGCGCGGCCAGTTCAACTTCAGCGCCGCCGACCGCGTCTACAACTGGGCGGTGCAGAACGGCAAGCAGGTGCGCGGCCACACCCTGGCCTGGCACTCCCAGCAGCCCGGCTGGATGCAGAACCTCAGCGGCAGCACCCTGCGCCAGGCGATGATCGACCACATCAACGGCGTGATGGCCCACTACAAGGGCAAGATCGCCCAGTGGGACGTCGTGAACGAGGCCTTCGCCGACGGCAGTTCGGGAGCCCGGCGGGACTCCAACCTGCAGCGCACCGGCAACGACTGGATCGAGGTCGCCTTCCGCACCGCGCGTGCCGCCGACCCGGCGGCCAAGCTCTGCTACAACGACTACAACGTCGAGGACTGGACCTGGGCCAAGACCCAGGCCATGTACTCCATGGTCCGTGACTTCAAGCAGCGCGGCGTGCCGATCGACTGCGTCGGCTTCCAGTCGCACTTCAACAGCGGCAGCCCCTACAACAGCAACTTCCGCACCACCCTGCAGAACTTCGCCGCCCTCGGCGTCGACGTGGCCATCACCGAACTCGACATCCAGGGCGCCCCGGCCTCGACCTACGCCAACGTGACCAACGACTGCCTGGCCGTCCCGCGCTGCCTCGGCATCACCGTCTGGGGTGTGCGCGACAGCGACTCCTGGCGATCGGAGCAGTCACCGCTGCTGTTCAACAACGACGGCAGCAAGAAGGCCGCCTACACCGCCGTCCTCGACGCACTCAACGGCGGCGGCTCCACCACACCGCCGCCCGGGGACGGCGACACGATCAAGGGCGTGGCTTCGGGCCGCTGCGTGGACGTGCCCAGCGCAAGCACCACCGACGGCACCCAGGTCCAGCTGTGGGACTGCCACACCGGCACCAACCAGCAGTGGACGTACACCGACTCCGGTGAGCTCAGGGTCTACGGCAACAAGTGCCTGGACGCCGCCGGTACCGGCAACGGCGCCAAGGTCCAGATCTACAGCTGCTGGGGCGGCGACAACCAGAAGTGGCGCCTCAACTCCGACGGATCCATCACCGGCGTCCAGTCCGGCCTCTGCCTCGACGCCGTCGGAGCCGGCACCTCCAACGGAACCCTGATCCAGCTCTACTCCTGCACGAACGGCGGCAACCAGCGCTGGACCCGCGCCTGAGGGGACCAGCCACCAACGGAGGGGCGGAACCGATGACGGCCCACGGCGCGTCGTCCCCCGCCCCTCCGGGAAGACCTCGTTGACGCTCCCGGGTCGCCGCCGTGACGGCGGCGACCCTCGCGCTCGACAGGCACGTCAGGCGCCCTGCCGCACCGGGTGCCGACGGTGTGCGGGCTGATTCCCCGCCCGCGTGCCGGGCCTCCGTCATGACGGGCCGGGCATGCGGGCGCTCAGGGTGCGTACCGGCTCGGTGAGGACCTTCTCGCGCCAGTTCGCACCGGCCTCCGGGTCGTCCCCCACTCCGTCCGCGCTCGACGATCCGCTCACAGCGAACTCGTACGGCCCCTGGTGGCAGACCAGCTCGCCCAGCCGGCCTGTTGGTGACCACTCAGGTCACCTGCGGCCCGCTGCGGTCACGGTCGGGCCCCCGCCTGGCCTGCGGGGGTCAACCTCGCGGTAGAGCACGAGGTGCTCGTGGAAGAGCACCGTCGCGGACGTCACCGGTGGCGGTGAAGCCGGTGTCGTCGACGTGGTCGAGGTGGCTGCCGGTGACGGTGTAACGGCCGGTGCAGGCGCTCCGGCGGCTGTCGGGGGGCGCCCCAGGCCTCGTCGTAACGGCCGTTCGGCAGCAGTTCCTGGCGGATGAAGCCGTCAGCGGTCACCCACACCCCGACGTACGCGTGTGGCAGCAACTGCCGACGTCCGGGTGACTGTCGATGACGAGAATGCGTCGCATCCTTGCTCCCGTTGCACGGAGCGCCCCCTGCGGGGGCCTGAAGCCCAAGGCGCGTGACACGGCGAGCCACCGTGATGTTCTGCGGGGCCGCGGTCTGTCCGAGTCCGGCAACCAGCAGGAGTACCGCCGAGACGGTGAGCAGCACCGGGCAGATCTTGAACCAGACGACGTTCGTGCGGGCGCCGGTAACCGCCGTCAAGGCCACGAGGACGAGCAGCGTTCCCGCAATCACACGGTATGCCCAGTCGGCCGTGGACGTCCCGCCACCGACCGCGGTGACGACGATGACCAACGCGGCGAGAGACCACATGGTCACCGCCTCAGCCAGCCACTCCTGGCCCGGCACGCGACGGTTGTCGGCAGAGATCTCCCCGAATCCGGCGACGACGGCCCGGACCGGGATCGCATGCGAAACCCCCCACAGCCCCACCAGGCCGGCGGCGACATACGCGAGGACGTCTTCCATGCCCCCAGGATCCGTCGCGGCGAGCACCGGCACCACCGAGCAGGCCCGCGCGAGGGCTCCCATCTCAATGACATCCATTTTCCTACATCGTCCGCCTCGCTCACCGATCACACCCGGAGGTCCTCATGGCTCGCAACGAAGTACGCCCGATCATCAGACTCCGCCCCACCGCGGGAACCGGCTGCACGGACGTCGCCCGCAAGAACCGCCGCAACGACCCCGACCGCGGGGTGCTGCAGCACGTACGCCCCGATCGCCCGGCGCCACGTCGACTTCCGCGAGGAACGCTGACCTCCCGCCGCTCCGCCCCCGACCCCCTACCCGTTGGACACCGCCGGGCGAGTCGAGCGTTTCGAGCGCCGATACGCTCGGCGCGGAGCCAACTGACCAGGGGCGAGACCGGACTGCCCCGTCGTCATCGTCGCCGGCGTCGGTCGAACTCGGGTTCAGCCGACGCCGACGCACGCCGTGTCGTCGATCTGTCGGGCGTCCGCCGTAGGAAAACTCATCGCGCCCGGACCCACAACCGTTCTCAGGAATCTGGGCAGACCTCCGATCCGTCGGGATGCTCGGAGTGAGCGGGATGCTCAGCGCAACACCGGTTGCACGGCGTCGGGGACCGCGAAGGGGAGCTATGACCATGAAGGCGATCGTTCAGGACGCGTACGGGTCGGAGGGTCTCCTGAGCCTGCGTGATATCGGCGTTCCCGTACCGGGCGACGACGAGGTGCTCGTCGAGATGCGCGCCGCCGGTGTGGGGCCCGAGGTGTGGCACACGATGACGGGCAAGCCGTACGTGGCCCGGATCGCTCTCGGACTGCGCAGGCCCAAGAATCCCGTCCGGGGCTGGGACGGGGCCGGGCGGGTCGAAGCGGTCGGGGCGAAGGTGACCGGCTTCGAGCCGGGGGACGAGGTGTTCGGCAACTGCGAGGGGTCCTTCGCCGAGTATGCGCGCGCCAAGGCCGACAGGATCGTACTCAAGCCCGCCGACCTCACGTTCGAGCAGGCCGCTGCCCTCCCCGTCTCCGGCATGACCGCCCTGCAGGCCCTCAGCGGCACCTCCCGCCCCCGGCCCGGCCAGCGCGTCCTCGTCATCGGCGCGTCCGGCGGCGTGGGAACGTACGCCGTCCAGCTCGCCACGATGTACGGCGCCGAGGTCACCGGTGTCTGCGGTCCCGCCGGCGCGGACCTCGTCCGGTCCCTGGGCGCCACCCACGTCATCGACTACACGCGCGAGGACATCACCGACAGCCCGCACCGCTTCGACATCATCGTCGACAACGCGGGACTTCGGCCACTGCCCGTACTTCGCCGCGCCCTCACCCCACGCGGCACACTCGTCATCGTCGGCGGCGAGGGCGGAAGCGGCTTCCTCGGCGGCATGAGCCGTGGCCTGCGGGCCGTCCTGCTCTCCCCCTTCACCGCCCAGAACCTCCGCAACCTCGTCTCCCTCACCCGCCGCGAGGACCTCCTGACCCTGAAGGACCTCACCGAGAAAGCCCGGATCACCCCGGTCGTCGACCGCACCTACCCCCTCGCCGAGGCGCCCATGGCCATCCGCCACCTGAGGCAGGGGCACCCCCTGGGCAAGCTCGTCGTCACCATCTGAGCACCCCGCCGCCCTGACGGACCCACCGGCCGCGCCGCCCTGACGGACCCACCGACCGCGCCGATCCCTTCGCCGGTCGGCGGGTGGTCGTCGCAGGGGTGGGAAACGCCGCTGCGCGGATCGCCACCGAACTCGCGATCATCACCCGCGCCGCGGTCGCCGACCGCGAGCCGGTCCCGATCCTCCCTGTCCGGCCAACCGCCCGGCACCCTGGACACCTCGGGTCGCCCGCGACACCGGGGGGAGACAGTGGGACGGGACGCCGCCCGGATCGCCCGCCGCCTGACGGCGCATCTCCCGCGAACCGACCTCCCCGACCTGCTTCGACGTGTGCCAACATAGATGTATGTCGAACACGAGGGCGCTGCCGCTGATCGAGCCCGCCGGACAGGGCGCCGCGCCGTGCTGCCCGCCCCTGACCGAGCGGCCGTTCTCCGCCGAGGAGGCGGAGACGGCGGCCCGCATGTTCAAGGCTCTCGGTGACCCGGTGCGACTGCGTCTGTTCTCGCTCGTCGCCTCGCACGAGGGCGGGGAGGCGTGTGTCTGCGACATCTCCGATGTGGGGGTGTCGCAGCCGACGGTTTCCCACCACCTGAAGAAGCTCAAGGAGGCCGGGCTGCTCACCTCCGAGCGGCGCGGCACGTGGGTGTACTACCGGGTCGAGCCGTCCGTGCTCGCCGCCATGGGGCAGCTGCTGACCCTGCGCTCCGCCGCATGACCGGCACGAACACCGAGCGCGGTGCGGCCGGCGCCGCGATCGTGCCGCTGACCGCCGAGCATGCGGCACAGGTCCTGGCGATCTACCGGGCCGGGATCGACGAGGGCAACACCACGTTCAAAACCAGCGCGCCCGGCTGGGAGGCGTTCGACGCCGCGAAGCGGCCTGCCCACCGCTTCGCCGGGCGTGGACGAGGACGCCACGGTGCTGGGCCGGGTCGCGGCGACGAAGGTCTCCGGCCGGTGCGCGTACGCCGGGATCGTTGAGCACTCCGTCCACGTCCACGTCCGCCCCGGCGCCCGCGGGCGTGGCGTCGCGTCGTCGCTGCCGAAGGCGCTCATCGGGTCGCCCGAGGCGCACGGGATCCGGACGATCCAGTCGGCATCCTCCCCGAGAACACGGCCGGCCCTGCGCTGCACGAGCGGGCCGGCGTCCGCGGTCCTGGGCACCCGTGAGCGCATCGGCAAGCAGCACGGCCGCCGACGCGGGGTAGTCCTGGTCGAGCGGCGCAGCCCTCACATCGACTGAGACGACGTCTGAAGTTGTCCGTTCGCGCGGCGTTGCCCGTGGCACAGCGCTGCAGAAGCGCGAGCATCGACATCCCTCGGGCGAGCGAAGAGAGCTCCTCCGGCCTCGCCCCGCGAGCGGCCGTCCGCGTACGCCTCGTGCCGTCCTGGACCTCCTTGCCGATCCGGTCCCGGCTGTCGGCGGAGGCGTCCGGCACGGCGCTGATCGGGACGCCCTCGTCGCTCATCGGTCCTTCGGTACGGTGATCGGGCCCCAGCCCGTGTATCCCTCGGCAAGGTGTCGCCGTCCGGCCTCCGACGCGCACAGCGTGCGCAATTCGGCGACCCGGCGGCGGGCCTCGAACGGTGACTCGTCCGCTGCGGAGTGCAGCATGCGGCTCATCCAGGACGAGAAGTGCTGCGCCCGCCAGACCCGCTCCGACACACGCCGGCCGTACGCGGCGAGCGTGGCGTCGTCGCCCGTGCGGAACCAGTCGGTCAGCACGTCGTGGAGCACGACGACATCGGCGATGGCCAGGTTGAGACCCTTCGCGCCGGTCGGCGGGACGGTGTGCGCGGCGTCACCGACGAGCAGGCTGCGGCCGTGCCGCACGGGCTCGACGACGGAGGACCGGAACCGCAGGACCGTCTTCTCGACGACGGGTCCCTCGGCGAGTGTGAAGCCGTCGGGTCCGGCAACGCGGGCCTGCAGCTCCCCCCAGATCCGTGCGTCGTCCCACGTGTCCGGGTTCTCGTCGGGATCGCACTGGAAGTAATGGCGCTGCCGGGTGGGGGTGCGCTGGCTGATGAGTGCGAACCCCCGGTCGGAGGCGGCGTACACAAGCTCCGGGGCGCTCTGCGGAGCCTCGACGATGACGCCGAACCACGCGTACGGGTACGCGTGTGCGTAGGTGCGCCGCTCGGACTCGGGCAGCGTGTGCCGCAGTACGGACCGTGAACCGTCCGCGCCGATCAGCAGGTCGGCCCGCAGCTCACGCTCCACCCCGTCCGCGTCGGTCCAGCGTACGCCCGGGTTGCGGCCGTCGCGGTCGAGGACGTCGGTGACGGTGGCCAGCCAGCGCACGTCGACGCCCTCGCTCGCGGCCCGGTCCGCGAGATCGATGAACACGTCGGTCTGGGGGTAGAGCCACACACTGCGTCCCGTCAGCCCGACGAGGTCGATGCGGTGGTCCTCCCCGTCGAAGCGCAGCACGATGCCCTCGTGCTCGTCTCCGTCGCGCAGTACCCGGGCGGCCCCGGCGCCGACGAGCGCGTCGACCGCCCCGGCCTCGAGGATGCCCGCACGGTGGGTGTTCTCTATCTCCTTGCGCGAACGGGCCTCGAGCACGACGTGCTCGATGCCGTCACGGTGCAGCAGCCGGGACAGCAGTAGTCCCGCCGGGCCGCCGCCGACGACGGCGACGCGGGTGCGCTCGGTCTTCACTCAGTTCTCCCCAGGGTTAGGCCGAGCACGTCCTCGAGTTCGGCCGGTGTGATTCCGAAGGTCTCGACGGCGCGGGCCCCCTCGTCGCCGACGTCGATCACCGCCAGGTCGGTGTAGACGCGCGAGACGCACCGCACGCCCGTGAGCGGCAGGGTGCAGTTCTCGACGATCTTCGGCCGGCCCTTCTTGGTCAGGAGGGTCATCATGACCACGGTGCGGCGTGCGCCCACGGCGAGATCCATGGCTCCGCCGACGGCGGGCACGGCGTCCGGCTCACCGGTCGACCAGTTCGCCAGGTCGCCGGTCGTCGATACCTCGAAGGCCCCCAGCACGCACACGTCGATGTGTCCGCCGCGCATCATGGCGAACGAGTCGGCCTGGTGGAAGTACGACGCCCCCGGGAGTTCGGTCACCGGGATCTTGCCCGCGTTGACCAGGTCGGGGTCGACCTCCTCCGGCCGGGCCGCGGGCCCCATCCCGAGCATGCCGTTCTCCGTGTGGAGGGTGATCCCGGCGTCGGCGGGGAGCAGGTCGGCCACCAGCGTCGGCAGGCCGATCCCGAGATTGACGTAGGACCCTCGCGGGATGTCCGCGGCAACGCGTGCGGCGAGCTGGTGCTTCGTCAGCGCTCCGGTCGTGGTCGAGGTCATGCGGGTACCTCCTCGTACAGACGGGCTCCGACGGCGACGACGGAGCTGACGTAGATGCCGGGTGTCACCACTGCCTCCGGATCCATCCCGCCGGTCGGGACCACCTCGTCGACCAGAGCGACGGTGCGCCGTGCCGCGGCCGCCATGACCGGGCCGAAGTTCCGCGCCGTCTTGCGGTACACGAGATTCCCGGCCCCGTCCGCGCGGTGGGCACGTACGAGTGCGACATCGGCATGCAGTGGAAGCTCGAGGACGTGGTCGACGCCGGCGATATTCCTGGTCTCCTTGCCCGCCGCGAGTGGCGTGCCGAAGCCCGTGGGCGTGTAGAACGCGCCGATCCCCGCCCCCGCCGCGCGGATCCGCTCCGCGAGGGTGCCCTGGGGCACGAGCTCCAGCTCGATGCGTCCGGCGCGGAAGGCGGTGTCGAAGTGCCACGAGTCGGCCTGTCGGGGGAACGAGCACACGATCTTGCGCACCCGGCCCTTCTGGATCAGCCGCGCCAGCGGGTCGTCGCCGTTGCCCGCGTTGTTGCTGACGATCACCAGGTTGGTGGTTCCCTGCTCCAGCAGCGCCTCCACCAGCTCGACGGGCTGACCGGCCGGGCCGAAGCCACCGATCATCACCGTCGAGCCGTCGGCGACCTCGCCCAGGGCCCGGGCGGGTGTCGTCGTGAAGTCGGTGTGCGTCACGAAGCCTCTCCGTTCCGTACGTTCTCCAGCACGACGGCCATGCCCTGCCCGACGCCGATACAGATGGCTGCCACGCCCCAGCGGTCGCCCGTGGCGACGAGCCGCCGGGCGAGCGTGCCGAGAACACGCGTCCCGGAGGCGCCGAGCGGATGGCCGAGCGCGAGTGCGCCACCCCACGCGTTGACGATGCCGACGTCGACACCCCATGCGTCGGTGCACGCGAGTGTCTGGGCCGCGAACGCCTCGTTGAGCTCGACGGCGGCCACGTCCGCCCAGGTGATCCCCGACCGGGCCAGCGCGATCCGTGCGGCCTCGACCGGGGCGTACCCGAAGTACACCGGCTCCCCGGCGACGACGGCGCGGCCGGCGATGCGCGCGAGCGGTTCGAGGCCGGTGAGCGCCGCTGCCGCCTCCGAGCCGATGAGCGCCGCAGCGGCACCGTCGTTGAGTGGTGACGCGTTGCCGGCGGTGACGGTGCCATCCGTGCGGAACGAGGGGGCAAGCCCCGCGAGGCGTTCGGCGGACGTGCCGGGACGGATGGACTCGTCGCGGGTCAGCGTCGTTCCGGGGACGGGTACGACCTGATCGTCGTACCGCCCGTCCTCCCACGCCTGATGCGCGAGTCGGTGGCTGCGCAGCGCCCAGTCGTCCTGCCGTTCACGGGTGATGCCGTATTTCTCCCGAAGCCGCTCGGTGGCTTCGCCGAGAGAGACGGTCCAGTCGGCGTCCATGCGCGGGTTGACCAGGCGCCAGCCCAGTGTCGTCGAGACCAGCGTGGCGTCGCCCGTGGGATACGGCCCCTCCGGCTTCGGCAGCACCCACGGCGCCCGGGACATCGACTCGACACCGCCGGTCACGACGAGGTCGGCGTCACCGGACTCGACCGCACGCGCGCCCTGTACCGCGGCCTCGAGCGACGAACCGCACAGCCGGTTGACCGTCGTCCCCGGGACGGAGAGCGGAAGGCCGGCGAGCAGCACGGCCATCCGGGCCACGTCGCGGTTCTCCTCCCCGGCTCCGCCCGCATTGCCCAGGATGACGTCGGCGACGGCTGCCGGGTCCAGGTCCGGAGCTCGCCGCACCTGTTCCCCCACGACCAACGCCGCGAGGTCGTCGGGCCGGGTGCCGGCGAGGCCGCCGCCGTACCGGCCGAAGGGTGTGCGGACGGCGTCGTACACGAACGCGTGTTGCATGATGTCCCTCTATCGCAGTCGGGCCAGGTCGGCCTCGATGGCCCCGGCCGCCTTGAGCAGCGAGGGCAGGATGTGCTCGAGGATTTCCTCGACCTCACCCCGGCGCACCGGCGCGGACACGTTCACGGCGGCGACGACCTTGCCCGAGCCGTCGCGCAGCGGCGCCGCCACGGAACGCAAGCCCTCTTCCAGCTCCTGGTCCACGAGCGCCCAGCCCTGCTCGCGTACGCGCACGAGCTCCGCACGCAGACCGGCGGGATCGGTGATCGTGCGGGCGGTGAGCCGCTCCAGCGGCGTCCGCGCGAGATAGTCGTCCAGGAGAGCCGGCTCGGCGTACGCCAGAAGCACCCGGCCCATCGATGTCGCGTAAGCGGGGAAGCGTGTGCCGACGTGGATGGCGGCACTCATGATCCGGCGGGTGGCCACGCGGGCGATGTAGACCATGTCGGACCCGTCCAGGACGGCCACCGACGTCGACTCGTCCACCGCGCGCGACAGTTCCTGCAGGGAGGGGGTCGCGATCTCGGGCAGTGTCAGGCTCGACAGGTACGCGTAGCCGAGATCGAGGACCGAGGGCAGGAGCCGGAACTCCCGTCCGTCGGACGCCATGTAGCCGAGTTCGACGAACGTGTGGAGGAACCGCCGCGCCGAGGCACGGGACAGCCCCGTCTCGCGGGCGACCTCGCTGAGCGTCATCGTGGGCCGCTCGGCGCCGAACGCGCGGATCACGGCGAGGCCGCGTTCCAGGGACTGAACGAACCCGGAGCCGTGGGAGGCGCCGGCGTCCTCGGCCGGTTCGGTCGTCACGCGTCACCGCCGATGTGCGCGGGGTGGGTGAGGTGGGCTTCCTCTACGGTCCGGACGCCACGCTTGGCGGCCTGGACCAGCTCGTACACGTGCGTACGCAGCTGGGCGAACTCCGGGTCCGAGCGCGTGGTGAGCTGGGTGCGCTCGGCCCCCAGGTCGACGTGGACCTCCTCGAGAATGACGGTGGGGCGTGCGGACAACACCAGCACGCGTTCGCCCAGATAGATGGCCTCGTCGATGTCGTGCGTGACGAAAACGACCGTGACTCCGAGCCGCTGCCACAGCGACCGCACAAGATCCTCCAGATCGAAGCGCGTCTGCGCGTCGACCGCGGCGAACGGCTCGTCCATGAGCAGCACCTGCGGCTCGTACGCCGCGGCTCGCGCGATCGCCACCCGCTGCTGCATACCGCCCGAGAGCTGCCAGGGGTACGAGCCGGGGACGTCGGCGAGCCCCACGGCCTCCAGCGCGTCCCTCACCTTCTGCTTGCGCTCGCCCTTCGGCAGTCCTTTCTCCTTCAGCGGCAGCTCGACGTTCTCCGCCACCGTCATCCAGGGGAACAGCGACCGGCCGTACTCCTGGAGCACGACGGCCATTCCGCGCGGCGGCCCGGAGATCGCCGTATCCCCGAGGACGACCTGACCGTCCGTGGCGGGCATCAGCCCGGCCATGCAGCGCAGCAGCGTGGTCTTGCCGGCACCCGAGGGGCCGACGACGCAGACCAGCTCACCGGCCTTGACCTCGAAGGTCAGTTCCCGAATGGCTTCGACGGGCTCACCGCGACCGGTGTACACCTTCCGCAGGCGGCGCACGTCGAGGCGTGCGCCGTGCTCGGCCGTGCCGGCAGGGCTGGTCATGTCAGGCACCTCCGCGCTGAGCGGCCCGGTACCCCATGTACCAGGCCAGGACCGTCTTGCTGACGGCCGTGAAGACGAGGGACAGCAGCAGGCCGATCAGACCGAGGATGATCACGCCGGACCACATCTCGGGGATGGCGAAGCCGCGCTGGAAGGAGACGACGGTGAAGCCGAGACCGTCGCGGGCGGTGAACATCTCGGAGATCACCATCAGGATGATGCCGACCGAGAGCGCCTGGCGGGCGCCGGTGACGATCTGCGGGCTCGCGGCACGGAGCACCAGATGGCGCACCGTCGAGACGCGCCCGAGCCGGTAGACCCGCGCGGTGTCACGCAGGACGGGGTCGATGCCCCGTACGCCCTCGATGGTGTTGAGCAGGATCGGCCACAGGCATCCGGTCGCGATGACCACGATACGCATCGACGTGCCGATGCCGAAGAAGAGCATGAGGATCGGCACCATCACCGGCGGCGGTATCGCCCGGAAGAACTCCAGCACCGGCTCGCAGTAGGCACGCAGCGCACGCGACAGACCGATCGCCACACCGAGGGTGATCCCGGCCACGAGTGCCAGCACATAGCCTGCGAGCAGCCGGCCCACCGACGGCAGCACGTCGTGCACGAAGCGGGATTCACCGAACGGCTGTGAGAACCACGTGTCGTCGAACTTTCCGAGGATCGTGGCCAGCGGCGGGTTGTAGAACGACGTGCTGTTCACGGTCAGCAGCCACCACGCGGACAGCAGGGCCGCGGGCAGCGCCACGACGAACAGCACCTGACGGATGACACGGGTCATGCCGCCGCCTCCCCTCGGATCGACGGGTGCCAGAACAGGGTTTTCGACTCCACGACCCGGGCCAGCAGGTTCAGGGCGACCCCGAGCAGGCCCGTGACGACGATGAGCGCGTACATCGAGGTCACCGCGCCCGAGGACTGAGCACGTGAGATCAGCGATCCCAGGCCGGGCGTGCCGATCAGGAGCTCACCGGTCACGGTCAGGATCAGCGCGACCGACGCCGCGAGCCGCAGGCCGGTCATCGCGTAGGGAAGTGTGGTCGGCCAGATCACGGTCCGCACCCGGGTCCACAGGGAGAACCGGTACGAGCGAGCCGTGTCGGAGGCCACCGGGTCGACGTCCTGGACCCCGGACAGCACCTGGACCAGGACCTGCCAGAAGGACGCGTACACCACCAGCAGCAGTGTCGACGCCATCCCCGTGCCGTAGAGCACCACCGCCACCGGGATCAGCGCCACCGACGGGACGGGGCGGAAGAACTCGATCGTCGAGGCCGTCGCGGCGCGCAGAAACGGGACCATACCGATCACCACACCCAGCACCACGCCGGCGACCAGCGCAATCACCAGCCCGGTCCCCCAGGTCGTCACGGTCTGCCGTAGCGCGACCCAGAACTCTCCGGTGCCGACACGGTCCGCGAGTGACGCGATGATCTCCGACGACGTCGGCAGGAACCGGCGGTCGACGAGGCCGGCCCGGGGTATCAGTTCGAGCACGGCGAGGAGGGTCGCGACCCCGGCCAGGCCCAGGGCCCAGCCGGGGAGGGTGCGGCGTGAGGAAGACGTCACGGCAGCAGCTTCGAGGTGTCGACGGCCTTGTCGAACATGCCGTACTCGAGGCCGAGGTCCGCCAGGCGCTTGATCGCGGCGGGGTCGGCGTCCGGCACGAACCGCGGCAGGTTCATGGCGTCCTTCACCTTGGGGTCGATCTCGGTGTAGCTGTCCAGTACGGCGCGCACGGCGTCCGGGTTGGCCTGGGCGTACTCCAGCGACTTCTTCATCGCCGCGGTGAAGCTCTTCACCGTCTCCGGGTCCTCGGCCATACGCTGCTGGGAGGTGAAGTACGTCGCGACCAGCAGGTCGGGGTCGGTGTCGGCGAAGTTCCAGCTGACGACCTCGGCGCCCGCCTGGACGGCCCGGGTCAGGTGCGGCTCGACGATCCATGCGGCTTCGACCTGGCCGTCATTGACCGCGGCCGGCATGTCCGGGAAGCCCATCTCGACGAACTTGGTCGAGTCCGCGTCGCCGCCGGCCTTGTCGATGACCGACCGGACGGTGGTGTCGCCGATGTTCTGGAGCGTGTTGACCGCGACCGTCCTGCCGGCGAGGTCGGCGGCGTTCTTGATCCCCGAGTCGGGCATCGCGACGACCGCGCCGAAGTCGGCACCCGCCTTGCCGGTCGACACCGCGCCCGCGGTCAGGACCTTGAGCGGCAGCCCCTGGCTCGAGGCGAGCAGCAGCGACGTGGTGTTGCTGAAGCCGAACTGGTACTGGCCGCTCATCACGGCGGGGACGATCGCGGCGCCGCCCTGGGCGAGCTCGAGCTTGACGTCGAGGCCCTCGTCCTTGAAGAAGCCCTGCTCGACGCCCAGGTAGATGGGCGCGACATCGACGATCGGGATGACGCCGACCTTGACGGGCGTCAACTTGCCGTCCGCCTTGCCCGAGGCTGCCGAGGTGGACTCCCCGTCCGTTGACGAGCCACTGCACGCGGTGAGAGTGAGCGCGAGGGCGACGGCTACGGCCGCCGACGCAGACGAGACAAGACGACGCACGAGGTTCTCCTTGGGGAGTGCTGACAGGGGTGTGGCGGCATCGTGTTCGCCCGGTGCCGCCTCGCACCGAGCCTCAGGTGACCGCTGGGCGAACATCTGTGCTCGGAGCGAACGTAATGATCCGCACCCCTCTCGTCAATACATTCGAAACATCGCGGCGACGGACCGATCCACCGCCCACGACCGGCCGACCGACCCCTGTGGGCACCGAAGGGCGCCGCGGCATCGGACCGAGCTCACGCCCTGGGGAACGCCCGAGCCTCCGGACAGGCGTGGAGGCAGCAGGGTCCCGTCCAGCGGTACGAACGTCTTCGACGATGCCGTCCGGAGCGCCTTCGCGGGGGTCGGTGCGCAAGCGGTCAGGGTCTCGACGGCCTCGGTGAGGTACCGGACCGCGATCTGACACATGCTCACCGGCAACGTCCCCCACCGCGAACTCGGCGGCGCCTGCTTCACCCAGCGCGACCCGAACGCGCCACGCGCCGCGCGATCACCGCTCTGAACCAGCCCGGCTACACCGTCACCCTCAGCTCCGTCGATGGCACAGCGTGACCGCTGACAGACCAAGTACCCGGCGGCCTCGACGACCACCGGGCAGCCGGCCCTGCCCCAACAGCCCTGAACCGGACCTCATGACGCGTCAGGAGTCCTTTGCGGCCGGTTCGAGGACGGCGACACACTCCACGTGATGGGTTTCCCGTGCTCCCGTCACGAGTTTGGTCGGAGGTAGTGTCAGGGCCTGATCTCTTCCCCCTCTACGCCGACCATCGACTTGACGGGCAACATCCCTGCTGAGGTCAACCGCCCCCGTAGAGACCCGGCAGGTCGACCAGGAGGAGATCATCACGTCTGGCCGCCAATTCGACCAGGTCCGGATAGAAACCGTGCAGGGAGAACAGGGCCAGCGTGGCGCCTGTGGTGTCGTAGCCCTGGCCGGTGAGCAAGCCCCGGATGTGCTCGAGGCGTTGCAGGTCGCCGGTGCCGCGGCGGGCGGCGGTGGCCTTGGCCTCACCGATCAGGGCGATCCGGGCGCGCGGCGCCTGCGGACGCTCACCCAGGGCGAGGGCGAGCACGTCGACCTCGTGCTTGGTGCGGGCCGCCGGGTCGGCGACCTCGGTGGTGCCGACGGGGCCCGGCAGACCGCCGGGAAGGAGAGTGTGGGCGTAGCGGCGGGTGAAGGTACGGGCAAGATCCTCGAAGTGCGGTCCCAGGATTTTGGAGTTGAAGGTCGTCGTAGCGGCCTGCCACGCCTGTTCCGCGAAGCCCTGCTCGACGATGGCGGCCTGCGGCAGCGTGATCAGTTGGTTGAAGCGGATGACGGGGTCGGCAAGCGTGATGACCGGGTGGCGCGGGCGCAGGATGTCCTGCTCGCGCTGGATGTAACCGGTGGACTCCAGAACGTCCAACGGATGTGTGACGGCGTTGCGTTGACGCTCCAGGGCTGCCCCGATCTTCGTCGGGGTCGAGGCACCCTGGGCGATCGCGGTGAGGATGTCGTAGTACAGGGTGTGCTGGGTGATGCGCGGGTCCTCCCGCAGCAGGTACTCGGTCTCTGTGCGCGAGTAGACGGCCCGGCCGGGGTCCAGGAGTGTGCGGGTCAACCAGGCGGCGAAGCCGTCGTTCGGGTGGGGGCGGGCGGCCACCGGCCGGTAGCCGGGGGCTCCGCCCAGGACGGCGTGGACCTGCAGGGCGGTCAGCGGATCGTCGATCCGCCAGAAGTCGCGTGCGGCCCGGTAGTCGAAGGCACCCAGCCGGAGGTCGATCACGGCACGGCCCCGCAAAGGCTTGGTGCCCGAGAGCAGTTCGTGCATGACACTCATAGCGGAGCCGCAGAGGATCAGCCGCGGGCCGGGGCAGACGCCGGTGCCGCTTCCGCGCTGGCGCTCGTCGTAGAGCTGCTGGAGCAGCCCGGGGATCTCCGGCGAGTGCTGGAGCAGATACGGCAGTTCGTCGATCACCAGCAGCGGCGCACCCGAGCGAACGGTTACATCAAGGGCGTTGGTCAGGACTTCGCGCCAGTCGGACAGCCGCAGCGTGCCGGGCTGCAGACCGGCGTGGGCCGCGACCGCGTCGCCGAACCGCCGAATTGCTGGCAGCCGACCCTCCTCCCGCACCGCGGTGACATAGAGGCCGCCCACCCGCTCGCACAACGCCTGCAAGAGATACGACTTCCCGTGCCTCCTGCGCCCCGACACGATGCCCAGGCGCATCGCCGGATCCGGATCCGTGACGAACTCGGCCAGCAGGTCCCACTCCCGGTCCCGGTCGACCACATCTTCAGGCTTGAGCGGCAGGTTCTTGTTCATCAGAGAAACCCCACATCGGGACAGGTCCGCTGCATCGCAGGATGTATAAGTCTACTTGTACAGGATCCGTACAGGCAGACCTGTTAAGGAGGACGTCCGGCTATCCGGCCCAAGGCCACAACAGTGTGAGATACCGCTGTCCGTGCCGATGCGCAGGCATCCGTAGGCGCACTCCTCTCCACAGCCGACCCTGCCTCGCACCGGTCACTCCCCTGAACGGCCCCATGATCCGCCGGGATCCGAGCGTCAATCGAGCGCCAAGATTTCCGAAAAGACGGCGCCGTCGCGCACCGCAGCGCCCCCGACCAGAGGAAACACGCAGGCCGGGCCATGTGGGCGGATAGACCTGTTGCGGGGACGAGAACACGTCGAACCCGTGAGGTCAACTACGAAACCGCAGGTCAGGCACCCTTCTTGTCCGGCTCCAGGATCGCCACGCACTCCACGTGGTGCGTCATCGGAAAGATGTCCGCCTGAGCGAGACTCGGAAAAGACCAGGTCATGGCCTGTTTCTAGGCTCGCTGTCCCGCTCGCCGGCACCCAGAGCGTCAAACGAGCGTCACGACCGACAGCCCATCCTTCCTCTCCCTTCGGGGCGGAACAGGCGGCCACGGGAGCTTCGAAGGCGGCACCAACGGGCAGTACCCCTTCGCGGCCCGCCACAGCGGCAAGTGCCTCACCGTCGACAACGGCTCCACCGCCAACCGTGCTCGCCTGTCGCAGCAGCCCTGCACCAACTCAGCTGCCCAGACGTTCACTCCGGCCGGCTGATCACGGGTCAGCAGGTCGCGGTAGAGCCCGGTGTCCAGCACCGGGCCCCGTCGGGGCGTCCCGCCCATCCGCTCCCGCCGACTCACCGACTCACCGACTCACGCAACGTCTACGTGCTACGTGAAGGCTAAGACGCGCTCAAGGATGCGGCGGCCGGCGCGGCCCCAGGTCGGCTACTGGCCGGGCCGGTGAAGGCGTCGGCGACACACTCGCCGAGGACGGTGACGCTCCCGGAGAACCCGGTCGGGCCATGGTCGCTGTCTGCCTCTCTCAAAAAGGGTGTGGCCTGCCGCCTTCACGTGGCTCCTGCTGGGCGGGTCGCCCCGCGTCCGCACCGGGGAACGGCACCGGACTGGTGGCCAGATGCAGTCCTTGCGCAGGTATTGACATGCCATTCAAGACGGACGTAACTTCCCTGCCACAAGGTAGTAACGCGCTTTATTAAAGCGCGTAACCCGAGACGTTACCTCGCCTTAGCCCGGCCGAAAGGGACTGGAAGTGGCCACGAACAGGACGCATCGCGTGACCATGAGTGATGTGGCCCGCCA
This sequence comes from Streptomyces sp. NPDC086080, assembly GCF_044540255.1. NCBI lineage: Bacteria > Bacillati > Actinomycetota > Actinomycetes > Kitasatosporales > Streptomycetaceae > Streptomyces > Streptomyces sp. NPDC086080. The sequence goes on from NZ_JBITRU010000028.1 coordinate 111,326, forward strand.
CGCGGGTGTCTCACGGACAACGGTCTCCTTCGTCCTTAACGACAAGCCCGGCGCGGCCATCCCCGAGGAGACCCGTCGTCGGATCCTGGAGGCGATCGACGAGCTCGGCTACCGGCCCAACGCCGGGGCGCGGGCGCTGGCCGCGAACCGCAGCGGGTGGTTCGGACTGATCACCGAGATCGTGACCGGTCCCTTCGCGGGGGAAGTGATCACGGGCGCGCAGAGCCGCGCCTGGGGTGACCGGAGGTTCCTGCTGATCGCCGCGAGCGAGGGTGACCCCGCCCAGGAGGCTGCCGCGCTCGACCAGATGCTGGAGCACCGCGTGGAGGGGCTCCTGTACGCCACGACCTGGCACCGCGCCGTCACGCTCCCCAAGGCCGCCCGGGAGGTCCCGACGGTGCTCGTCAACTGCTACGACGCGGAAGGGAAGCTGCCGTGCATCCTGCCCGACGAGGTGTCGGGCGGATACAAGGCGACCCGCCGGCTCCTGGACGCAGGTCACACCCGCATCGGGTTCATCAACCTCGACCCGGCGATCCCGGCCGCCGTCGGCAGGCGCGAAGGATACGAACGTGCCCTGCGCGAGGCCGGGATCATCCCTGACCCCTCCCTCGTCGTCCCCGGCTGGGCGACCGCAGACAGCGCCTATACCGCCGCCCGCGAACTGCTGGACCGCCCGGCCGGCGACCGGCCGACCGCGCTGTTCTGCGGAAACGACCGGATGGCGATGGGCGCGTACGACGCGATCAAGGAACGTGGGCTGCGCATCCCGCACGACGTGGCCGTGGTGGGGTTCGACAACCAGGAACTCATCGCCGCCTATCTGCGGCCGAAGCTGACCACGCTCGCCCTGCCCTTCGAGGCCATGGGCACCAAGGGCATCGACATGCTCGCCGCTCTCGCAGCGGGACAGCCGCTCGACACCCGTCAGGTGACGATCGACTGCCCGCTGCTCGAACGCTCGTCGGTCTGACCGCTAATCAGTCCGCCGAGGAATCCCATCCCGTCTTCGCCCTGTGTGTTGAAGAAAGGAAAAGAGTCTCCATTATGGCACCCTCCCGCATACCTTCACGGCGGCCCCGAGCCGTCCTGAGAGCGGTCACCGCGACCGCCGCCGCGGCCCTGCTCCTGTCCGCCTGCACGGGTGGCTCGGGCACCTCCGGCGCCGGGGACACCTCCGGCAACCAGCTGCTCACCATCCCGCGCGAGGATCTGGCGACGTTCACGCGCAACTTCAACCCGCTCTCCCCGCAGGCCGCCCCCATGACCAAGGAGGCCATCTACGAGCCGCTGGTCGTGCACAGCATGGCGAACGCCAAGGACACGCCGTGGCTGGCCACCAAGTGGGAAGAGGCGAAGGACGGCAAGTCCCTCACCTTCACACTGCGCGAGGGCGTCAAGTGGTCGGACGGCAAGCCGCTCGTCGCCGATGACGTCGTCTACACCTTCGAGCTGCGCAAGAAGGTGCTCGGCGGCCTGGAGTACCTCGACAAGGTCACCGCGGTCGACGCGCACACGGTGAAGTTCTCCTTCAACAAGCCCTTCTCGCCCGGCTTCTTCGAGATCGCCGGCCAGCAGATCATGCCGAAGCACATCTGGTCCAAGGTCAAGGACCCGGCGAAGTTCACCAACCCGAACCCGGTCGGCACCGGCCCGTACACGAAGCTGGAGAAGTTCCAGGCCCAGTCGTACGAGCTGCGCAAGAACCCCGACTACTGGCAGCCGGACAAGCCGCAGATCGCCGGTATCCAGATGCTCGCCTTCTCCGGCAACGACAGCGCCAACCTCGCCTTCACCAACGGTGAAGCGGACTGGACGCAGTCGTTCATCCCGGACATCGAGAAGTCTTTCGTGACCAAGGACAAGAAGCACAACCACTACTGGAACCCGCCCGCGGGCGCCATGATCAATTGGCAGCTGAACACCACGAAGGCCCCCTTCAACGACCCGGCCCTGCGCAAGGCGCTCAGCATGGCCGTCGACCGCGACCAGATCACCAAGGTCGCGATGAACGGCTACGCCGAGCCCGCCGACTGCACGGGCCTGGCCCGCACGTACGACAAGTGGCGCGACAAGGACCTCGCCGCGTCCTGCACCTGGACGAAGTACGACACCGACGCGGCAGCCAAAGCCCTCGACGAGGCCGGATACAGGGAGAGCGGCGGTAAGCGGAAGCTGAAGAACGGCAAGGACTTCACGCTCGACATCTCCGTCGGCTCCGCCTCCTCCGACTGGATCTCGGCCGCCAACATCATCAAGCAGAACCTCGCGAAGGTCGGCATCACCGCCACGGTGAAGACGCCCGACTGGGGGGCCGTGGTCAGCTCGTACGAGCAGGGCACCTTCGAGACCGGCATCGTGTGGAGCAACAACGGCGCCACCCCGTACGAGTACTTCCGCGACGTGATGTCGAGCGCCATGCTCAAGCCCGTCGGCGAGAAGGCCACCCAGAACTACCACCGCTTCGCCGACAAGAAGGCCGACAAGCTCATCGACGCCTTCGCCGCCGCCACGGACGAGAGCGAGCAGCGCGAGCAGGTCGACGCGCTGCAGAGGCTGTACAACGAGGACGCGCCCGCGGTGCCCCTGTTCACCGGACCCGAGTTCGGCGCGTACACCGACAAGCGCTTCACCGGCTGGCCGTCGGCGGACAACCCGTACGCCACCCTCGGCAACCGCAACTCCAGCACGATCCTCGTGCTCACGTCGCTGAAGCCCGTCAAGAGCTGACGCGAGTCCGCGCGGACCGGTGGCCGTCCTCCTCCCCGACCTGGACGGCCGCCCCCGCGCACCGCATCCCCGTTCACCCCCACCGACAGGGAGCACGAGCAGTGCGTCTCATCCTGCGCAACCTGGGGTTCTATCTACTCGCCTTCTGGGCCTCCATCACCCTCAACTTCCTGCTTCCGCGATTCATGCCGGGCGACCCGGTCTCCCGGATGTTCGCGCAGCAGGCAGGCGGGATGCAGCCCGAGCAGATAGCCCAGTTGCGGAAACTCTTCGGCCTCGACGACCGTCCCTTGTGGGAGCAGTACGTCTCCTACGTCAAGAGCGTCTTCACCGGCGACCTCGGCATCTCCATCTCCCGCTTCCCGACCCCGGTCACCGAGGTGATCGGCTCGCAGATCGGCTGGACGCTGCTGCTCGGCGGTACCGCCCTCGTCATCGCGGCCGTCGTGGGCAACCTGCTCGGCATCGTCGCCGCATGGCGGCGTGGCGGCGTCCTCGACTCCGCCTTCCCACCGCTCCTGATCTTCGTCGGCTCGTTCCCGTACTTCTGGCTGGCGATGGGCGCGCTGTACCTGTTCGGGGTGACGCTGGGCTGGTTCCCGCTGCGGCACGCCTACGACGCGGGTCTGACCCCCGGCGTCAACGCCGAGTTCCTGGCGAACGCCGGCACCCACCTCGTGCTCCCGGCCCTCACCGTCGTGGCCGTCACCGTCGGCAGCTGGATGCTCGGCATGCGCAACACCATGATCGCCACGGCAGCCGAGGACTACATCACCATGGCGGAGGCGAAGGGGCTGAGCCCCTCGCGGATCATGTTCCGCTACGCCGCCCGCAACGCACTGCTCCCCTCCGTCACCAACTTCGGCATGGGCCTCGGCTTCGTCGTCGGCGGCGCTCTGCTCACCGAGGTCGTGTTTGCCTACCCAGGCATCGGCTTCCAGCTGCTGGCAGCCGTGCAGGGTCTCGACTACCCGCTGATGCAGGGCATCTTCCTCACCATCACGGCAGCCGTGCTCCTGGCGAACTTCCTGGTCGACATCATCTACGTCCGCCTCGACCCGCGCGTGCGCGTCCGCTGAAGGGAGCCGACGAGACATGACCGCCGTAGACATCGCGGGCAAGACCCCGGCCGCAACCCCGCCGGCCGCGCCCACCGCGCAGGGGCCGGGCCGACGACGCGGACTGGCACGCCAGCTCCTCGGCAGCAAGAAGGCACTGTCTGGCCTGTGCCTGCTCGCCGTCTTCGCACTGCTGGCGCTGCTCGCGCCCGTCCTCGCCCCCGGCGACCCGTCCCTGATCAACTCCACGGGCAGCCAGGCTCCTTCGGGGGCGCACTGGCTCGGTACGACCACGAAGGGGCAGGACGTCCTCGCGCTCACCCTGTGGGGCGCGCGCTCCTCGATGTTCGTCGGGTTCACCGTCGGACTCGCAGCGACCGGCATCGCCATCCTGGTGGGCCTCGCGTCCGCGTACTTCGGGCGGCTGGTGGACGACGCGCTGACCCTGTTCACGAACGTCTTCCTGCTGCTGCCCGGCCTGCCGCTGCTGGTCATCCTGGCGGCGTTCCTGCCCCCGGGAACCTCCACCGTCGTCCTGGTCCTGGTGATCACCGGCTGGGCGGGCTCGGCCCGGGTGCTGCGCGCGCAGGCCAGGTCGATCCGCGGCAAGGACTTCGTGGCCGCCGCCGTCGTCACCGGTGAGCGCCCGCTGCGGATCATGTTCCGGGAGATCCTCCCCAACATGGCGTCCGTGGTGATGACCACTCTGCTGGGCTGTGTCGTCTTCGGCATCACGTCCCAGGCGGCGCTGGAGTTCCTCGGCCTCGGCGACAGCAGCGTCGTCAGCTGGGGCACCAACCTCTACTGGGCCAGCAACGACGGCGCGCTGATGACCGGCACATGGTGGGTCTTCGTCCCCTCCGGACTGTGCATCGCCCTCGTCGCCTTCGCGCTCGCCCTGGTCAACTACGCGGTCGACGAGATCACCAACCCGAGGCTGCGCTCCGTGAAGCGTCGACCCGTGAAGAGGAGGGGCTGAGCGATGGACCCCGTACTTGAGGTGCGTGACCTGCGGGTCGAGTACCGCGGTGACGGCCGTACGGTCGTCGGGGCGGACAACGTGTCGTTCGAGATCGGCGCAGGTGAGATCTTCGGCCTCGCCGGTGAGTCCGGCTGCGGCAAGTCGACCATCGCCAACGCGGTGATGCGGCTGCTGAAGCCCCCGGCGGAGATCACCGCGGGCAGCATCCGCTTCCAGGGCCGGGACGTCCTCGCCCTGGACGCACGCGAGCTGCGCGCCTTCCGCTGGCGGGAGATCGCCATGGTCTTCCAGTCGGCGATGAACTCCCTCAACCCCGTCCTGACCATCGGCGAGCAGATCGTCGACATCTTCACCACCCACGAGAAGATGAAGAAGCGGGCCGCGCGGGAGCGGGCCGGCGAGCTGCTTCAGCTGGTCGGCATCGATCCGGGAAGGCTGAAGGCGTACCCCCACCAGCTCTCGGGCGGCATGCGCCAGCGCGTGGTCATCGCCATGGCCGTCGCACTGCGGCCCCGACTGCTGATCATGGACGAGCCGACCACCGCGCTCGACGTGGTCGTGCAGCAGGAGATCATGGCGCAGATCCGCGACCTCCAGCGGGAGCTGGGCTTCTCCATCCTCTTCATCACCCACGACATGTCCCTGATGGTCGAGCTGTCGGACCGCATGGGCGTGATGTACGGCGGACGGATCGTCGAACTCGCCGACGCCAAGGACCTGTTCGCGGAGCCGCTCCACCCGTACAGCGAGGCGCTGATGAACGCCTTTCCGCCGCTGACCGGCCCGCGCCAGGAGCTCACCGGCCTCTTCGACGCCCCGCGCACTGCCGACAGCTGCGGCTTCCACGTCCGCTGTCCCGAGGACCGTTCGGACTGCTCCACGAACATCCCCGACCTGCGCGAGGTCGCGCCCGGCCGCTGGGTGGCCCGCAGCCTTGAAGGAGCCCCCCGATGACCGAAGCCCTGCTGTCCGTCCGCGGTCTGACCAAGGACTTCCAGGTCGGCACCGTCTTCTCCCGGCGCCGCGTCCGAGCCGTCAACGACGTCTCCTTCGACCTGCCGGCCGGCCGGATCACCGCCCTGGTCGGCGAGTCCGGCAGCGGCAAGTCCACCATCGCCCGCTGCCTCGCCCGCCTCGAACAGCCCACCGCCGGTGAGGTGTTGCTGGACGGCGAGGACGTCCTGCGCACCGAGCGGCGCCGGGCGTCACGGGCGTACCGCCGCAAGGTCCAGATGGTCTTCCAGGACCCCTTCGGCTCACTCAACCCCGTCCACCGCATCGAGCACTTCCTCACCCGGGCCCTCGTCCTGCACGGCCACTCCGCCACACCAGAGGCGCTGCGCGAGCTGATAGAAACGGTCGGCCTGACCCAGGACATGCTCCAGTCCTACCCGCACGAACTCTCCGGCGGCCAGCGTCAGCGCGTCTCCATCGCTCGCGCGCTGGCGGTGGAGCCGCGCCTCATCCTGGCCGACGAACCGACGTCGATGCTGGACGTCTCCGTGCGCGTCGGCGTGCTCAACCTGATGCGGCGCCTGCGCGACGAGCGGAACATCGCCATGCTCTACATCACGCACGACCTGGGCTCCGCCCGCTACCTCGCGGACACCACGATGGTGATGTTCGCCGGCGAACTCGTCGAGGGCGGCGACGCACTGGCCGTCATGGACGCCCCCGCCCACCCCTACACCCGCCTGCTGCTGTCCGCCGTACCCGACCCCGAACGGGCCGGCAGCTACGACCCCGTAGAACGCGCCAGGCTCCGCGAGGAGATCCTCAACCCCACGTCCTGCCCCTACGGCGACGACGGCACGTGCAGCCTCACCGAGCCCGTCCGCCACATCGTCGGCGAGATCGACGGACAACCCCACTGGGTGCGCTGCCACCTGCGCGCACCCGCCTCCGACATCGCCCGCCGCGTCCTCAAGGCCACCGACCGGCCGGACGTCGAGGCCACCGACGACACCGAGAAAGCGGAGACCACCGCCGCATGACCCACGACCTCACCCTCCCCTCCGGCACCCCCACCGCCGAGGGGCTGGCCGAACGCGCCCTGCGCGACCCCCACCGCCCCCGCTTCCACTTCACCTCGCCCGGCGGCTGGCTCAACGACCCCAACGGGCTGAGCCACTGGAACGGCGTCTACCACCTCTTCTACCAGTACAACCCGCTCGCTGCCGCCCACCACCGCATCCACTGGGGCCACGCCACCAGCACCGACCTCGTCCACTGGACCGACGAACCGGTCGCCCTCGTCCCCGGCACCACCGGCCCCGACCGCGACGGCTGCTGGTCCGGCGTCCTCGTCGACGACGGCGGAGTGCCCACGCTCGTCTACTCGGGCAGGCACGGCGAGCATGAGCTCCCGTGCGTGGCCAGGGGATCGGCGGATCTGAGGTACTGGACCAAGGACCCAGCCAACCCGGTCATCACCGCCCCGCCGGAGGGCATCGATATCACGGCCTTCCGCGACCACTGCGTGTGGCGGGAGGGCCAGCTGTGGCGCCATCTGGTGGGCTCGGGAATCCGGGGTGCCGGCGGAACGGCCTTCCTGTATGAGTCGGACGACCTGCGCAGCTGGCGCTACGTCGGCCCCTTGCTGACGGGTGACGCTGCACAGAACCGGGGCGAGCTCGACTGGACCGGCACGATGTGGGAGTGCGTCGACCTCTTCCGGCTCGGCGAGGACGAGGAAGTCGGCAGCACCGACGTGCTGGTCTTCTCCGCCTGGGACGAGGGCACCACCCACCACCCCCTGTACTGGACCGGCCGCTACCAGGGCGACACCTTCACGCCGACCGGCCTCCACCGCCTCGACTACGGCGGCCGCTACTTCTACGCCCCCCAGTCCACCCGTGACGAGCACGGCCGCCGCATCATGTTCGGCTGGCTCCAGGAGGGCCGGACGGATGAGGCGAACGCGCTGGCCGGCTGGTGCGGTGTGATGTCCCTGCCGAGGGTCGTCACGCTCGCCACGGACGGCGGCCTGCATCAGGCCCCGGTGCCGGAGCTGACTGAGCTGCGGCGGGAGCGCGTAGAGGTGGCTCCGGGGCGGTTGGCCGACCCGTACACCCGGCTGCACACTGTGCACGGGGACCAGTTGGACATCGAGACGACCCTGCGTCTCGCTCCCGGAGCGACCGCCCGGCTCGTCGTCCGTGAGACACCGGACGGCGCGGAACGCACGGTCGTGGAGGTGAGCCGGTCGCACGACGGAGCGGGCACTCTCCGTCTGCACCGCGAGACCAGCAGCCTCGACCCGACGGCCGACACTGAACCCCGGTACGGAGAGGTCCCGTCGGGCTCCGACGGGCGGGTCGACCTGCGCGTCCTTGTCGACCACTCCGCACTGGAGATCTTCGCCAACGGGCGTGCCCTGACCGCCCGCATCTACCCCACCCGCCCGGACGAGGCCGTAGGCGTCGGTATCGGTGCCGACGGCGACGTGGCCCTGGAGCGGTTCGACGCCTGGCAGATGGCGTCGGCCTTCACCGACGGACCCCGGCCGCTGTGGCCGTGACGGTCTTACACACGACCACGGCCCGCGGGGTGGACGTCCCCCCCGGGCCGTGGCCCACCCTTCCCTGTTCTCCCTCAGGAGCCGCCATGAGCGTGTCCCGCCGTACCCTCCTGCTCGCCGGAGGAACCGCCGCCACCCTGCTGCCTCTCGGAGGCATCCTCCCCGCAGCACAGGCCGCCCCGAGCGCCGCCGGAGCGACCCCCGCCGCCACCCCGGTTCCCGACCCCATCCCGGTCACCGGCACCTGGACCCGCACCTCCGACGGCGGCCAGAAGGCGACCGCTGGCCGTCGCGGGCCCGCCCTCGCCCTGTCCGAGCAGCAACTCGCGACCAATGGCATGTATGCGGCCCGCGTCACACCCCAATCCGCCGCTTCGGTGGGCGCGTTGGTGTTCCGGGCGGCCCTGGACGGCTCGGCCGGATACGCGGTCGCCCTCGACCCGGGCCGTGCCCGCATACGGCTCTACGACCTGGCCGGCGGCGACACACTCGCCACCGCTCCACTTCCGGGCGCGCACGCCGGAAAGCCCTATGACCTCGAAGTGGCAGTCGACGGACCCGAGCTGGCGGTGTACGTCGACGGCAAGCGGATCCTGCACACCGTTGACCACCGCCACGACACCGGCTCGGTGGGCCTGCTCGCCCAGGGCGGCAAGGTCACCTTCGGCGCCCCCTCCCTCTCCTCGGTCACCACCAACCTCACCGGCTGGACCACGAGCGGCGGCACCTGGGCAGCGAGTCCGCTGGGCTGGCGCGCGGCACCGACCCAGGGAGCCACCGCCCGCGCCATCACCACGACCAAGACCTACGACACAGCGCTCCAAGCCGACCTGCTCCTGCACGACGCCTCCGCCATCGCCGCATTGCTCGTACGCACGGACGCCAAGGCCACGCGTGGCTACGGCGTCCAAGTCGACCCGGAACAGGGCAGGCTGCGGCTCTATCGCATCGACGGCAACGTCACCCTCGGCACCTACGCGACCACCATCAAGGCTGACACGGTCTACCGCCTGCGCGTCGAAGCCGAACACGACGAGCTGCGCGTGCACTGGCAGACCAACTTCCTCTCCCCCGACGGCTACGCCCCCGTCATCACTGCCCAGGACTCCACCCACACCAAGGGCCAACTCGCCGTCACGGCATCGGCTGGCGAGGTGTCCTTCGAGAACATCGCCGGCGCCGACCTCACCACCGGCCTCCAGGGCTGGACGGCCCGCTCCGGCACCTGGACCCCCGACCTGCGCGGCATCCGCGGCGAGAACGGCCTGCGCACGGCCCCCTTCACCGACGGCGACCTCGTGGCGAGAGCCGACATCACACCCGGCGACCGCTCCTCCTCGGCCGGCCTCGTCCTGCGCGCGACCGCAAACGGCTCCGGCGGCTACGAAGCCCGCCTGGAAGCCGGCCGCGACGCCGTCGTCCTGCTGGACCGCTCCTCCGGCACCCGCCTCGCCTCCGCCACCGGCCCGGTCCGACCAATCACGGCCGGAAGCACGTACCGCGTCGAGGCCCGCGCGACGGGCACAACCATCGAGGTGTGCGTGGACGGCGTACGGGCGCTCAAGACTCGCGTGTCCCGCACCAAGGGCGCCACCGTCGGCACCGCGGCCGCGCACGGGACGTCGTACTTCCAGAACGTCGAGATCCACAGCACCGCCGACTATTTCACCGAGCCGTACCGCCCCACGTACCACTACTCCCAACTCACCGGCTCCACCAGCGACCCCTGCGGCCTGCTGCACTACGACGGCGAGTACCACCTCTTCCACCAGGACGAGGGCCGCTGGGCGCACGCAGTCAGCACCGACCTCGTCCACTGGCAGCCCTTGCCGATCGCCCTGCCCTGGAACGCCTACGGCCACTGCTGGACCGGCTGCGCGGTCGTGGACGCCGACGACACCTCCGGTCTCTTCGACGGCGGCTCGGGCCTGATCGCGTACTACACGAGCTACCACCCGGACAAGCCGGGCGGGAACGCCAGCGTGCGCATCGCGTACAGCAAGGACAAGGGACGCTCCTGGCAGCTGCACGGCGGCTCTGCCCCGGCCGTGCAGAACCCGGGAGGCCCCGACGCCGGCTGGACCTTCCGGGATCCGAAGGTGATCCGCGACGAGGCCCACGACCAGTGGCTGATGGTCGTCTCCGGCGGCGACCATGTCCGCTTCTTCACCTCCAGCGACCTCCTCGCCTGGACCCAAGTCAGCTCCTTCGGCTACGGCGACTGGGTCACCCCGGGCGTCTGGGAGTGTCCCGACTTCTTCCCGCTGCCGATCGACGGCGACAAGGACAAGGTGAAGTGGGTCCTCACCCTGAGCACCGGTGCCGTACGCGCCACGAACGGCTCGGCCGCCCAGTACTTCACGGGTGACTGGAACGGCACCAACTTCGCCCCCGACCAGAAGCCCGGCACGGTCCTGCGCGCCGACTCCGGCCGCGACTACTACGCCGCCATGTCCTTCTACGGCCTGCCCGACGACCGCCGCGTCTGGCTCGGCTGGATGAGCAACTGGGACTACCCCTTCAGCGCCCCGACCGGCGGCTGGAACGGCCAGCTGAGCACCCCCCGCGAACTGACCCTCACGGACACCGCCGACGGCGTACGCCTGGCGCAGCGCCCGGTCCCGGAACTGGTAACGCTGCGCACGTCCACCACGAACCGCAAGAACCTCGCCGTCGGCCCCGACTCCGCGAACCCGCTCGCGGGAGTCCGGGGCATCGCCTACGAGATCGAGGCCGAGATCACCCTCGGCACCGCCAGGGAGATCGGCTTCCGGCTCCGGACCGACGGCGACCAACACACGGCAGTCGGATACGACGCCGAGGCGCAGGAACTGTTCGTGGACCGCTCGGCATCGGGCCTGAGCGACTTCACGCAGTACTTCGCGGGCCGCACGACCGCGCCGATGAAGACGACCGACGGCCGCGTGACCCTGCGCGTGTACGTCGACTCGTCCTCGGTCGAGGCATTCGGCGCAAACGGACAGGCCGCCGTGACCAGCCTGATCTTCCCCGGTCCGGACGCCGACGGCATGGCCTTCTACGCCAAGGGCGGCACCGCACACATCGAGTCGCTCAAGGTGCACAGGCTGGACAGCACCTTCCGCCTGGTGAATCGGGTGAAGCCACTGGTGGCCGCCCCGACCGGCGGTGAATTCCGCTCGAACCTCGGCAAGCTGACGATCACCCCCGCCGGCCGCTGGTCGACGGACAGCGCGGGCCGCGCCGGAACCTTCGACAAAGACTCCAACGCGATCTCGGCTCGCACGGCGACGGACCTGGACCTCACCACCCTGGTCCGGCTCGGCGGCCCCGACCCGGACACCGGCGGCGCCCTCTCCCTCCTCTGGCGCGCCTCCTCCGACGGTGCCGACGCCTACTGCCTCAACATCGACCCCGACCTGCACGTGATCCGCCTGGTCGCCAAGGCCAACGGCTACTTCGACGACGCCGCCGCCCTCGCCCGCGTCCCCGCCCTGCTCCGCCACGGCACGACCTACCTCGTCCGCATCCTCACCGAGGGCGACCGCATCCAGGTATTCCTCAACGGTGAGCGGATCATCGACGTAACGGACACGACGTACACGAGCGGACACATCGGCCTCAACGTGTTCGGAGGGAGGGCGGCATACCAGGACGCCTACGCGAAGGAGCTGTGACCGCCGGTCATGCCGGCAGCAACCGTGACCGCAGAGGCTCCGCCCTCAAGTAGCCGACGGGTGGAGCACGTGGCCCGGCTGCTCCTGGGCGGACCGGATGTGGAAACTGACGGCATACAGCGCCTGCACCCCCGATGCCCTGTGCGACGACCGTTTCCCCCCTCGAAAGCGGTCAGGGCACCGCTCGGAGAGCAACCGTAATACCGCCGCGCCCAGGTCCGTAATGCCCTGGGCGGGGCTTCGAGGCCGAACGTCCGGTCAACCGAACGTCATAGCTGCTGGCCCCGACGGCCCGGATGATACGGGGAGCCGTCGTGCACGTGGAGGACGGCGCTCGCGGCGAGTTCGGCGACGACCAGGACGACCGCGTCGTGTGCCTCGGTGCCGTGCGGGTGGCCCCACTCGGTTACTGACTTTCGCACTCCGAGAACTGAGCTGCCCGGTGTGGTGCAAGATACCGAGATCACCCCGCGATGGCCCCGGTAACGCCCAGAGCCCCGAAGCGGGCGTCAGCCGAGCGTCAAGATTCCTCGAAAGAACCCCTGAAAGCGCCGCCGAAGCGACCGGCTCCCTCACGAAGTCGCAGGTCAGGCAACCTTCAAGGATCGATCCATCCATTCGACCCGCTGCATGGAGAGAAACAGGTCGGTCGCCGCGCCTGCGCCACAAAGCCGCAGGTCAAGCACCCTTCACGGCAGGCTCAAGAACTGCCACGCACTCCACGTGCGACGTCATCGGAAAGATATCGGCCTGAACGAGTCACGGAAAAGACCAGGTCAGAGCAGCTTTCTCGGCTCGCCGCGCAGCGTGAGTGCGCCCAGAGCGTCAAACGAGCGTCACGACTGGCCGGACGCACCCGCCCTCGGTACGGCAGGCGCGTCACCTTCATCAAGAGCTCTACGGATCTTGTCGCTTTCTGCGGGACGACCGCGCGGCGCCGGGGTTCCTACTCCTCCGTGGCAGCGTGGGAGCGTCGGCCGGAGACCTCTTCTCTACGGTGAGTGGCCTTACGGCGTGCGGCTCACGCCCCTCGATCCCCTCGGTCCCGGGGATAGGGTCGGTCTGCAGTGGTGCGGGAGCAGAACGCTGGGCGTTGTCCGGGACGGGCAGGACGTTCCGACGATGCAACTCGGCGACGCTGACCAGCGGCGACATGAGAACACGGTCGAGCAGTTCATTCTGAGCCGACTGCAGCTCGACCAGATGCCACAGAACGGACAACACGTACTGTAGTTCCTCACTCCAGGCAGGTAGCCACCGCTCGGGCCGGATGTGGTCCAGCTGGCTGACGGCTCTGCGAGACGGCGGTCCCGTCCTACGTTTCAACCAGCCGTCGAGAACGTTCTGTCCGCTGACCTGGTAATCCCGCATTTGCTGAGTTACCGCACCGAAAACTCCTTGGCCGAAGTGGAGTTCCAGACGGTCGGAGTCGTAGACGAAACTCTCGGGTAGTTCGTCCCTGCCGACCTGTCTCCGGTACGTGATCGCCGGCTGTGCGGTCGTCCAGACCTCCTGGGGTCCGCCGGGCCTCCCCGCCACCGGGTCCACGAGTCTCTCTCCGAAGGTGGAGGCCCAGATCACCTTCCGCCCGATGTGCAGCGCCTCCGACCACAGCGTGGCGTCACCGGTGAGCGGTACGCGGACGCCGACGGTGGTGAGTTCGTCATCGAAGCGGGACCGGAAACCAGGGTGGGCCGTGATCGCGGCGATGTACGCGAGCAAGTCCTCGGCGGAGACAGCCAGACCGCCGAAGGAGTTACGAAGGTGCTGGAGAAGGCCGGGGGTCACATTGGGGGTGCCGTCCTTCTGCAGGAAGGGGATCACCCTGCCACCACCCCAGCCGGCGAAGTGATGCATGTCCGGCATCAGCGCGGTGAACAGCGTGGCGGGGCCGTCACCGAACCGTTCTGAGTGCAGCTCCACGATGTGTATCTGGCCCTCGGCCCGGTTCTCCCACAGCTCCGGCGAGCACCTGTCAAGGACTCTGTTGTCCGGGATGATCCACTGCCGATCGAAAGGGCGGAAGGCCACAGGCACCGGCTCCGGACACTCGGGACCCGCCTCCAGCATCGACCGCCTTCGCTGTGCCGATCCCGGGAGCGGCTTGACCGGCCGGTCGATGGTACGGCCGCCTTTGGTCTCCCTGAACAAGGCACGCTTCTCGGCCAGGTCCGTCTCGGCGGTCAACCTCCGCCACCGGGAGCGCAGCGTATCGGGGTCCGCGGAGTAGACCCACGTCCGCTTGGGCAAAATGCCGGGCACTGTCCATGGCAGCAGATCATCCAATGCGGGATACGTATCCCATGCTCCGATGGCCGCAGGGGTGAACGGAGCATGGGCATCCTGACGCACCGGGCGCCACTGGTCACTGTCCGGCCCGAGAGCCTCGAGCTGTGCGTACTTCTCCTCACGAGTGCTGCCGTCCAGGGCGACGTACCTGATACGGGCAGGTTCGGTGTCGGCTCTGCTGCGGACGAACACGGCGATCGTCAGTTGCTGCTGAACGCCCTCGAAGAGGCGTGTCCGTAAAGGTGGCTGGATACCCTCGGGGCTGAGGTCAATGATCCAGCCCTCGGAACAAGTCTCACGCAGGTACTTCCTCATCCCTCGGAAACCGGGCCCGCTGAGGAAGCCCGCGGTACTGATGAAGGCGACGATTCCGCGGTCCGACTCGGAACGGTGCTGTTCGAAGACCTTGAAGGTGGCCCAGCGCCAGAAGTAGACGTACAGGTTCTTGAGCTTGTTCTCGTGTACTCCGTTTCTGCCACCAAGGCGGAAGGCATCGAGCAGGGGTGCTTTGTCATCCCCCTCGCGCCCCTTCTCCACCCAACCGCCCTCCCAACGTCGCTTCCTAAGCGGCTTTTTGTAGCTCGGTGTTGATCTCCTTCTCGGGGTCGAGGCGGTGGATGTGGATGTCGTGGGTGACGCGGCTG
>NZ_JBITRU010000029.1:0-125007 GCF_044540255.1 Streptomyces sp. NPDC086080
CAGGGGCAGCGGGTCGCTGCTGGTGACCAGCTCCCGCAGCGGATGCCGGGCCAGCACCGCCGCCACCTCCGGCGTCAACGCCCCCGCAAGACGGGTGGCGCAGGGCAGGGAGTCGTCGCGCAGCGTCCGGGCCGCGGCCAGGACCGCGTCCCGGCCGTCGTCCCGCGGCACCCCGGCCGCCGCCCGCTCGTGGAGGTCGGCGCCCTCCTCCAGTACCAGGCCGGTGTCGATACCCGCCGGAACCTTGATGGCGGCGGTCCTGCGCCAGGTGGCCACGGGATCGCCCCAGGCCTCGACGCGATAGGTCCACTGCCCCGGGGCGTTCGCGGTCACCTCGGCGCCCCACCGGTCCGTGCCGGGCGTCAGCTCCCGCATCGGGGTGAACGGGCCCGGACGTCCCTCGGGATCCTTCAGCACCACATTGGCGGCCACCGCGTCGTGCCCCTCCCGGAAGAGGGTCGCCGTGACCTCGAACGTCTCGCCCACGACGGCCTTGGCCGGCCGCCTGCCGCAGTCGACGGACGGCCGGACGTCCCGTACCGGGACACGACCGATGGTCCGGGTCGTCTTCATGGGTCTTCGCACCTCCGCCGTGCTCGACGCCCGGGCCGGCGCCCGGGCGTGGTACCAGACAGCGGCGGGAAGGTCATGGCCTTCCCGCCGGAGAGCGCCGCTCGAGGGCCGGCAGGCCGCGTCGGGCCGTCGCGGCCGGACGGGGCCGGTCGTTCTGTTCCTGCAGATAGGTGATGAGGGACGTGCGCAGATACCGTTCGGCGGCGTCCGCGGCCTCGCGCGCGCAGCGCTTGCCCATCAGCACACAGAGGGTGTAGCCGGAGTCCTCGAAGGTGGCCCGCACCGTGTGGTCGGTGGGGGCCGCCAGCATCACGCGTTCCCAGGCCCGGTAGCGACGCAACTGCCGGGCAACTTCGGCTTTGGCGGGTAGCAGCATGCGCCGTTCACCTTTCCGGGGCTCGATTTCGGGCGCGTTGTCCCGGCGGTCGGGCGGGACCGTGCGCACCGATGCACGGGCCCGTAACGGCGATCGAGGTCTTCACACATGGTGCACGGGTGATGACGCAACGTCTTGTTGGGTTTTCAATCACCATGGAAGGGCTCGTGTTCGCCCTCCCGTGTGCTCAGTTGTCGCCTCCTGTGCCTCAGTCGTGCGCTCGTGTTGCACGAATGGACCAACCCCCTCACGCTGAAGGTGACTCAGAAGCGATACCCGCTCACGTTCCGTGTCCGGGGGCTCGTCCCGAAGGGGCGAGGAGGAGCGAGAGCTTCGCGGTGAGGAGCCGACGACGATGAAGACCGCAGCGCCCTGCTACTACCACCTCGACGTGGAAGTCAGCCCGGAGAAAGTGGGACAGGTCAGCCGCATACTGGCCGCGCACCTCCGGTTCTGGGACCTGGAGAACCTAGTGGAAACCGTCTGCGGCGGCGCCGAGATGCTGCTGCGGGCCATCGACGAGCACGCCACCGACAAGAACACGTCGATCGAGATGTGGTGGAACGGCCAGCACCTCATCACGGCCATCGGGGACCACAACCGCGCCCTGCGCCCCGACCAGGAGCTGCGCGGCTGTCTCGAGCACATCGCGGCGAGCAGCGACGGCTGGGGCTGCTGCGCCACCGAGACCGGCAGCAAGGTCATCTGGTTCTCGCAGCGCGCCCGCGCCGGCGAACGCGTCCCCCTCGTACCGATCGGTCCCGGACCGCGGGAGAGCGAGGGTCTGGACCTGCCCCGCGAGCTGAGCGTCAGCAGGCTCACCGGCCGGGTACGAACACCGGGCGGCCTCCTGGAGGAGGTCCGGTGACCCGGCGTCAGACCCGGAAAGGGGCGCCCGCGTGGAGCGGGCGCCCCTACCCGCTGGGTGCGACCTACGACGGTGAGGGCACCAACTTCGCGCTGTTCAGCGAAGTCGCCGAGGGCGTCGAACTGGTCCTGGCCGACGACGACGGGCGGCACCGCACGGTACGGCTCACCGAGGTCGACGGTTTCGTCTGGCACGGCTACCTCCCCGGCATCGGCCCCGGGCAGCGCTACGGCTACCGCGTCCACGGACCGTGGGACCCCGCGGTCGGGGACCGCTGCAACCCGGCGAAACTCCTCCTCGACCCCTACGCCACCGCGGTGGACGGGCAGATCGACAACCACCCCTCGCTGTACGAACGCGATCCGCACGGACCGGACCCGGCCGACAGCGCCGGCCACACCGTGCTCGGCGTGGTGACCGACCCGGCCTTCGACTGGGGCGACGACACCCCTCCCTGCCGCCCCTACTCCGACACGGTGATCTACGAGGCCCACGTCAAGGGCCTGACCCGCACCCACCCGGACGTCCCCAGGGAACTCCGGGGCACCTACGCCGGGCTGGCGCACCCGTCCGTGGTCGAGCACCTCACCTCGCTGGGCGTCACCGCCATCGAGCTGATGCCGGTGCACCAGTTCGTCCAGGACGGCGTGCTGCAGAGCCGCGACCTGGCCAACTACTGGGGCTACAACACCATCGGCTTCTTCGCCCCGCACAACGCCTACGCCGCCCGGGGCACCCGGGGACAGCAGGTCACCGAGTTCAAGAACATGGTGAAGACCTTGCACGCGGCCGGACTCGAGGTGATCCTCGACGTCGTCTACAACCACACCGCCGAGGGCAACGAGAAGGGCCCCACGCTCTCCTTCCGGGGCATCGACAACTCCTCGTACTACCGCCTGGTGGACGGCGACTGGCGCCACTACTACGACACCACCGGCACCGGCAACAGCCTGCTGATGCGCCACCCCTACGTACTCCAGCTGATCATGGACTCGCTCAGGTACTGGGTCACCGAGATGCATGTCGACGGCTTCCGCTTCGACCTCGCGGCCACCCTGGCCCGGCAGTTCCACGAGGTGGACCGGTTGTCGGCGTTCTTCGACCTGATCCAGCAGGACCCGGTGATCAGCCGCGTCAAACTGATCGCCGAACCGTGGGACGTGGGCGAGGGCGGTTACCAGGTGGGCAACTTCCCGCCGCTGTGGTCGGAGTGGAACGGCCTCTACCGGGACGCCGTACGGGACTTCTGGCGCGGTGAGGAGCACACGCTCGGTGATTTCGCCTCCCGGCTGACCGGCTCCTCCGACCTGTACGCGCACCACCGGCGCCGGCCCCGCGCCAGCGTCAACTTCGTCACCGCGCACGACGGTTTCACCCTGCGCGACCTCGTCTCGTACAACGACAAACACAACGAGGCCAATGGCGAGGGCAACCGGGACGGCGAGAGCAGCAACAGGTCCTGGAACTGCGGCGTCGAGGGCCCCACCCGCGATGCGGCCGTGCTGGAGCTGCGCGCCCGCCAGCAGCGCAACTTCCTCGCCACGCTGCTGCTCTCCCAGGGCATCCCGATGCTCTCCCACGGCGACGAACTCGGCCGCACCCAGCACGGCAACAACAACGCCTACTGCCAGGACAACGAGATCAGCTGGATCGACTGGCGGCTCGACGACGAGCAGCGCGCTCTGCTCGACTTCACCCGCACGCTCATCTCCCTGCGCAACGTCCATCCGGTGCTGCGCCGCCGCCACTTCTTCCGGGGCGAGACGGTGCGCCACGCGGACCAGCCGCTGCCCGACCTGGTGTGGCTGCTGCCCAACGCCCACGAGATGACGGACGACGACTGGCAGCGCTCCGACGCCCACTCGGTCGGCGTCTTCCTCAACGGCGACGCCATCGCCGAACCCGGCCCACGCGGCCGGCGGCTGGTCGACGACTCGTTCCTGCTGCTGCTCAACAGCCACTGGGAACCGGTCGACTTCCGGCTGCCGAACGCCTCCTACGGCGAACGCTGGACGGCCCTGATCGACACCGCCGACCCGGACGGCTCCCCCGACGAGGCGGAGCACAAGGCCGGCACCACGCTCACCGTCGGCGCCCGCAGCCTGGTGCTGCTGTCCCGCCCGTCCCGCCCGTCCCGTCCGTCGCGGTGACGCGCGGGCCCCGGGGAGGTCAGCGCTCGCGGCGCGAGGTCACCGTGAACTGGGCGCCGTCGTTGTCGCGGAGCACGGCCTCCTCGGGCCCCTCCGACAGCACGCTGCCGCCGTGCCGTTCGGCGGCGCGGGCGCAGGCCGCCACGTCCTTCACCGCGAAATGGACCTGCCAGTGGGGCCGGATCGACGGGTCGGGGGCCGATCCCAGCGCCCCCGACTCGATGCGTGCCACCACGTCCCCGCCGCTGCGCAGCACCACTTCCTCGCCCTCGTAGCCGACTTCGCAGGTGCCGGGCCCGGCCGACCCCCAGTCGAAGACCTCGCCGTAGAAGATCGCGGCGTCGAAGGCGTCCCGGGTGTGCAGCCGGATGAACGCGGGCTGCGCCCGGTGCCAGGCGGGCCAGTCGGTGAACAGCTCTCCCTCCCACACGCCGAACGTCGCCCCGTCCCGGTCGGCCAGCAGAGCCGCACGGCCGGGCGGCAGGGAGAGGGGACCGACCGCCGACGTACCGCCGCGCTCCTGCACCCGGGCCGCGGCCTCGTCGGCGCTGCGCACCGCGAAGTACGGTGTCCAGGCCACCGCCATCTGCCACATGCCGGCGACGGCGGCGATCCCGGCCACCGGCCGGCCGTCGGCCAGGGCGACACGGAACCGGTCGCCGAGGCGCATCGGGCGCCACTCCCAGCCGAGCACCGCAGTGTAGAACTCCTCGGTCGTCCGCACATCACGGCTGGTCAGGCTCACCCAGCAGGGTGCGCCGAAGACGGAGTGCGTCGAGAAGACCTCCGTCGCGGCGGAGGAGGGCATGTCGTGGTTCATGGCAGTGGTGTCCTGATCTCGTCGGCCTGGCAGCCACCCGGATGGCACCAGTGTCCGTGGCAACCGGCCCGGGCGCCTGCCGGGTACCCCGACGGCGGGCCGGAAACGGTGCCCCCCCGTGCGCCCTCGGACCGCCCCGGTGGCACAGGGCGGGACCAGTAGCGACGATGGATGGATCGGACACTGGGTGAAGGCACTCAAGCACCATGCCGAGGCACCACGAGAGCGGCACACCGGACCCGGAGGTGACCATGCCCACGGACGGGGGCGCGGACCGGATTCTCCAGCTGGAGGAAGAGGTTCAGCAGCTGAAGGACGCGGTCGTCTCGCACGCGGTGGTGGACCAGGCGATCGGCATGATCGTCGCACTGGGCAGGGTTTCGCCCGACCAGGGCTGGGCGGTGCTCAGGGAGGTCTCCCAGCGCACGAACATCAAACTCCGCAACGTCGCCGACATGATCCTGGTCTGGGGGCGCACCGGTCTGCTGCCGGCGGAGGTGCGTACGGTCCTGGAGGAGGTCCTGGACCGGGTCGGCCCCACCCGCCTTCCCGGCACGCCGCCCGAGCGCTGACGCGGCACGCCCGGAGCGCCGGCCACGGCCGCGGGCCGTGCGGGCCCCCGCCCGGCCCGCGACCGTGCGGGGACCCGCTCAGCCGGCCTCCGGCCGCAGTTCCTCGCGCAGCTGGGCGAAGCAACTGCTCAGCAGCCGGGAGACATGCATCTGCGAAATGCCGAGCTGCTCGGCGATCCCGCTCTGTGTCATCCCCTTGAAGAAGCGCAGATAGAGGATGAGCCGCTCGCGCTCGGGCAGCGCCTCCAGGCAGGGTCGCGCCGCCACCCGGTCGACGACGGTGTCGTAGGCCGGGTCGGGGCCGCCGAGCGCGTCCCCGAGGGCATATCCGTCGGTGCCCGGCATCTCCGCCTCCAGCGACAGCGCGGAGAAACACTCCAGTGCTTCCGTCCCGGTGCGCACCTCGTCCTCGGTCAGCTGGGCGTACGCGGCGATCTCGGCGACCGTGGGAGCCCGGCCCGGGGTCGTCTGCGCCAGCTCCTTCGCCGCGTGCCGCACACGGTTGCGCAGGTCCTGGACCCGGCGCGGTACGTGCAGGGTCCACATGTGGTCGCGGAAGTGGCGTTTGATCTCACCGGTGATGGTCGGTACGGCGTATGCCTCGAACGCGTTGCCACGGGCCGGATCGTAGTGGTCGACGGCCTTCACCAGGCCGAGGGCCGCCACCTGGTACAGATCCTCCAGGGCCTCGCCGCGCCCACGGAAGCGGACGGCGATCCGCTCGGCCATGGGCAGCCAGGCGGTGACCAGACCCTCGCGCAGCATCCGGCGCTCGTGCCCGTCGGGCAACGCGGCCAGACGTGCGAAGTCCCCGGCAGTGTCGGGGGCGTCGTCGTGGGAGTGCGGCTTCCTGGGACTGACGGTACGCATCGCGCGCACCTCCCTGAGAGGGGTGCCGGATGGACAGAACCCGTGGGAAGCGCCGACTTCGGACCGGGCGGGCCCGGGGCCGGCGAACCGGTTCCCACGGACGTGCCTCCTGTCCGAAGCACTGCACATTCCATTCCCCGTGCCCCGCCCTTTCAAAACGGCTTTCCCTGATTCACCCGCACCGCATTGTGGAAAGGGTACGTTCTGGAATCGAAGGAATTCGGTGCGTAAAATCCCGGCGGTACGGGCGGCCGGTCCCGCCCCGCGCCGGCCGCACGGGCCGCCGCGGTGGCACGCCGGTGATCACGGCGGCGGACGTGATGTGCGGCACGCCGCGGCGGAGGGCCCGGCGGGCGCTCGGGGGATTCCTCCAGCGCAGCGCTTGATCACTCGTCGGACCAGGTGAACTGCCTGACCACGGCGCATTCCGCGCATTTGACAGTGCGCCGAGCCCCCGGATAGGAAACAGCGGACAGAAGTCGAAAGGTGCACTGTGTACGAGCCGAACGTGGTCGGGGACTGGCAGGAGTACGGCGAGTACGCCGGTCTGCGTGTCCGTGTCCACCGTCTGGAATCGGGCGAACCGCCACGCGGACGGGACGACGCCGCCGAGGGGCTGACGTACTTCAGTGTCCGCGTGACCGTGGAGAATCGCGGCGACCGGCCTTTCTGCATTCATCTCGAGGACGGCCAGATCGATATTCGGACCGGCCCCGACGGCGAGAGCGCGTTCCTCGACTGGCGCAACTCGCAGTTCATCGAGGGATTCGACGTCCACCCGCTGCGCCGCGTCACCGCGGTGCTCTACGCGGCCGGCCCCGAGGCGTCCCTGGGCCAGGTCGACGTCCAGGTCCAGCTGCGCGCCGACGAGGAGTGGGCCGGCCGCCGGCTGTGGACGGGCGGCGTCGGTGTGCACGAGGGTGCCGCCGGGACGCCCGTCGGCGCGTGCCGGGACAGTCTCGCCCAGCAGGTGAGTGTCTTCCTTCAGGAGCAGGCGGAGGAAGGCACCTCCTGAGCGGACGTCAGTGCGGGATGCCGTCGATGATCTCGCGGGCGCCCTGACGCAGCAGGGCCACGGCGACCGAGGTGCCGAGCGTGGCCGGATCGAGCCGGCCCGCCCACTCGTGCGCGTTCAGCCGGGTCTTGCCGTCCGGGGTGAAGACGCAGGCGCGCAGGGACAGTTCGCCCCCGAGGTCCTCCCGCGCGTACCCGGCGATGGGGCTGTTGCAGTGGCCCTGCAGCACATGCAGGAACATGCGTTCGGCGGTGGCCTCGCGGTGGGTGCCCGGGTGGCCGAGGGCGCTGACCGCTTCGATGAGTCCCCCGTCGCCCTCGCGGCACTGCAGGGCGAGGATGCCCGCGCCTATGGGCGGCATCATGGCCTCGGGGGAGAGTACCTCGCTGATCACGTCGGTGCGGCCGATGCGTTCCAGGCCGGAGAGCGCGAGCAGCAGGGCGTCCGCCTCCCCGTCCGCGAGCTTTTGCAGCCGCCGGTTCGCGTTGCCGCGCATCGGCACGCACCGCAGGTGCGGATGGGTGGCGGCGAGCTGGGCGACCCGGCGCACGGAGGACGTGCCGATCCGGGTCCCGGGCGCGAGCTGGTCCAGGGTGAGCCCGCCGGGGTGCACCAGGGCGTCACGGATGTCGTCCCGCCGCAGGAACGCGGCGAACACCGTGCCCGCCGGAAGCGGCCGGTCGGCGGGCACGTCCTTGACGCAGTGCACGGCGACATCCGCCTCACCCGCGAGCAGTGCGGCGTCCACCTCCTTGGTGAACGCGCCCTTGCCCTCCACCTGGGACAGGTCGCCCAGCCACTTGTCCCCGGTCGTTCTGACCGGCACGACCTCGGTGCGCACCTCGGGCAGCGCGGCGGTCAACTCCGCCCGGACTCTTTCCACTTGGGCAAGCGCCATGGGCGAGTCGCGGGAGACGATGCGGATCGTCGAGGGGATCGGCATGGCGACACGATAGACCCTCGGGGGCACCTGCGGTGCCGGGAACGCCGTTCGGCGTCCCCGGCGTCAACGGGACTGTCACGGTCAGCCGTTCGGGTCGAACGGGATGTCCGAGGGCTTGGCCTTCGCCAGATGGGAGGCGAAGCTTCCGTCCTTCAGGCCGAAGTGGGCGCTGCCGAAGTCGTGCGAGACGAGCTTGTCGCGCAGACCCGCCGGGTAGCCGTTCCAGCCGACCAGCGCCGGGTACTGCCAGGTGCCCCGGTGGTTCTCCGGCGGCTCGTCGCCCGCGCCCGCGAGGCGGAAGCAGTGGGTGCCGATGCCGTCCTTGTGGTACGCGATCTTCGGATGCGTGCCCTCGAAACGCACCGCCGACCGCGCGTGGACGGTGAACGAGCCGTGGTTGGACGTGGCGACGTACTGGGCGGCGCCGTCCCGCACCCAGACCACGACATGCTCCCAGTCGTGGCGGTGGCCCCCGAGGCTTATGCCCGGCAGCGCCTGGTCCTTCTCGAAGTACAGGGCGTAGACGACGGCGCACCAGCCGTTGTTGCACTTGGAGCGGGCGTAACCATTGGTGCTGTCCAGGTCCGAGGCGTCGCGGCAGTTGCCGTTGAGGGCGCCGGTCGGCTTGAGGCCGGGGTTGACGGCGCCGTCCGGGCCGATCGCCGCCGTGGGATAGCAGCCGTCGGTGTCGTAGTCGTAGGCGGGCTGGAAGGTCTGCTCCAGGGTGTCGGCACTGGCGGGCAGAGCGGCCGGGGGAGCGGCGAAGGCGGTGGCGGGGAAGGCGATGAGAAGTGCGGCGGCGCCGGCCAGGCCGGTCAGCCATCTCCTGCGGTGCGTTCGCGACGTGCTCGACGGCACTGCGTCCTCCTGTTGGTCCAGGCGCAGCCAAGTGGCTGTGGGGGTGGGGGAGTTCAGCATCCCGGCTGGACGTATACATGCCAAGAGGGTGCGGGCGTACCGCTGGTGAAGCGTGGCGCAACTTCTGCGGCGCCGGGGTCCGGATCAGACCAGGTCGTCCGGAATGTCGGCCGCGGCCTCCTCAGGAGCGAGGTCGGGGCGCAGGCGCAGCCAGGACGGCTGGCGCAGCATTCCGTGCCGGGTGCGGGTGCTGTACCGCACCTCCCCGACCAGCCGGGGCACCACCCAGTGCGCGCCCGGGACGGCCGGCACCGGGTCGAAGGGGCAGGCATCGGTGGCCGCCGCCCGCAACAGCCCGGCGAGCTCGGTGCGTTCGGCCTCGCTCCAGCCGGTGCCCACGCTGCCGACGTAGCGCAGCCGTCCTCCCGCGCGCTGCCCGGCCAGGACCGCGCCCGGCAGCCCGCTCAGCCGTCCCCTGCCGGGCAGCCAGCCGCCGACCAGGACATCCTCGCTGCGCATGTTGCGGATCTTGATCCAGGCGCGGGAGCGCACGCCCGGCTCGTACACCGAGTCCAGGCGCTTGCAGACCAGTCCCTCGAGCCCGTGCTCGAGGGTGGCCCGCAGTGCCTCGGGGCCGTGACCGACGATCGCGGACGGCGTGGACCAGGCCGGCCCGTCGAGAGCGAGGTCCAGCAGCACCTCGCGGCGCCGGACGTAGGGCAGGCGGAGCAGTGACCGTCCCTCCAGATGCATCACGTCGAACAGCACCAGGTGGACGGGGACCGCCGCCGCCCGTCGGGCCGCCCGGCCGGGGGCGTGTGCCAGGCCCATCCGGGACTGGAGCAGCTGGAAGCTCGCGCGGCCGTCCGCGTCGAGGGCGAGCACCTCGCCGTCCAGCACCGCGGGCGTGGCACCGAGGGCGGAGGCCAGTGGATGGAGCTCCGGGTATGCGCCGGTGATGTCCTGGCCGGAGCGGGCCCGCAGGACCACGGTGCCGTCCCCGGGGAGATAGACCACGGCCCGCTGACCGTCCTGTTTGGTCTCGTAGGCCCAGCGGGCGTCCGCCGCCGGAGGCGGCAGCGAGCCGGGTGTGGCGAGCATGGGCGGGATCAGCGGCAGGATCACGGGTGAGGTGTGAACGCCCGCGCCGCCCGCCACGCGCCGGCCGCCGGGGATTCGCCCGAACGGCTGCGGGGCCCCGGTCGGCCTGCGCCGCGCGCTCCGCGGGGACTTGACGCCCGTGGCGTACTTACCATCCGGTAATGTCGTGCCGCAGGTCACCCGAGGAGGAACCGTGACACGGTCCGCACGCTCGTCTCTGCTGCCCGTCGGCCTGCCGGCCGCCGCGGGCAGGCGGGCTCACCGTTTCGACCCCACGGTGCGGCGCACCCTGCCCGGCTCGCCCCGGACCCGGAACGCGGAGGGCCGGTCATGAGCGGACGTCCGGAGAAGGGCGACACGGTCGAGGACTTCGCGCTGCCGGACGAGACCGGCACCGTCCGCCGGCTCGCGGATCTGCTCGCCGAGGGGCCGGTGGTGCTCTTCTTCTACCCGGCCGCCCTGAGCCCCGGCTGCACCACCCAGGCCTGTCACTTCCGGGACCTGACCGCCGAGTTCGCCGCCGTCGGCGCCCGCCCGGTGGGCGTGAGCGGGGACCCCGTCGAGCGGCAGGCGGAGTTCGCCGGACGGCACGCGCTCGGCATGCCCCTGCTGTCCGACCCCGACGGCACCGTCCGTGAGCGTTTCGGGGTGAAGCGGGGCATCGCACTGGCGCCCACCAAACGAGCCACCTTCGTCATCGCACCGGACCGGACCGTCCTGGAGGTCGTCCGCAGCGAGATCCGGATGAACGCACACGCCGACCGGGCGCTCGCCGCGCTCCGCGCCCGCCGGGCGTGACGCCGCCCCGGGTGCCCCGCCGCCGCGGTTGAGAGGGCGCGGCCACGGGGCGATATCGGACCAATGGAGGAAGCCTCCGCCACGGTGGTCGTCGATGCCCGCGGCACCGTGACCGGCCGGCGCGGACACCACCACTCGGCGGGACGCCATCCCGGGCACCCGGTCAGAACTCCTCGTGCACCTCCGGGTCCCCGCCGATCCGACGAGGTGCGCGCTCGGCGATCATCCGCATCTGGGCGGCGTCCAGTTCGAATCCGAACACGTCGAGGTTGGCCCGCTGCCGCAGTGGGTCGGACGACTTGGGGACGGGGAGCACACCCAGCTGGATGTGCCAGCGCAGCACCGCCTGGGCGGGGGTGACCCCGTGTGCCTCGGCGACGGTGGCCACGGCCAGGTCGTCCAGGAGCCGCGAGCCACGGCCGAGCGGGCTCCAGCTCTCGACGAGCACCCCCTTGTCCGCGTGGTAGGAGCGCAGCTCCTCCTGGGGGAAGAGGGGGTGCAGTTCGATCTGGTTGACCGAGGGGAGCACCCCGGTCTCCTTCTCCAGCCGCTCGATGTGGGCGGGCGTGAAGTTGGAGACGCCGACCGACCGGACCAGGCCGTCCTCGCGCAGCTTGATCATGGCCCTCCAGGAATCGACGTACTTGTCGACGCGGGGGAGGGGCCAGTGGATCAGATAGAGGTCGACGTACTCCAGGCCGAGCCGGGCCCGGGACTCCTCGAAGGAGGCGAGGGTCTCCTCGTAGCCGTGGTGACGGCCCGGAAGTTTCGTCGTCACGACGATCTCCTCGCGAGGCACGCCGGCCGAGGCCACGGCACGGCCGACACCGGTCTCGTTGCGGTAGTTCGCCGCCGTGTCGACGAGGCGATAGCCCGCCTCCAGGGCCGTACCCACCGCCCGCTCCGCCTCGGCGTCGTCCATCGGCCAGGTGCCCAGGCCCAGGGCGGGGAGGGTGGTGCCGTCGTTGAGGGTGTGGCTCGGGATGCTGGTCACGAGAGGGCCTTCCCTGGGGGAGTGTCTTTCCTCCAGGGTCGGGGACGGCGGGGACAACGATCAACCGGACGGGCGGGCGCGTGCGCCGGAGGCGCTGTCGCCGGGCCTTGCGTGCCGGGCACCGGCCGGGCGTCGAACACCGCGCACCTCGACCCTCATGCACCGGGTGATGCTCGCCGGTGACGTACCCGTGGGCGTGGACGGCCGTCCGTCGATGGCCTTCACCGGCACCCCACCGGGCCGCTGGTAGCGGGTCCGCGCTCACGTCAGCGGGATGGTCACCTCGTCCTCGACCGGCGGGTCGACCTCGTGCGCGCGCAGGCCGGTGGCCGCGTGACAGCGCAGCCGGACCGCCTCCGGGCTCACGTCGACGCGCAGGAAGCTCTTGAAGAACGGCGGACTGTAGGTCGCCGAACCCGGTGAGAACACCGACGTGTAGGCCTTGCGCACGGGCAGCCGGAACCGCTTGCCCCGGTCCGGCCGGCGACCGGTGCCGAGCACGCCTGCGACCAGCCTCATCCGGCGGGTGACCCGGGCCGGGGTGCCCGGGGCGCGGGTGGGCCCGATCCCGAGACGCTCGGCGATCACGGCCATCGCCTCGGCCTCGGTGAGTGCGAAGAAGCGCCGCAGCCGCAGCCGTCGCCCGTAGAGGGCGCTGTAGAACGCGAGGGAGTCGCCGCGCAGCGGATAGCAGCGGAAGTCACGCTCGGTGACTCCGGCGACGTCGACCCGGGGGATGGTGTGGGTGGCGTGGGTGAACGCGCCCGAGCCGCCCGCCACCACGTACTGCAGGGTGCGGCCGTCGTCCAGCCGCACCGGGTAGCGCTGGTAGTTGTGGATGTCACCGCCGATCGCGGCCACATAGTGGTGACCGGGGTCGCGGACGATGTCGTCGACGGTGCCGCCGCCCTCGATCGGGCACGGGTGGTACGCGCCGTCGACGTACAGGGGTGAGCCCGTGACGAGGATCTTCGGGCGCGGTCCCCGGGAGATCTCCCGCAGCCAGGCGCCCTGTTCGGCGTCGACCGTGCCCAGCAGCCCGGTGTCGATGCCGACGATCCGCACCGGCCCGGCGTCGATCGCCCAGTACGGCCCCGGCTGCACCGCCTGCTGGGCGGGCGCCGAGCGCAGCGTGCGCGCTTCCGCGAGGCGCCCGCCGTCCCCGGGGCGCGGCCGGTGCCACAGCAGGGAACGCAGCCAGGCCCGGGTGAGGGGGCGCGGGGCGGGCGCGGGCGGCAGGGGCGGGGCGTCGTCGCAGAAGACGCGCATGAAGCCGGCCAGGTCCTCGTACCAGTCGTGGTTGCCGGGTATCGCGTAGATCGGGGCACGGTAGTCCCGGTACGGCCGGAAGAACTTGGCGTCGTAGTCGTCGGCACTGCCCACGGGGTAGATCACATCGCTGGCGAGTATCGCGAAGGCGGTGTCCCGGCCCTCCTTCAGCAGGCCCGGCACGACCGCGTACTGCGGCTCGTCGCCCTCCCCGGTGTCGCCGAGGACCAGGAACGAGAACCGGTCCGGTTCGTCGCGCCGGATCACCTTGTCGTCCGGGGCGCCGGCCGCCGCGCGCTGGGCCGTCCAGCGGGCCCGGACACCCGCTGTGGGGTCGCCCAGCCAGGAGGCCAGGACACCGTTGCGGGCGGCCCAGAGCATTCTCGGGTCGAGCCAGGAGATCTTCTCGGTCCGGGGCGGCATCAGCTGCCGGTACGCGCCGGGTTCGGCGGAGCCCCAGCCGGCACCCTCGGCGGTCTCGCGTGAAGAGCGTGAAGAGTCGGACACCGGTGCACCGTAACAACGGTGCGGTGAACCGCCGGTGACCGGGGGCCCGGAACGAGAGCGGTGAACTCCCGCCACCGGGCGCCCGGTTGACGGAGGGAACTAGAAGGTGCGGGCCAGCAGACCGAGCAGCGCCGCCCAGTGCAGCTCGTCCGCGTCCTTGTCGTAGGCGGCCGTGTCGGACTGGGTGAATCCGTGTCCGGCCCCGGTGTACACCTCGCAGCGGTGCCGGACACCGGCGTCCGTCAGGGTCCGCTCCAGACGCTCGATCTGCTCCGCCGGCAGCGACGGGTCCCGGTCGGCGTGCCCGAAGTAGAGCTCGCCGGTGATCCGGCCGGCCAGGAGATGAGGGCTGTCCGGCGCGTCCGATGCCAGCCGGCCCCCGTGGAACCCGGCCGCGGCGGCCACGCGCTCCGGATGGGTGGCCGCCGTGCGCAGGGACAGTGCCGCGCCCATGCAGTAACCGGTCACCGCCACCGGGCCGTCGGCCGCCGACGGACAGCCTTCCAGCCACCGCAGATACGCTCCGGCGTCACGCGCCGCCCGCTCGGGCGTGAGCTGCCGCATCACCGGCATGAGGCCCCGCAGCAGCCGGCCCCGCGAAGCGTCGTCGATGAACTCGGGCAGTTCGGCCACCGGGGCAGGACCGCGGCGGTAGAACACGTTCGGCACCAGGACGGTGTACCCGGCCTCCGCCAGCCGGTCGGCCATCGCCCGCAGCCGCGGGCGGAGCCCGAAGGCGTCCATGTAGAACAGCACCGCCGGCCGGGGAGTCCCGTCGGCGGGACGCGTCAGATAGGCGTCGGCGGTCCCGTCCCCGGTAGGGATGCCCACGCCGGTTCCCCGTACGGCGGACATGGCCGGTCCGCTCCCGGTCACTCGAACCGCGAGACGTCGCCCGCGCCCCGTCGCACGATCTCCGCCTCGCCGCCGGAGAAGTCGATGACCGTGGTCGGCTCGGTGCCGCACTCCCCGGAGTCCAGGACCGCGTCCACCTGGTGGTCGAGCCGGTCCTTGATCTCCCAGCCCTGGGTCATCGGCTCGTCCTCGCCGGGCAGCAGCAGCGTGCTCGACAGCAGGGGCTCACCGAGCTCCGCCAGCAGCGCCTGGGTGACCACATGGTCGGGGATGCGCACGCCGACGGTCTTCTTCTTGGGGTGCTGCAGCATGCGCGGCACCTCCTTCGTCGCGGGCAGGATGAAGGTGTAGCTCCCCGGGGTCGATGCCTTGACCGCGCGGAACACGTCGTTGTCGATCCGGACGAACTGACCGAGCTGCGCGAAGTCCCGGCACACCAGGGTGAAGTGGTGCCGGTCGTCCAGTTTGCGGATGGTGCGGATCCGGTCGATGCCGTCGCGGCTGCCCAGCCGGCAGCCCAGCGCGTAGCAGGAATCCGTGGGGTATGCGATCAGGGCGCCCGCACGAATGCTGTCGGCGACCTGGCCGATGGTGCGCGGCTGGGGGTTGTCGGGGTGCACGTCGAAGTACTTCGCCATTCATCGAGCTTATGCCGCCCGCGCGGGAGCACCGCACACCTCGGGGCTTGGCGTCCTCCTCCGCCGGGTGCGGCGCCGCGCCGGGGTGAGCGCCGCCCACGTGTGGGGTAACGTCCGCGACCTGGGCCGGGACGGCGGCGGGACGAAGGGAGGACCGGGGTGGCAGGCCGTGACGACGGGATCCGGGGAACGACCCGGGACACCGGGGATGGGGAGCCGTCGACCTGGGCGCGGGAACTGCTCGATCATCTGCGGCCGTCCGGGCGGGACGCCCGCCGGGTCGTCGACTGGCTGGCCGGCACCGCGCGCGCGGACGTGTCCCTCCAGGACGCCGCCGGCACCCTCCTCGCCGGGACCCGGCTGCCCCTGGACGGAGCCCTCGTCGCCGATATCGGCTCCGGCCGGATCGCCTCCGCCGCCTGGGAGGGGGAGGGACGCCATCAGCGTCTGGTGCGGATCGGCCACCCTTCGGGCACGTGTGTGCTGGCCGTCTCCCGCGAGGCCCCCTTCGACCGGCACACCGCCGAGGTCGTCACCCGCACCGCCCAGGTGATCGAGCTCCTGCTGGCCGCCCATGAGACGACCGAGGCCGGGCGCCGCCTCCGGCGGGCCACGGCCGATCTGCGGCTGGCGATCCTGCAACTGCTGATGGTCGAGGACACCGTGGCGGCCCGACGGGTCGCCGCGGGACTCTGGCCGGGCCTGCTGGACGCCGACACGGCCTGTGTCTACGTCGTCGAATCGGCGCCCGCCCGGCGCGAACGGCTGGTGGCGGAGTGCCTGGACACCACGGGGGACGAGGCACTGGTCGTGCGGTGCCCCGCGATGGACGGGCACGTCATCGTCGTCAGCCCCCGCGCGAGAACCGCCTCCGATCTGCGGTCGCTGGTCGGCCGGCATCCCGGCACGTTCCTCGGCGGCAGTGTGTGGCAGAGCCTCGCCCGTACCGCCACCGCGTACGGACAGGCCGTCAGCGCGCTGGCGGTGGCGCGCTTCCGGTCGGACAAGACGGCCGTGTACGCCGAGCGCACCCACCCCGAGCGGCTGATGGACCCCGCCGCCCTGCGCGGCTGGGCGGGCCGGGTGCTGCGTCCGCTGGACGCGCTGGCCCACCACACCCGGGCCGAACTCCTCGCCACCACCCGCCTCGGCCTGGAGTTCACCGCCGTCAACACCGCCAAGATCCTCGGCGTCAGCCGCAACACCGTGCGGGCCCGCATGGAACGCGTCGAGACCATGCTCGGTGTCGACTTCGACGACGTCACCGCCCGCGCCGTCGTGCACCTGGCGCTGCACACCCAGATCAACCTCCTGGACGGGCAGGCGGGCACCGGCCAGGACACGCACGCCCCGGGCCTCGCCGGTCTGCTGGCCTGCCCCGCCGTCGACGCCTGGGCGCGGGAACTGCTGGGCCGGCTGGACCACGACGCCCGCAACGTGCGGCGCACCCTGCGCACCTGGATCGACGCCGGAGGCAACGCCGAACGGGCCGCGCAGAGCCTGGGCGTCCATCCCCAGACCGTGCGCGAGCACGTGCGCAGCGCCGAACCGGTCCTCGAACGCCAGCTGCTGGCCACCGGGACCGATCTCTACGAGGTCGTGCTGGCCCATCTGGCGGTGGGCGATCTGGAACAGCCGGTACTGACAGCGGGGTAAAGCGGACCTTTCGGGCGTGGTTGTGCACGGATGAGTGCTCCGGCGGCCGCAGCGGGCACCGGCGCGATACACAGGCGCTCCCGCTCCGGTTACTTTCGAGCCACGGCGGGGGCACGACCGGAACGGGGGACCGGTCGCGGCCCCCGCCCCTCGGCCGCTGCGCGCCCCGTCCTCCGCCGTTCCCGGCGCCGGGCGCTCCCTTCTTCGTCGCCGTGTGCCACCGCCGCCGGCGGGTGCCCGCCCGCGGCGGTGAAAGCCCGTTTCCCTCCGTACGTCACGGACCGGGGTGCGGTGGACGCACCGCGAAGGGGGGATCCGGAGCACGAAGCCGACGCCCGCGCTCACCCGTGCCCACCGACGCCGCCGTAGCCCATCGACCGGATGGCGTACGGCCGCTCCACGGGCCCGTCCGACGGTGGCGTCCGCCCCGGTGCCGTTCGCACGGTTCGCCGGCGGCATCCGCCGTGCCTTCGAGTCGCAGCCCGCCGTGATGCGCGGCAGCATGACCCCCGTACACACGCGACCGGGGGGACGACGAGCAGCGCAAGGAGCCCACCAACATGACGGACGTTTCGAGCCGGGGCCCCGCTCCGGGCGACGACCGCAAGGTACTGACCAACCGGCAGGGTCATCCGGTCTACGACAACCAGAACCAGCGCACGGTCGGCGCCCGGGGCCCCGCCACGCTGGAGAACTACCAGTTCCTGGAGAAGATCAGCCACTTCGACCGGGAACGCATCCCCGAGCGCGTCGTGCACGCCCGCGGCGTCACCGCCTACGGGTACTTCGAGGCGTACGGGAAGTGGGGCGACGAGCCCATCTCCCCGTACACCCGGGCCAAGCTCTTCCAGGAGCAGGGCAAGCGCACCGACGTCGCCGTGCGCTTCTCCACCGTCATCGGCGGTCGCGACTCCTCCGAGGCCGCCCGTGACCCGCGCGGCTTCGCCGTGAAGTTCTACACGGAGGACGGCAACTGGGACCTCGTCGGCAACAACCTGGGCATCTTCTTCATCCGGGACGCCATCAAGTTCCCCGACGTCATCCACGCCCTCAAACCGGACCCGGTGACCTTCGAGCAGCAGCCGCGGCGCATCTTCGACTTCATGTCGCAGACGCCCGAGTCCATGCACATGCTGGTCAACCTGTTCAGTCCGCGCGGCATCCCGGCGGACTACCGCCACATGCAGGGCTTCGGCGTGAACACCTACAAGTGGGTCAACGCCGCCGGCGACACCAAGCTGGTCAAGTACCACTGGATGCCCAAGCAGGGCGTGCGCTCCATGACCGAGGAGGACGCCGCGAACGTGCAGGCCCACTCCCTCGGCCACGCCACCAAGGACCTGTACGAGGCGGTCACCCGCGGCGACCATCCCGAGTGGGAACTGCTCGTCCAGATGATGGACGACCACGACCACCCGGAGCTCGACTTCGACCCGCTGGACGACACCAAGACCTGGCCCGAGCAGGACTTCCCGCCGAAGCCGGTGGGCCGGATGGTGCTGAACCGGATGCCCGGCAACTACTTCGCCGAGAACGACCAGATCTCCTTCGGCACCGGCGTCCTCGTCGACGGCCTGGACTTCTCCGACGACAAGATGCTCGTCGGCCGGACCTTCTCCTACAGCGACACCCAGCGTCACCGGGTCGGCCCGAACTACCTGCAACTTCCGGTCAACCAGGCCAAGAACGCGGAGGTGCACACCAACCAGCGGGACGGCCAGATGGCGTACCTCGTCGATGACTCCGGGGCGAACCCGCAGGTCAACTACGAGCCGTCGATCACCGGCGGTCTGCGTGAGGGCGAGTACCCGACGCACGACGACCAGGGGCCGGAGATCGTGGGCCGGCTCACCCGCAAGCGCATCCCGCGCACCAACGACTACCTCCAGGCAGGCCAGCGGTACTGCCTGATGGAGGACTGGGAGCGCGACGACCTGGTGAAGAACTTCATCGAGCTGTTCGCCCAGTGCGACCGCCAGGTGCAGGAACGCATGCTCTGGCACTGTCTCCTGGCCGAGAACGACCTCGGCCGCAGGGTCGGCGAGGGACTGGGCATCACGCCCGAGGAGGTCGCCCACCTGGAACCCCTCGCGGGCCAGGACCTCACGGAGGAGGACCGCAAACGGCTGGCCAGCCTCGGCGACAACCCCCCGCGCGACGTGGAGGGGCTCACCATGACCCACTGCGTGCCCGACGCACGGCATGTGGTGACCCGCTGAGCGGTCGGACACAGGCAGCCGCGCGGGCCGACGCGAGCACCCGCTCGGCGTGGCCGCGGCCGAACGGCACGGCGTGCACCAGCAGCGGGAACGGCTGGTGCACGCCGACGCGTGTCCCCGACCCGCCGGCGAGCGCCCCGCCGGGACGATCGGCCGGTCGTGCCCCCGTCGGCGCCCTGGGCACACGGCCGTTCCCCGGGTCCCGTGCAGCCGCGCGGCCCGGCCGGAGCGTTCCGCCGTCACAGACCCGCTCGACGCCCCCCACCCGGGTCGGCGTGCCCACGTCGACCGCCCGGCGTACCGGCCCGACGGCCGCCGAACGCTCACGCGGGACGGTGAAATCCCGGCGCCCGCCGATCGGACCGGGCCCCGCCGGGGGAGCACTGGATCATGACGAGTACACCGTTCCAGCGCACCCTCACTCTGCCCGCCTCGCTCTGCGAGAACGCCGCACAGCACCTGGAGCAGGCCGCCAGGCGGACGGTCGACGGAGCCGGAATCCCACTGAAGGCGTTCCGCGCGGCCGCCGACAGCGACTACACCCTCCCGGTCTCCGTGGTCGAACAGGCGGCGGGCTGTCTGCTCGTCCTGGCCACGGAGATCGCGCAGACGGTTCGCCCCTCGGTCCTGCGGACCACCATCGGCGTCGCCCTGTGCCTGCGCGACGCCGTCGAGGCGGTCCACCAGCCCGCGCTCACCACCCGGTTCTGGTGACGGCACGCCGATTGCCCCCGCACCTCGGGGGAACCCGGCGCGTTCGCACCACCGACACTCCCAGGAGCAGTCCATGAGTCTGTTGCGTGTCCTCGGCCGGCCGATGCTGGCGTCGATGTTCCTCGCCGGCGGGCTGGATTCCCTTCGCCACCCCCAGACCGTCGCAGGCGTCGCGGAGCCCGTCGTACGGCCCGTCACCGATCGGGTCCCGCTGCTGCCGGACAGCACCGAGGACTGTGTACGCCTCAACGGCGCCGTCCAGGTCGTGGGCGGGCTGCTGCTGGCGACCGGACGCCTGTCCCGTCCCGCCGCGCTCGCCGTCGCCGTCACGCTGATCCCCACCACGCTGGCCGCGCACCGCTTCTGGGCGGAGGAGGACCCCGATCAGAGGGTCCAGCAGCGCATCCACTTCCTGAAGAACCTCTCCATGCTCGGCGGTCTGTTGATCGCCGCGGACGACACCGGATCCGCTCCCTCCCTGCTGTGGCGCGGCCGGCACGCCGCCCACGACCTGCGCCGCGACGCCCGCCTGGTACGCCGCTCCGTGCGGGCCGGCGCCGCCCCCGCCACGATGACCGGCTGGGTCCGGGCCAAGCTGTCCTGCTGAGGCACCGGCCGCGTCGGCACTCCGCCGTCCCGCATCCGCCGCTCGCGCGCCCCCGACACGCTCCCCGTTACGGCGTACCACCTGCTCGCGCAGGAGCGGCGGGAAAAGCGGGGCGCCGGCCACGGCCCCGGGGCCGCGGCCGGCGCCCCGCCGGTCGGACGGTCACACTCGCTGCCACAGCGCCGGGGTGCCGGCGGGCGCCCACGCGCCCTGCGCCTGGTGGCTCTGCAGGCACTGGTACGTCACGCCCTCGCGGGTCACCGTCGCCCCGGTCTCGTAGACCCGGCCGGCCGTCCACGCCTCCGCGCCGTCCTCCTGCGCGCCGGGTGCGGTCTGCGCTGCGGCGGTGGTCAGTGTGAGCCCGAAGTCGCCCAGGATCGGGTTGACCGGCTGGTAGAACGTGGTGCCGCCGCGGGTGCAGTCACCGGAGCCGCCGGAGGTGACGCCCTGGGCCTGCGCGCCGGTGACGAACGGCCCGCCGGAGTCGCCCGGCTCCGCGCACACCGTCGTCCGGGTCAGGCCGTCGACCCTGCCCTCGGCGTAGCTGACGCTCGTGTCGTGCTGCTGCACGGTCCCGCAGTGCCATCCGGTGGTCGAGCCGGAGCGGCATACCGATGCCCCGACGAGCGCCTGTGCGGAACCGGTGATCTGCACCTCCTGGCCGTCCTGCGCCTTCACATCGGGTGTGGGCGTCCACCGGGCGTTGGTGGCCACCCACGCCATGTCCTTGCCGGGGAACACGGAGGCGGCGAAGACGCCCTGCGCGGTGCCGTCGTAGCCCGTGGTCGTCGCGCCCGGACTGCCGCAGTGCCCGGCGGTGACGAAGCCCGCCTGCTCGCCCCGGGTGACGGAGAAGCCGACGGAGCAGCGCGCGGAATCGTTGATGTAGAAGGCGTCACCACCGGTGATGTCCTGCAGCAGCCGCGGCCGTTCGGCCGTCACACGGACGCCGACGTCCTCCCCCTGGAGCCCGGCGGCTCTGATGAAGGCGGTGCCGGCCGACCGGCTGGTCGCCTCCACCGTGATCCGGTTCTTCGCCACATCGATGTACCAGACCGGTGTGTCGAGGGTCGTGCCCCGGGTCGCCGCCGTGTCCAGTCTCCGCTTGGCCGCCCGCAGTTCGGCCAGAGTCCACCGGACCACCTTCGCCGTGGCGCCCTGGGCCTCGATGGCCGCCACGTCCCCGGCGCCGGTGGTGGCGACCGTGAGTTCCCCGGAAGTGTCGCCCCGCACCCAAGCCCCGGCGAACCGCTCTCCCAGGGCGTTGCGCAGCCGGCCCGCGCGGGTGCCCGCCTCGGCCTCGTTGACCAGCCGCTCGGAGGCCTGCTGCGAGTTCAGTCCGAGGTCGCGTCGCAGCGCGCTGAGCAGATGGGGCGACGGGCGGTCGGCGCCGAGGGTCTGGGCCGCGCTCGGCTTAGGACCCGCCGCGGGCGTGGGGTCGGCCGCCGCGGTGGAGGGGAGTGCGGCGAGGACGAGGGCACCGAGTGCGGTGAGGGCGGTGCGGCGCGCGGTCCGGACCTGGCGTGTGGCCATGCGGTACGTCTCCTTCGTCAGGGCGGCGAAGCCGCCGAGGAGACTTAGGCCTTTCCGGGCGCATCCGACGCGATGTCAGGACACGCCGGAGTTAGCGCTTTGGAGACATGAACGGACGCCAAGTGCAGTACGGACGTACGACGGCGGACACCCGGACGGGTCAGACGGGCACCGGACCGGGCCGGCCGGCCTCCGTGACGAAGGAGACGGCAGCCGAGACCGGAGCACCCGGCGTCGTCACGGCCGGGACGGCCCGGAAGCCGGCGCGGGGCAGGGTCCCGGGCCGGCTCGACGCGCACCCAGCCGCGCCGGCCGTCGTGGAGCCTGGATCGGCCCGCCGTCGCCTCCCGCCCGGGGCCGTACCTCGTCCGGACCAGCCGGCGGTGGCGCCTCTCCCGGGGCGTCCGAGGCCGGACGGAGGTCCGGGAACGCCGTGCGCCGGGCGGGCGTCGTGTCCCCGTCGTTCTCCGTCATGACCACTCCCTTCGCCGGCCGGACGGTCCGGTACGGCCGCTGGTCCGGGCCCTCCGCCCCGGACGGCCCTGTGCGGGCCCGGTAGCCGGAGTGCCCGCTCCGGCACGGACACGGGCGCGAAGAGGGCCCTCCGCGGACGGCGGTGAACCGGCTCGGACGTCCTGGAAAAGCGCTCGGGCCGGTATCGGTCGAACATGGGGCAAACGGTATATATGCCTATGGGTTCCCTGAGGGTCGCGCTCGTGGAGGTCGACATGGACCAGGACACGTCTCGTTCACCGGATCTTCCGCAGCCCCTGCGGGCGGTGGCCTCCGGCCTGCGCCGGCTGCCGGGTGCGGAGCAGGTGGAAAGGGCGGCGGGCGGCGCCCTCGACACGATCGGCGCGGTGTCCCCCCGCGGGCGCCGGATCGCCGTCTACACAGGGGCGGGGGTGCTCGGGGTGGCCGGGATCGTCGAATGGCCGGTGGCGCTGGCCGGGGCGGCGGTTGCCTGGTTCACCCGGCCGCGTCCCGACGGCGAACCGGCCGACCGGCCGCCGGCCGTCGCGGACGGCCGGCCGGAGGCGCCGGACCGGGGACTCCCGCGGGGCGGTCCGGGCGCCGGCTCCGAGCCGCCCGAGGGCCCCGGCGACCGGCTCACCCCCTCCCGCCGCACGACCGGCCGGACCGACCGCCCGGTGCACGAAGAGCCCGCGAAGGTCGGCGACACCGCCACCGCCGCGGGCTTGAAGCAGGTGGCCGAGGCCACCGCGCACCACGGACCGCCCACCACCCCCGCGCGGCCCCGCGACGACCGGCACACCCGCTGAGCCGGCCACGATCACAGGACCCTCAGAGATGCTCGCACTCTTCGACGTCGCCCCTCTCGCCGGTGCTGTCGCGGGAGCCGCCGCCGGCGCCGCGCGCGGCGCCGCACACGGCATGACGTCCGTCCACGACACGACGCGCCGGATCGGCCACGTGGCCCGCGGCGCCCTCGGCGGTGGCCGGCACTGGCGGGCCGGATCCCGCGTCCACCTGGCACTGCGCAGCCCGGACGGCGAACTCGCCCCGCTCGCCCGCAAAGCGGCCGCCGAACTCCTCGACCACCCCGACGTGCTGACCGCCTACTGGGACGACGGACTGTCCCGTCTCGTGGTGACCGCGCTGACGGACGCCGCCGGCGACCGCGTGAGCGAGCACGCCATCGCGCTCGCCGCCCGCCTCGGACTGACCGAGGACGCGGATCCCGAGGAGGCGGACCCCGAGGAAGAGACCGGGACCGTCCACCCCGGCGACCCCCGCGACGTACGGATCGCCGCCGCCGCACTGCTGCTGGACGCCGCAGGCGCCGCCGGCGCCCTGGCGGGCCGGTCCCTGCGCCTGCCCCGCAGCCCCAAGGCGGTCACCGCCGCCGTCACCCTGCTGCGCGAGAACCCCCGTTTCCGTGCCCTGCTGCGGCAGCGGTTCGGCCGCAGCGGCATGGAACTCCTCCTCGCCGCCGCCAACTCCGCCGCCCACGGCGCCGGACAGTCCCCCGTGTCCCTCGTACTCGACGGGCTGCTGCGCGCCGGCCAGCTGACCGAGGCCGCCGCCCGGGCGGCGGCCTTCGAGGCCCTGCACGACGACCTCTGCCTCGAACGGCGCACCAGCATCCCCGGCCCCGCCGGCATCCGCCCGCTCCTGCGCGTCACCCCGGCCCAGGCCTACGCGGCCCACGCCGGCACCGGCAGTGTCGCGGGTGCCGCCGCCACGCTCCTCGTCACGCACAACGCCGCGGAGACCGCGGAGGCGGTGCTGGCCGGATCGCCCAAGGCCGCCCGCTACGGCCCCGCCGCCTTCGACGCGCTCCTCGGCGCCCGTCTCGCCGGGTCCGGTGTCCTCGTCCGCAGCGGGCGGCGACTGTGGCAGCTGGAGATCGCCGACTCCCTGGTCCTGCACGCCGACGCGCTGCGCGGACCCGCCCCGTCGGCCGGCCCGGCCGTGTTCCACGACCCCGTCCACCCCTGCGCCGAGGCCGTCCTGGACGCCGCCCGCCGGGCGGGGCTGCACGTCGTGATCACCGGCGGCTCCGATCTGCGGGACATCACCCGCCTCGCCGACGAGGTCGCCCCCGCCGACCTGCCGTTCGGCGACGTCGTACGGGCGCTGCAGAACGACGGGCACATCGTGGTGAGCGTCGCCCGGGTGGCCGCGCGCGGGAACGACGACGTGGCGGACGGCCTGCCCGCCGGTGACGTGGCGATCGCCCTCACCGACGCCGGCTCGGCGGTCGTCTGGGGCGCCGACGCCCTCGCCACGGGCGGACTGGAGGACGTCTGGCGGCTGCTGACGGCGATTCCGGCGGCCGGCCGGGTCGGCCGCCGTTCGCAGACCCTGGCCCGGGCGGGTGCCGCCCTGTCCGGGCTCATGGTGGCCCGTGGCGGAACTCCCGGCGGCCGGGTCTGGCAGCGGCTCACCCGGCACGCCCCGGTGAACATCGCCGCGGCCGCCGCCCTGCTCACCGGCTGGGCCGAGGCCGTGCAGGTGGCTCGCGCGGCACCGCCCGAGCCCCGGCTGCACGTGCCCTGGCACGCCCTGGAACCCCACCAGGCACACGACCTGCTGCACGACACCCGCACCGGCACCGCACCCCGAGGGCTCGCCCTGCTCACCACCCGTACCCGCCGGGGAACGGCACGGCTCGCCCGTACGCCCGTCCTCGGCCCCGCCCGCTGGACCTGGCAGGCGGCCGGTGCCGTCCGCCGCGAACTCGACGATCCGCTCACCCCCGTCCTGGCCACCGGGGCGGTCGCCTCGGCGCTGCTCGGCTCGCTCGTCGACGCGCTGCTCGTCGTCGGCGCCATGGACATCAACGCGGTGGCGGGCGGGCTCCAGCGGCTGCGCGCCGAGCGGGCGCTGGCCCGGCTGGCCGCCCGGCAGCGTCCCAAGGCACGCCGGCAGGACGCCGACCGCCGCACGGTCACCGTGGACGCCGCCCGGCTGCGACCGGGGGACCGGATCACCCTCGGGGCCGGAGACGTCGTACCGGCGGACGCGCGGCTGCTGGAGGAGGACGGGCTGGAGGTCGACGAGTCCTCGCTCACCGGCGAGTCCCTGCCCGTGACCAAGGGCCTCGAACCGACGCCCGGCGCGCCGGTGCCCCGGCGGACCTGCATGGTCTTCGAGGGCACCACCGTGGTGGCAGGCCGGGCCGGCGCGCTCGTGGTGGACACCGGCGACCGCACCGAGGCGGGCCGTGCCGTCGCCCTGGCCGCCCGCACCCCGCCGCCCGCCGGAGTCCAGGCACGCCTGCAGGAACTGACCCGCAAGGCCCTGCCCGTCACCTTCACCGGCGGGGCGCTGGTGACCGGGCTGTCGCTGCTGCGCGGCAGCCCGGTCCGGCGGGCCGTCAGCGGCGGTGTCGCCGTGGCCGTCGCCGCGGTCCCCGAAGGCCTGCCCCTCGTCGCGACCGTGGCCCAGATGGCGGCCGCCCGCCGGCTGTCCCGGCGCGGTGTCCTGGTCCGCACCCCGCGCACCCTGGAGGCGCTCGGCCGGGTCGACACCGTCTGTTTCGACAAGACCGGCACCCTCACCGAGAACCGGCTCCGGCTGGTGCGGGTGGCCACCGCCGACGGCACCGTGCTCACCCCGGGCGCCGACGACGCCGGACCGGTCCTGCGGCCGGCCGCGCGCGCCTGCCCGCAGGAGGAGACCTCCGAAGGACGCCGGGTCGCCCACGCCACCGACGAGGCGGTCCTCGACGCCGCCCCGCCCGACCCCGCCTGGACCGCCGAGGGCGAACTGGCCTTCGAGGCCAGCCGCGGCTACGCGGCGGCCGTCGGCCGGGAAGGAGGCCCGGACGCCCCACGGCTCCTCGTCGTCAAGGGGGCCCCGGAGACGGTGCTGCCCGCCTGCCGGAACCTCCCCGACGAGGCGGCCGGGACGGCCCACACCCTCGCGGGACAGGGGCTGCGCGTCCTCGCGGTCGCCCACCGCCCGTGCCGGGGGTCCGACACCGACGCCGAACTCGACGCCGAACTCGGGGACCTGGAGTTCGCCGGGCTGATCGCCCTCGCGGACGTTCCGCGCGACACCTCACAGGAACTGCTCACCGCACTGCGCCGGACCGGCATCCTGCCCGTCATGCTCACCGGCGACCATCCGGAGACCGCCCGCGCCATCGCCCTGCAACTGGGCTGGCCGGAGGACACCGAAGTGGTCACCGGCGACGAACTCGTCGCCATGGGCCGCGGGGACCGGGTCCGCGCCCTGCACGGCGCCGGGGTCGTCGCCCGGGTCGCACCCGAGCAGAAGCTCCATGTCGTGGAGGCACTGCAGCAGGCCGGCCGGGTGGTGGCGATGGCCGGTGACGGTGCCAACGACGCGGCCGCCATCCGCGCCGCCGACGTGGGCGTCGCCATCCAGTCCCGCGGCTCCGCCGCCGCCCGCAACGCCGCCGACATCGTGCTCACCACCGGGGACCTGTCCGTCCTGGTGGACGCCGTCGGCGAGGGCCGCGCCCTGTGGCGCAGCGTCGCCGACGCGGTGAGCATCCTCATCGGCGGCAACGCCGGCGAGGTCGGCTTCAGCGTGCTGGGCACCCTGCTCGCCGGGTCCTCACCGCTGTCGACCCGTCAACTGCTCCTGGTCAACCTGCTCACCGACATGTTCCCCGCCATGGCGGTGGCGGTGACGCCGAGCGACGACCCGTCGACGGCGGCGCACGCCGCGACCGGTCCGATGGGCCTGGACGTCCTCGGAACGCCCCTGCTGCGCTCCATCCGGCGCCGGGGCGTCACGACGTGCCTCGGCGCGGTCACGGCCTATCTGTTCGGCCGCCTCACCCCCGGTACCGAACGCCGCTCCACCACGATGGCGCTGTGCGGAGTGGTCGGCGCCCAGCTGGTGCAGACCCTCTCCGGACGCCGCCACAGCCCTCTGGTGTGGGTGACCGCCCTGGGCTCCGCCACGGTGCTCGCCGCCCTCGTCCAGACACCCGGCGTCAGCCACTTCTTCGGCTGCACCCCGCTCGGTCCCGTCGCCTGGCTGGGCATCGCCCTCGGCATCGGCCTGTCGGCGTTCGCCCCGCGCCTGGAACGCCTCGAAGCGGTACGGCACCTGTACGACCTTCTCGCCCGCCTCGTCCTGCGCCTGGGCGACACCGTGCGCCACACCCGCCACCTGCTGCACAGCGGCATCGCCCGCCCGGTGGCGTGAGCCCCGAGGGGCGCGGGATTCCGCGGCCGGACCCTTGGGGGTACGAGGGCGCCTGTGGGCGGAGTCCGCTTGAGGCGCGGGGCTGTGCCGGCTCGCCGCGAGGCCGCGAGGGCGCCCGGTGGGTGGAGTCCCGGGTGGGGTGGTGCGGGTCCGCCGGGTGGGTGTTTGGGTGCCGGTGGCCGGAGCCCCGACGGCGCGGGGAACCGCGCGGACGGGGATGCGGGGGGCGGAGCCTCGAGGGAGGACGGCGGGGCGTGACACGGGGGGCCGCGCACGGCAGCGTGCACCGGCCCATCGGCGCCGGGCCGCGTGCCCGCGCGGCCGGCCCGTGTGCCGTTCCCCGCCCCGAGCGGATCCGCCGACCTGCGCCCAGACTGGAAGTGCAGGGCGGCCCCGGCACCCACCCGGGTCCCGCCGACGCAGGTGGGCACGTCCGGTGCCGGGGCCCGCCGCGGAGCGAGAAGGGTGAGATCGGCATGAAGGGCTATGTCTTTCACGGCCCCGGGCAGTCCGCCTGGGAAGAGGTTCCCGACCCGGACATCAAGGAACCCGGCGACGCGATCGTACGCGTCGACGCCGTCACCATCTGCGGGACGGACCTGCACATCCTGAAGGGCGACGTGCCCGAGGTCCGCCCCGGAACCGTCCTCGGCCACGAGGCCGTCGGCGAGGTCGTCGAGATCGGCGGCGACGTGCGCACCGTACGCCCCGGAGACCGCGTCCTGGTCTCCTGCATCACCGCCTGCGGGCGCTGCGGCTACTGCCGCGAGGGCATGTACGGGCAGTGCCGCGGCGGCGGCGGATGGATCCTCGGCCACCGCGTCGACGGCACCCAGGCCGAGTACGTACGGGTCCCGTACGCCGACCTCTCGGTGCACCCGCTGCCCGGCGCCGTAGCGAGCGAGGACGCCGTGCTGCTGGCCGACATCTTCCCCACCGCCTACGAGGTGGGGGTGCTCAACGGGCGGGTCCGCCCCGGTGACACGGTCGCCGTGGTCGGTGCCGGGCCCGTCGGGCTCGCCGCGATCGCCGCCGCCCGGCTGTTCTCGCCCGAGCGCATCGTCGCCGTGGACCTCGCCGCCTCCCGGCTGCAGGCGGCGAAGGAGTTCGGCGCCGATGCCGTGGCCGACGCGAGCGAGGCACCCGAGCAGCTGATCGCGGACCTCACCGGCGAGCTCGGAGCGGACGTGGTCATCGAGGCGGTGGGCCTCCCGGAGACGTTCGAGTTGTGCGCCCGCATGGTGCGCCCCGGCGGACATCTCGCCAACGTCGGGGTGCACGGCGCGCCCGCC
Organism: Streptomyces sp. NPDC086080; assembly: GCF_044540255.1. Classification (NCBI taxonomy): domain Bacteria; kingdom Bacillati; phylum Actinomycetota; class Actinomycetes; order Kitasatosporales; family Streptomycetaceae; genus Streptomyces; species Streptomyces sp. NPDC086080. The sequence goes on from NZ_JBITRU010000029.1 coordinate 28,881, forward strand.
ACCCTGCATCTCGAGGATCTGTGGATCAGGAACCTCACCCTCACCACCGGGCTCGTCGACACCCACTCCACCCCCACCCTGCTGCGGATGGCGGCGGCCGGCCGGCTGCCCACCCGCCAGATGGTCACCCACACCTTCCCGCTCGACCACATGCAGGAGGCGTACGACGTGTTCGGCAACGCCGCCGAGACAGGGGCGCTCAAGGTCGTACTCGGCGTGCCGCAGCACGAGGTGGTCCCCGTGCACCCGACGGTGTGAAAGCCCCGGTCCGGCGGCACGCGGTCCGTCCGGCCGGGCCCGGAACGGGCCGTTCGGCCCCTGCCTGACCGGGGGCCGAGGGGTCACCCTGGAGGAGTGGCGTCGTCGGGCACCCGCGTGTGAGGAGGTGACCTCCCATGTCGACAACGCAGGGCGCGAGGCCGCACAGGGTGCGGTTGTGGCGGTGGCGGAGGAACCCGCTGCGCCGCCGCAGCGATCTGGTCGAGGCCTGGCTGATGCTCGCCACCTTCGTCCTGGCCCTGCTGATCGGGGTGTTCGCCGGAGTGGCCGCGGCCGTCGTCGTGGACGGGTCGATCGAGGACCGCCGCGAGCACACCCGCCCCGTGCCGGCCGTGCTCGTGGAGGACGCCGCCCATGCGCTGCCCGCGTCCGTGGCGGAGGACGGCGACGGGGGTGTCTGGGCCAAGGTGCGGTGGACCGCCCCCGACGGCACCAGTCGTACGGGCCGGGCGGAGGTCGAGGCGGGGGCGAAGGCGGGCGCCGCGGTCACGGTGTGGAACGACCCCGAGGGCCGGCTCGCCTCCGCACCGCCCGAGGGCGCGGACGCACGGTTCCAGATCGTCATGTCCGGCCTCACGGTCTCGGTCGCCGCCGGGGGACTGGTCGTACTCGGCGGATGGATCGTCCGGTCCCGGCTGCAGTGGCGGCGGCTGGCCGATTGGGAGGCCGAGTGGCAGCGGGTCGAACCGTCGTGGCGGAAGCGGATGACCGGCTGAAGCGCTGAGCCGGCCATACCGGCTGACGACGAGAGAGGCCGCGCACGGGACGGTGGCGCTTCGTGACGCGTCAGGGCGGGGTGCTGAACTGCTGAATTGCAATTTTTCGCAATTCATTACATGCTGGATTCAGCATCCAGTCGCGAGCGAAGTCGAGGAACCGTGTCCGTACCGTCGCCGCAGTCCGGAGTCCGGTCCCGGATCACCTCACTGCTGCCCACCCGCGCCGACCTGGACCAGATGCGGCGCCGTCCCCGCCGGGACCTGCTGGCCGGCCTGACCGTCGCGGTGGTCGCCCTGCCGCTCGCGCTCGGCTTCGGAGTCTCCTCCGGGCTCGGTGCCGAGGCGGGGCTGGCCACCGCCGTGGTCGCCGGAGCCCTGGCCGCCGTGTTCGGAGGCTCCAACCTCCAGGTCTCCGGGCCGACCGGGGCGATGACGGTGGTCCTCGTGCCGATCGTCGCCCAACACGGGCCCGGCGGTGTGCTCACCGTCGGGCTGATGGCGGGCGTGATCCTGGTCGCCCTGGCGTTGCTGCGGGCCGGGGGCAGCATGCGGTACGTGCCCGCCCCGGTGGTGGAGGGCTTCACGCTCGGCATCGCCTGCGTGATCGGACTGCAGCAGATCCCGAACGCTCTCGGTGTGCCCGAGCCCGAGGGCGAGCGAGTCCTGGTGGTGGCCTGGCGGGCGGGCCAGGAGTTCGTCCGCGCCCCCAACTGGACGGCGCTGGCGCTGGCGTTCGGGGTGGCGGCCATGATGCTGCTCGGGGCGCGCTGGAAGCCCACCATCCCCTTCTCCGTCCTGGCGGTGATCGTGGCCACGGTCGTGGCGCAGGTCGCCGGCCTGGACGGGGCGCGGCCGATCGGGGACCTGCCCCCCGGTCTGCCCGCCCCCTCGATCTCCTTCGTCGACACCGCCGCGCTGGGCAGCCTGGTCGCGCCCGCCCTGGCCGTGGCCGCGCTCGCCGCTCTGGAGTCGCTGCTGTCCGCTTCCGTCGCCGACGGGATGACGGTGGGACAGCGGCACGACCCCGACCGCGAACTGTTCGGCCAGGGCCTCGCGAACATAGCCGCCCCGCTGTTCGGCGGCGTGCCCGCGACCGGCGCGATCGCCCGCACCGCTGTCAACGTCCGCTCCGGCGCGACCTCCCGGCTGGCCTCGCTCATGCACGCCGCGGTCCTGGCGGTGATCGTCTTCGCGGCCGCCCCACTGGTGTCGCGGATCCCGCTCGCCGCCCTCGCCGGCGTGCTGCTGGCGACCGCGGTCCGCATGGTCGAGGTCGGTTCGCTGCGTGCGATGACCCGCGCCACCCGCTCCGACGCGGTGATCCTGGTCCTGACCGCCGCCGCGACTCTGGTACTCGACCTCGTCCAGGCGGTGATCATCGGTCTCGCCGTCGCCGGTGTGCTCGCGCTGGGGGCGGTCGCCCGCCAGGCCCGGCTCGCGCCGCTGCCGCTGGACCGGGGCGATCACACGGAGGAGGAGCACGAACTGCTCGCCGAGCACATCGTCGCCTACCGCATCGACGGCCCCCTCTTCTTCGCCGCCGCGCACCGGTTCCTGCTGGAGCTGACCGAACTCGCCGACGTCCGAGTGGTCATCCTGCGCATGTCCCACGTGAGCGTCGTCGACGCCACCGGGGCCCTGGTCCTGAAGGACGCGGTGACCAAACTGAGACGGCGCGGCATCCTCGTCCTGGCCTCCGGTATCCGCCCGGCCCACCGCCGCGCCCTCGCCTCCGTCGGCGTCCTGGAACTGCTGCGGGACGAGGGCAGGGAGTACGCCACGACACCCGAGGCGATCGGCGCGGCCCGCGCCCATCTGGAACGCAGCGGTGTTCTGCGGGGTGCCGCCGTGCCCCGGGCCACCGTGCCCACACCCCACCGGGAGGCGCCGTGACCTCGGCACTGGGAACGCTGCCGCACCGCCATGTGCTCACCGTGCCCACCGGGCCCGGTGCCGTACGGCTCGCCCGCGAAACCGCCGAACTGGCGCTTGCCGAATGGGGCATCGGCGCACGCCACCCGGCGGTGGGCCCGGCGCTGCTGATCCTCAGCGAACTGGTGGCCAACAGCGTCCGGCACACGGCCGGCGTCTCCCCGCAGACCACGGTGGTCTACGCGGCGAGTCCCGACTGCCTGGTGCTCGCCGTGCACGACCGCCATCCCCACCGGCCCCGGTTGTTCGGACCGGACCGTACGGGGCCGGCCGGTTCCGGGCCGGGGGGCCTCGCCATGGTCGTCGAACTGACCCACGGCCTGGGCGGCACCGCCGTGGTCCGGGGCGACGCCGACGGCCGGGGCAAGAGTATCTGGATCACGCTCCCGCTATGAGGCGGCATGCCATGGCCGCCGGAGAGCGGGGACATATGAAGTTGCTAATGTCGGAAAACGTCGAAGCGGGTGTCGACGAACGGATGGGGCGATGGACCGAGGACCGGCTGTCCGGGCCGTGCTGCCGCGCCGGAAAGGGGACGGCACGATGACCACGCCGCTGTACCAGCTGAAGGCCGAGTTCTTCAAAACCCTGGGCCATCCCGCCAGGATCCGCGTACTGGAGCTGCTCAGCGAGCGTGAGCACGCGGTCGCCGAGTTGCTTCCCCAGGTGGGGATCGAACCGGCCCATCTCTCCCAGCAGCTGGCGGTGCTGCGACGGGCGAACCTGGTGGTCGGCCGCAAGGAGGGCTCGACCGTGTACTACTCGCTGACCAGCCCGCACGTGGCCGAACTGCTGAGGGTCGCCCGCACCATCCTCTCCGGCGTCCTCGCCGGCCAGGCCGAACTCCTCGCGGACCTCCAGGCCGCCCAGAAGGAGACCCGGTCCTTGCCGTAGCGGCCCCAGGCCCGCCGTGTGGCCGGGCATGGCCGGGACCTCCGTGCACACCCGCGCCACGTTGCCGGATCAGGACGGACCCCGGACCACGCCGTCCCGGTTCCGGCGGGCGGAGAGGTCCGCCGGCCCCGGCGGGCCGCCGGCCCGCATCGGGGACGGCCGGGATGCCCGGCGGTGCGGTGCCCTCGCCGGGTTCCGCCTCGCCCGGTACGGTCGGCCGCTGCGGGCGTCGGTCAGCCGGCTGTCGTGTCCTCGCGGCGGCAGTGCAGGAAGAGGTGCGGCTCGGGCCGGGCGTCCGGATGCGTCGGGGTGAACATCACGCTCTCCCGCGACTGCACCGTCAGCCCCGCCGCGCGCACGAGGGCGATGAGGTCCTCCGCCGCGAAGCTGGTGACCCGTACGGGCTGCCCCATGAACACCCCGTCGAACTCCTCGACGTCCAGCGGCACGGTGGCCAGCGCGAGCAGGCCGCCCGGCCGCAGCGCCCGCGCCAGCCGGCCCAGGAGCGCGGACTGCTCCGTCCGGGGCATCTGCAGCAGCGAGAAGTACACGCAGACCGCGTCGAAGGAGCCGTCCTCGAGGGCCATCCGCCGGACGTCCTCGCAACGGAACTCGGCCTCGGGCACCTGCCGCGAGGCGATCTCCACCATCACCGGGGACACGTCCACGCCCAGCACACGGTGCCCGGCCGCGGCGAGCACGGCGGCCGTGGGCCGGCCCGTGCCGCTGCCCACGTCCAGCACCCGGCTGCCGGGCGGCAGCCGTTGGAGCAGCCAGTCCAGGGACGCCCGGTGGGCCGCCGAGGAGGCGAACGCCTTCTCGTACTCACTGCCCAGCGCGTCGAACACCGCCGCCGCCGGTGACTCGTGCTCCTCGTCCACCACGACACACCCCGTCTCCGCGTTCCGATGCGGGGCATCGTGCCACCCCTGTCCCCTCGTGACAAAGGCCCCGGGTTGCGGGCGCGGCGATCCGCACGGCAGGGTCGGGGCGTGCCCACTCTGCTGATCGTCCATCACACCCCCTCGCCCAACTGCCAGGCGATGTTCGAAGCCGTACTGGCCGGTGCCACCGCTCCGGAGATCGAGGACGTGCGGGTGGTGAGACGGCCGGCCCTGTCCGCCACCGCCACCGACGTGCTCGACGCCGACGGCTACCTGCTCGGCACCCCGGCCAACCTCGGCTACATGTCGGGCGCGCTCAAGCACTTCTTCGACCAGGTCTACTACCCCTGCCTGGACTCCACCCGCGGCCGGCCCTTCGGCTTCTACGTGCACGGCGGCAGCGATGTCACCGGCGCGCTGCGGGGCATCGAGACGATCACGACGGGCCTGGGCTGGCGGCGCGCCGCGGAGCCCGTACGGGTCACCGGAGAGCCCGACAGAGCCGCCGTCGAGCGCTGCTGGGAGCTGGGCGCCACGCTCGCGGCGGGTCTGATGGGCTGAGACGCCCAGCCCGTCCGCCGGTGCCGCCCGTCCGCCCGTCCGCCGGTGCAGCCGGTGCCGCCCGTCCGCCCGTCCGTCCGTCCGGGAAGTCCGGCGCCTCGGCCGGCGCCCCTCAGGTCTCCTCCGCCCGCCGTCGGTCCTCCTCGTCCCAGGCACGCGTGTCGCGCGGCTGCGTGTACGGCTCCGCCTCCGGCGGATGGCCCCCGGCGATGGCCCGCTGCCGGGCGATCTCCGCGTCGAACTCCAGCCCCAGCAGAATCGCCAGGTTGGTGATCCACAGCCAGATCAGGAACACGATGACGCCGGCCATCGTGCCGTACGTCTTGTTGTACGACCCGAAGTTGGCGACGTACAGGGCGAACCCGGCGGAGGCGAGAAGCCAGATCACCAGTGCCAGGAAGCTGCCCGGGGTGACCCACCGGAACCCCTTGACCTTGGCGTTCGGCGCCGCCCAGTAGAGCAGTGCGATCATGACGGTGACCAGGACGACCAGCACCGGCCACTTCGCGATCGACCATATGGTCAGCGCTGTGTCGCCCAGACCGAGCAGGTCACCCGCCTGCCGGGCCAGCCCGCCGGTGAACACCACGATCAGCGCACTGATCACCGCCATCACCATCAGCGCGACCGTCACCCCGATGCGTACCGGCAGCACCTTCCAGATGGGCCGCCCCTCGGGGATGTCGTAGACCGCGTTCGACGAGCGCATGAACGCCGCCACGTAGCCCGACGCGGACCAGATGGCCAGTACCAGACCGATGATCGCCACCAGCGAGCCGACGCCCGCGTTGCCCTGCAGTTGTTCCACCGCCTGGGTCAGGATGTCGCGTGCCGCACCGGGGGCGGTGAGCTCCTGGAGGTTCTCCACCACCTTGTCCGTGGTGGACTTGCCGGTGAGGCCCAGGATCGACACCAGGGCCAGCAGCGCCGGGAACAGCGCCAGCACGCTGTAGTACGTCAGCGCCGCCGCCCGGTCGGTGAGCTCGTCGTCCTTGAACTCGCGCAGACTGCCCTTCAGCGCCGCGCGCCATGCCCCTTTCGGCAGCTTGGCCGGTGAGTCCGGTGCCGCCCGCTCCACCTCGTCGCTCGGCCCGGGTTCGTCCGGCTCCGCGCGCCGCGCGCCACCCTCCGTGCGGCGCCCGTCCGTCGCGTTCTCGTGGGCCTGCCTGTCGTTCCGGCCCGGGATATGCAGCTTCATGGACATCGAGTAACCAGCGACCGGCATGTCACGCCCGCACGGCGCAGGCCGGCCCCCGGCGGGAAAGGGCTTGTGGGAGCGCTCCCAGGAATGCAGGATGTCCGGCATGACCGAGCCCCCCAGGATCCGCCCGTACCGACGCGAGGACCGGCCGGCCCTCGACGACATCTGCGTGCGCACCGCGCACATCGGCGGGGACAGTCGCCCTCACTTCGCCGACCCCGCCGTCTTCCCCGCCACCTTCGCGGCCCCCTACGTCCATCTGGAACCCGAACTGGCCTTCGTCCTGGACGACGGACGCGGCAGGGCGGTCGGATACATCGTCGGCACCGCGGACACGGTCCGCTTCGCCCGGACCTTCCGGGCCGCATGGCTCCCTCTCGTCGCCGACCGCCATCCCGCGCCGCCCGGGCCGCCGCGGACGCCGGACGAGGAGATCGCCTGGCTGCTGCACCACCCCGAACGGATGATCGTGCCCGAACTGGCGGCCTGGCCCGCCCATCTGCACATCGACCTGCTGCCCGAGTGGCAGGGCCGCGGTCACGGCAGGCAGTTGATGCGGACCTTCCTCGCCGCGCTGCGGGACGCGGGAGTGCCCTCCGTCCATCTCGTGATGGTGAGGGCCAACCAACCCGCCCGGGCCTTCTACGACCGTATGGGCTTCGAGGAGATCGCCGCGCCGATGGACGACTCGGTCGTCTGCCTCGGGCGGACGACGAGCGGTCTCGACCGGCTCTGACGGTCCGACGCCTTCCACGTCGAACGGATCGAACGGCGCCACGGTCCGCCGGGAAGTGGCGCAAACGCACATGGCCGCTCCGCCGCACGAGGCGCATCTGGCAGGCCTCGCACATGGACCAGACCTACTTCCTGTGCAGTGACGTGAACTTCGGCTGAGCCGACCTCACTTCACCGCTCACACCCCAAGTCCTCGCCGGACGCCCCTTGCCCGGCGAGGACTTGAGGCGTCCGGGACTCGCGTTCTCCAGGATTCCGGGAAGAATTCGTGAGGCACGTTGAACGCGCGGTGCTCCGCCTGCGTATGGGGCGTGGGAATCCCATGCCGACCCCCCGCGACAGATGCGTAGGAGTACTACCGTGGCACGCAACACACGCAGACGCCCCAAACAGCGCGCGACGCTCGCCGCCTTCGCCCTGATCCTGGGCGGAGGCGGGATGATGGCGGCCAACGTCTACGCTTCCGCGACGGAAGAGGGCGGGGCGGGTGACGCGCAGGTGCTCGCGGCCGCCACGATCGACTGCCCGGACGTGTCCACCGCCACGCAACTGGCGTCGGTGCCCGATGAGGCGCGGCCCGAGGTGGACAAGGAACTCGCCGCCCTGGACGCGCAGATCGCCGATGCCTACAAGCGGCTCGGGGAGTCCGCCGACGCTCTGCGGCAGGACCCGGGCTTCGCGGAGAACGCGATCGCGGGGCCGCTCGAGGAGAAGCGCTCCGCCACCCTCGCCCGCATCGCGACCGCCGTCGACCGGGTGGGGGACCGGCCCGAGGGTCTCGAGGAACTCGCCGCCTGCGCCGTGCGCGAGTCCGGCAACGCGCCCGCGCAGCCGGACGCCGGGCAGGAGGCCGACGGCAACGAGGGTGAGCAGGCGGGCGACGGCGGCGACGGCCAGGACCAGCAGGACCAGGACCAGCAGAACCAGGGTGACGGGGGCCAGGACCAGGGCGGGAACGGCGGTCAGGCCGGCAACGGCCCCGTGGCCGGCGACTACGTCGACATCGAGAGCGTCCAGCCCAACGTCTCCGCACCGAAGCAGACCGCCAATGCCTCCCGCGGCACCTTCACCAGCGAGTGCGGCGTCAACGAGAACGGTCTGTTCAACTCGGACAACGTGATCGCCGCCCCGGGTGTCTCCAACGGAGCCCACCACTTCCACGACTACATCGGCAACCAGGCCACCAACGCCTTCTCCAGCGACGACGACCTGGCGCAGGCGGACACCACCTGCCAGGACCAGGGCGACAAGTCGTCCTACTACTGGCCGGTGCTGCGTCTGCAGAACGGGGTCGAGGAGCAGGACGCCAACTCTCCGGGCGGCGGCATCGAGGGCAACGCCGGTGAGATCGTCACGCCCAAGGAGGTCACGCTGACCTTCGTGGGCAACCCGCAGGGCGAGGTCACCGCCATGCCGCGGCTGCTGCGCATCATCACCGGCGACGCCAAGTCGTTCGTGAACGGCCCCGGCAACGCCAACGCGTCCTGGAGCTGCACCGGTTTCGAGGACCGTCAGCTGACGGACAAGTACCCGCTGTGCCCGCAGGGCAGTGACGTGGTGCGCACGTTCGACTTCCAGAGCTGCTGGGACGGCCGCAACATCGACAGCGCCAACCACCGTACGCACATGGCGTTCGCGGACGCCCAGGGCACTTGCCCGTCCGGCTTCAAGCCCGTACCGCAGCTGGTGCAGCGCATCGTCTACGACGTCGACGCGCCGAGCCTGAACGACGGCGGGAAGACCACGCCGCTGTTCGCGGTGGACTCCTTCCCGGAGCAGCTGCACAAGCCGATCACGGACCACGGCGACTTCATCAACGTCTTCGACGAGGGCCTGATGAACGAGGTGGTCGACTGCATCAACGAGGGCCGTACGTGTGGTGTCGGCGCCGGTGGTGACGGCGGTGGCAACGGTGACGGCGGCGGTAACGGCGGCGATCAGGGTGAGGAGCCCCAGCAGCCGGAGGACCCCACGGCCACGCCCGACGACCCGGGCCAGGGTGACGGCGGCGACCAGCCCGGTGACGACGGCAACCAGGCCAACGGCGGCGACAAGCCGGGCAACGGCGGCGACAAGGGCGACGGCGGTCAGGAGCAGCCGTCACAGAACCCCGCCGACCCGGCGACCCAGGAGCCCGCGGACGGCGGCGCCACCGCGCAGCCCGGAGTCAAGGCATCGCTCCCGGCCCAGGACGGCAAGGACGCCGGTGCCGGAGACCAGGCCGGCGACAAGGGCGGCAAGGACGACGGCGGCCAGGCGGCCCAGGCCGCCGCGGTGCCCGGCAGCCTCCCGGAGCTCGGGACCGAGGACCGGACCGGCGCACAGGCCCAGGGCGGCAGCCTGGCCGAGACCGGGGCGCAGCTCTGGCCGGCCGCGCTCGGCGGAGTGCTGGTGATCTTCGGGTTCTTCGTCCTGCGGAGCGTGCGGCGAAACGCCTGACCCTCCGCGGTACACGAACGGCGGCAGATCCCCTGGAGGGGGATCTGCCGCCGTTCGTGTACCGGCACGCCGGCCGCTGCTCCGGAGCCGCCGACAGGACTTCCTGATCGAACTGGTCGTACCGCCGCGACATGAACTACCTTTTCCAGACCTGTGATGAACCAAAGGGCCATGTACGGCGTGCAACCGGGCAAGAACTGGCCGCAGCCGAACGCAGCCGGGAAAGGAACAGTGCATCGTGCCCACGGATTACGCATGCCATGCGGCGGCCGAGCAGGCCGCCAACTCACTCGGCCCCGTCTGCGCGGTGCTGGCACCCGAAAGGAACAGGCCCGAGGCCGAAGCCGAGGTGATGCCGGTCATGCTGCGCGACTACCTGGGCGCCGGACGGCCGTCGCCGACCGTCCGGGCCGGGATTCCGGTGGTCGGCGTGGCGAAGGGCGCCATGGTGCTGCGGCTCTGTCTCGACGGGCTGCGCGCGGAGATGGACGGGACGCTGGTGCTGTGGCACGCCGGCCTGCGGCAGCGACTGCCCGAGGTGCTGAGCCAGACCAGGGGGGCGGCGCGGGAGTGGCAGGTCCTCCAGGAACTCCAGTCCGACTCGCAGGACGTTCTCACGTATCTGGCCCGGCGGGACCGGAGCGGCCAGGCGGGAGCCCGTATGCTCGGTGAGCAGGTCGCGCTCATGGAGGATGTCCTGAGCGGGGCGCTGCGACGGCTGTCCGTACCCGCCGGGTCCGCGGACGAGTGCGCGAGCGGCCTCGCGGGGGCCGTCGGGGCACTGTTCGGTCTGAGGTCGTCCCCGGTCGAGCGCTGATCCGTCACAGAGCTTCGCTCTGACCCATGAAGGAGAAGGGCGGCAGCGCCGTGCGCCCACCCGCGGGGTGACGGTGCCGTGCGGCCACCGCCGCCCCGGCCGGTCTCAGCCGCCCGCGTCCCGGTCGTATGCCGTCAGCAGCAGCGCCACGTCGTCCGGGCGGTCCTCGGTCCGGCGGGCCGAGCGGATCAGCCGGTCGGCGATCACTTCGACGGAGTCCGTGGGGCTGTCGGCCAGGGAGCGCAGCACCTCCTGGATGCCGGTCTCGATGTCACTGCCGGGCGTCTCGACGAGCCCGTCCGTGTACAGGGCGAGCACGCTGCCGGGGGCCAGGACCAGCGTGGTCACCGGGTAGACGGCGTCCGGCTGTACACCGAGCATCACACCACCGGGCAGTTCCAGGCTCTCCGCGTGCCCGTCGGGATGGCGCAGCAGCGGCGGTGGGTGACCCGCCCGGACCGCCAGGGCCCGTCCGGTGGCCGGCTCGAGCTCGATGTAGCAGCAGGTGGCGAAGACATCCGTCTCCAGCTCGGCCAGCAGCCGGTTGGTGTGGGTGATGACCTCCTGCGGCGGACGCCCGCTGGAGGCGAAGGCGTGTACGGCGCTGCGCAGCTGCCCCATCACGGCCGCGGCGCCGACGCTGTGCCCCTCGACGTCACCGATGACCAGGGCCACCCCGCGCCCGGTCCGGATCACGTCGTACCAGTCGCCGCCGATGGCCATGCCCTGTGTGCCGGGCAGGTAGCGGCCGGTGGCGCGCAACCGGTCGATGACGGGCAGCCGGTGCGGCAGCAGACCCTCCTGCAGTCCCCGCGCCACGGCGGACTCGGCGTCGTAGAGCCGGGCCCGCTCCATCGCCTGCGCGGCCAGTCCGCCCAGCGCGGTCAGCGCACTGCGTTCCTCCGGCGTGAACCGGTGGTGCGCGTCCCAGCCGAGGATGCAGGAGCCGACCGGATGGCCGGAGGCGATCAGCGGCAGGAACGCCCAGGCGCTCTTCGTGTCCAGGGCGATCTCGGGATAGGCGTTCACCAGCGCTTCCGACGACTCGAAGAACAGCGGGAGGCGGGTGGTCAGCGCGTGCACGCCGGGCAGGTTCGCGTCGAGCGGGACTCCCTCGAACGGGTCGAGGAAGTGCTCCGGGTAGCCGGACTCCCACAACAGGTGCATCCGCCCGTCACGGATCGTGTATAGGGCGATCTCCTGCGCCCCGAACCCGGGCAGCAACTGCTCGGCGACGGCGCGGCACACGTCCCTGACGGTCACGGCCTCGGTCAGCACGCTGGCCATCTGCACCACGTGGTACAGGGCCCCCGCGCGGGTCGGCGCGCCCAGCGCCGACGCCGCCCCGGTGCCCGCGGTAACCGGCTGCGGCACCAGGCCCGGCCCCGCCCCGGCGGGAGCGTCGGTGCGGAAGACACGGCCCGTCAGCCCGTGCACACCCGGGTAGAGCACGAACCCCAGCCAGACGCCGGCGGGGTCCTGCAGCAGGTACGACACCGGTTCCTGGGACAGCATCGCCGCCCGGTAACGGTCCTCGTAGGCGGGATCGCGCAGCCATGGGAGCACCTCCCACGGGTAGTGGCCGAGCAGGCGTTCCAGCCCGCTCCCCAGCAGTTCCTGGCAGCGGCGGTTGGCGTAGACGACCCGGCCGTCCTGGTCGAGCGAGAACAGGCCGTCCGGCAAGCGCTCCGCGGCCTCCGCCGCGGTCACCCCACCGGCCGCGTCGACCAGCGCACCCACCAGGATCCGGGCGGTCCCCTCCACCCGTACCACGTGGCCCCACAGCTCCACCGGCCGGTAACGGGGGTGGCCGTCGTCGTCGGGCCGGTCCAGCACCCTGAAGTGCCGGGCCCTGACCTGGCCGGTGTCTTCCGCCTCCCGCCGGCTCGCCCGGAGTTCGTACAGGTCCTCGGGGCTGATCCGCTCCTCGACCTCCGCCATGGTGCCGCCGAACTCCTCCCGGGTGACGCCCAGCAGGGACAGGGCGTCGTCGTCCCCGGACCAGCGGTCGTGGTCGAGGTCCCACTCGACGATGCCGACCTCCACGGCCAGCGCCGGGGGAGTGGGCAGCCGCACGTTCACCGGCTGGTCGTCGTAGTCGATGCCGTACGCCACGGCGTCCGCGCCCTCCGCGCCGGGCATCCGGCGGGCGAACTCGGCCAGACGCTCCTCCATGTCCCGTCCGGCCTCGCGCAGCGCCGCCCGCACCGCCTGCTCGTCCGCCGGCTCCCGGCTGGCCGAACGCAGCACGGCCAGGACGCCCACGTCCTCGCCGCCGACCCGCACGGGTCGGTAGGCGTGCGCGAACGAGTACGGCAGCGCGGCGGTGAACTGCGGGAAACGCAGCATCGTCGCCCGCTCGTCCGGCAGCCACAGCACCTCGCCCCTGCGGTACGCCTCGGACATGGGCAGGGAGCCGCCCACCGGGATCCGCCACCACGGCTTCAGCAGCGACCTCGGGACGCCGGACACCACGCACAGCACCAGCGAGCGCCGGTCACGCGAGCGCAGATAGACCAGGCCGCCGTACCCGCCGATGTTCCGGACCGCCGCCACGACCGGATCGGCGAGCGCGTCCTCGACGCGGTACTCCGGATGCGCGGTCCGGCTCTCCTCCGTACCCCGGCCGTGCATGCCCGCCGGCCGCTTCCCGTGCGGTACGGCGGCTGCATCATCCATGTCGCGCCCTCCCGGTGCGGACGCACGGGACATCCATTCGGTTGCTACCCCCCAGGATGTGCCATGCCCGCCGGTCCGGCGACCGGCCGGAAAAAGACCGCAACCTTCGGGGCATCCCGCTCGTCTCACCCGATATCAGCAGGATGCGAGCCCAGGGGGCATAAAATGCTTCAACCAAGAACAATCTGCGCGACGGTCGTACTCGCGGGCACGGTGCTGGCGACGGCGGCGGTTCCGGCCGCGGCCGTCCCGGCGGCGCCCGCCCGGGCCGCGGCGGCCTGCCCCACCGGCTGGGGCAGTCTCACCAAATCCGACACCGGCGGCACCGCCACACCGGTACGCGACATCCGGACCGGCCGGCACGACTGCTTCGACCGCATGGTCGTCGACCTCCCCGGCGCCACCACCGACGGCCTCGGCTACTCGGTCCAATACGTCGACCGTCTGTACCAGGACGGATCGGGCCGGCACATCCCCGTGGCCGGCGGCGCCGTCCTCGAGGTGCGGGTGGCCGCGCCCTCCTACGATCCGGAGACCGGCGAGCCCACCTACCCGGCGCGCGCCGGGAACCCCCTGCCCGGCGTGAACCTCACCGGATACCGCACCTTCAGGGACGCCCGGTTCGCCGGCAGCTTCGAGGGCGCGACACAGATCGGCCTCGGCCTGCGCGCCCGGCTGCCGTTCCGCGTCCTCGAACTCCCCGGCCGCCTCGTCATCGACGTCGCCCACACCTGGACGAGCGGCGGCTGACCCGCCCACCCGCGGTCCCGGTCCGCACTCACTTCGCCGCGGTGCCGGTCTCGCAGACCCGGCGCGCCACCTCACGCAGTTTGACATTGGTGCGCTGGGACTGCGTGCGCAGTATGTCGAAGGCCTGATCCTCCGTGATGTGATGCCGCCCCATCAGGATGCCCATGGCCTCGCCGATCAGATGCCGGGTGGCGATGGCCTCCTGCATCTGGGCCTCGGTCACGGCCGTGGAGAAGGCGACCGCGGCGTGGGAGGCCAGCAGCCAGCCCGCCGTCTCGCTGTCCTCGGTGAACACCCCCGGCTTGCGGGAGTACATGTTCAGCGCGCCCAGCTCCTCCTCCCGCGTGTACAGCAGGAAGCCCATCATGCTGCCCACCCCGAGCTCGCGGCAGCGGGGCACGAACAACGGCCAGCGCTCCGGGTCCCGGGTGAAGTCGGGGATGCGGAAGACCCGCTCCGCCCGGTCCGGCCGGGCCGCGTCGAAGCAGGGCCCCTCCCTCAGCAGCCCCTGCAGCCGGTCGCTCTCGGTCACGAGCTGTTCGGTGGGGGCCAGCGAACTCACCCGGCCTTCCCGCAGGACGAGGATCCCGGAGGCGTCGCAGCCGTCGACGAGGTCCACCGCGGAACGCGTGATCTGCTCCAGGGTGGAGTCGAGGGTGTGTTCGGCCAGGAGATCACGGGCCATGGAAGCCATCTGCTGAGCGAATCCCCGCCAGTCCACCGTCCGCCTCCCTGAGGGTCACCGCCGGCACGCACCGGCACACACCGCGTCTACCCCGCCGGCCTGTGCGGCACGCCGGTGAACGGGCCGATCACGGGCAGACGGGCGTACGTGATCTTCGGCGGCCCCCGACCTCCCGTGGGGGGCGCGTCCTGCCGGCTGCCAGAGAAGGGAACCACCACCGTGACCACGCCCCAGCACGGTACGCGTCCGATGCCCCGCGGGCGGCGCTTCGACCTGCGCGCGACCGCCATGTTCTTCGGTCTCCTCGCCATCGCCCTGGTCACGGCCGGCTTCGCGGTGCGCGCGCTGGCCGGGGTCGCGCAGCGGCGCCCCGCGTGGGCCGTGGTGCTGCTGTGCCTGGCCGTCGCGGCCGTACTGGCCCAGCGGCGCAGACGGCGGCTGTCGGCGGCGCGCCTCGCCCGCCGGACGGGGGAGGCGTTTCACCGGGCGACGGCGACGGCACTGGAAGCCCTGGACGCGCCGGCGCCCGAGCCGGCTCCGGCCGGACCGGTACCCCTCGCCGACGACTTCGGTACCGGCCACAGCCATGATTCCGTGCCCGGCCGCGACGACGGTCCAGGCCCCGACGCCGACGGGCCCGGCCTCGACTTCGACGCGCTGAGCCCGGACGACTTCGAGGAGGCCACCGCGGCCCTGTGCGTACGCGACGGCTGCTCACAGGTGGAGGTCGTCGGCGGCGCCGGTGACCTCGGGGCGGACGTGGTGGCGCTGTCCCCCGAAGGCCTTCGCCTCGTCATCCAGTGCAAGCGCTACGGCGACGACAACAAGGTCGGCTCACAGGACCTGCAACGCTTCGGCGGCACCTGCTTCACCGTCCACGAGGCGGATGTGGCGCTCGTCGTCACCACCGCCGGCTTCACCGCGCCGGCCGAGGAGTACGCCGAGCAGTGCGGCATAGTCTGCGTCGCGCGCGAGGAACTGCTCGCCTGGAGCGAAGGCCGGGCACCGGCGCCGTGGACGAGGGGCACCGGCGGCCCGGAGGTCCCCGGTCGGCAGATCCCGGTCCGGTGACCCGGGTCCGGTGGGCCGGGGCCGATTGTCAGTGACGGATGCCACCCTGCCGGTATGGACGAGCTGGAGTTCATGCGCGGCCGGGTCTACGGGGCGGACCACGACGACCCGGGACCGCGTGCCGGGCGGACGTACGTGGAGCTGGCCGGCGGGCCGCTGGACGGTCTGCTGCTGGATGTCACCGGGCGCACCGGGACGGAACTCGGGGAGGGTGTCCGCCTGCCCACCGAGATAGGCCGCTACGGCACGGGCGGACGCTCGGTGTACGTACCCCGGAGCCCCGGTGGCCGGGTGTACGACTGGTGGGGCGATGTCCCCTGAGGTGTGTGGACACCGAGGAGACCGGGGCAGAGGTAAGGCAGGGGGCGTCCGCGGCCGTCGCGGGCGCGCGACGAGGGCGGAGCGAGAGCCATGGGACTGCTCACGGAAGGCGGCACGGCGGTGCGTGACCGGATCGGCCGGGCGATCTTCTCCAGGGTGGCAGGACCGGACGGCCCGGACAACCGCGCGCGCATCCACGACACCCCCGGGCCACGCTGGTTCGGCCCCGAGCGGCCGGTCAGAAGGGTGCACGGGGACGCCTCCATGTTCATCGGCGGCCTGTCCGCCCTGCTGCTCCAGTCGCTCCACCCCCTGGCCATGGCCGCCGTCGCCGGACACTCCGGGTTCCGCGGGGATCCCTGGGGACGCCTCCAGCGGACCAGTACCTTCCTCGCCGTCACCACCTACGGCACCGCCGACAGCGCCCAGCGGGCCGTCGACCGGGTCCGGGCCGTCCACGAGACGGTGCGCGGCACCACCGCGGACGGCGAGGAGTACCGGGCCGCCGACCCCCGGCTGCTGTGCTGGGTGCACATCGCGGAGGTCGACAGCTTCCTGCGCGCCCACCAGCGCTACGGAGCCCGCCCCCTGGACGAGGAGGGCTGCGACGCGTACGTCGCCGACATGGCGCGCATCGCCACCGCCCTCGGCATACCCGACCCGCCGGTCGACCGGGCCGGCCTGGACGAGCGGCTGGCCGCCTACCGTCCCGAACTGCGCGCCACCCCCGACGCACGCCGTACGGCCCGCTTCCTGCTGGTCAACCCACCCGTTCCGCTGCTCGCCCGGCTGCCCTACGGCGTCCTCGCCGCCAACGCCGTGTCCCTGCTGCCGACCTGGGCCTCCCGGGCCCTGTGGCTGCCCCGGGTGCCCCCGGCCGAAGGCGTGTGCGTCCGCCCGCTCGGCACCGCCGTCACGGCGGGTATCCGCTGGGCCCTGGCCCCGGCCCGTGAGACCGGCTGACACCGGCAGGGAGCTTCCCCTCCACCCGCCGCGCCGGTTGAGGTGTGCCAGAGAGGGCACTCAGTGCTGGCTGGTGTCGCTCGTGCATCCGGGAGGTCGAAGTGGCGGTTCGTCATCGTCTGGTCAAAGCGAGCCCGCACGCCGTCTGGGCCGTGCTCGAGGACGGTACCCGCTACGCGGACTGGGTCGTGGGCACCTCGTCGTCCGAGCCCGTGCGCGGGCACTGGCCGCGGGTCGGCTCCGCGATCGGATACGAGGTGCGCCTCGGGCCGGTCGGCCTGCGCAACGAAACCGTCGTCAGGCGCTGCGAGCCGGGTGAGGTGCTGGAACTCGAGGCCAAGGCGGGGCCGCTGGGCACCGCGCGGATCGCGATCGAGGTGCGGCCCTGGGGCGACCACTGCCTGGTGAAGGTGGACGAGCATCCGCTGCGGGGAGCGGGCGGCACGCTGCACAACGTGGCCGTGGAGGCACTGATCCAGATCCGTCACCGTGCCATGCTCGCCCGGCTGGCGAGCCTCTGCGAGGCCGAGGCGGCGGAGGAGGAAGGACGCCGCCCGATGGGCCAGGTGGTCGCACCGCAGCCCCACGACGGGGGAGGAGCCCGTGCCTGACGCCGTGGTGATCGGCGCCGGGCCCAACGGACTGGTCGCGGCGAACCTGCTCGCGGACGCCGGCTGGAGTGTGGAGGTGCTGGAGGAGCAGCCGGAGCCCGGCGGCGCCGTACGCCACGACCGGGGTGCCGACCCCCACTTCGTGAGCGACCTCTGCAGTTCCTTCTACCCGCTCGCCGCCGCGTCGCCGGTCGTCTCCGGGCTGCACCTGGAGCGTCACGGGCTGCGCTGGAGCCACGCCCCGCATGTGGTGGCCCACCCGCTGAGCGACGGCCGCTGCGCGGTGCTCGACCGCCGCCTCGACGTCACCGCCCGCTCGCTCGACTCCTTCGCGCCGGGCGACGGCGCGGCCTGGCGGCGGCTGCACGACATGTGGGAGACCCTGCGGCCCGACCTCCTGGACGCCCTGTTCACCCCGTTCCCGCCCGTCCGGTCCGGGGCCCGGCTGGCCCTGCGGCTGCGCGGCGCGGGAGGGCTGCGGACGGCGCGCACCCTGGTCCTGCCGGTGCGCCGCATGGCGGAGGAGGAGTTCCGGGGCGCAGGGGGAGGGCTGCTGCTGGCCGGCAACGCCCTCCACGCCGATCTGGCTCCGGAGGCCGCGGGCAGCGGCGGGTTCGGCTGGCTGATGTCGATGCTCGGACAGACCTACGGCTTCCCGGTGCCGGCCGGCGGCTCCGGTGCCCTCACCGAGGCCCTGGTACGGCGTCTGGAGACGCTGGGCGGAGTGGTGCGCTGCGGGCAGCGCGTCGAACGGGTCGTCGTTCGCGACCGCCGGGCCACCGGGGTGCGCACGGCGGGCGGCGAGACGGTCGCGGCGGATCGCGCCGTCCTCGCCGACGTGTCCGTGCCCGCACTGTACGGGGAGCTCGTCGCCCCCGAGCACCTTCCCGCCCAGATACTGTCCGACCTGCGGCGTTTCCAGTGGGACTTCGCCACCTTCAAAGTCGACTGGGCGCTCGACGGGCCGGTTCCCTGGGCCTGCGAGCAGGCCGCGGGCGCCGGAACCGTCCATCTCGCGGACGGACTCGACGAGCTCACCCGCTTCGCGGCCCAGCTGGCCACCGGCCATGTCCCGGACCGTCCCTTCAGTCTGTTCGGCCAGATGACGACCTCCGATGCCTCCCGCTCCCCCCGGGGCACCGAGTCCGCGTGGGCGTACACCCATGTGCCCCACGACGCTGTGGGCGACGCCGGAGGGGACTCCCTCACCGGTGCCTGGGACGCCGGGGAGCAGGAGATCATGGCGGACCGCGTTGAACGCCAGGTGGAACGCTTCGCGCCCGGTTTCCGTGCCAGGATCCGGGCCCGGCGCGTCCTGGCTCCGCCCACCCTCCAGGCCCTGGACCGGAATCTGCGCGGCGGCGCCATCAACGGCGGCACCGCGGCCATGCACCAGCAGCTGTTCTTCCGCCCGGCCCCCGGCACCGGGCGTCCCGAGACCCCCGTCAAGGGCCTGTACCTGGCCTCCGCCGGTGCCCATCCGGGCGGCGGTGTACACGGTGCGCCGGGCGCCAACGCGGCCCGCGCCGCCCTGCGCCGGCCGCTGGCGCCCGCGCTGGCCGGGGTGCAGCGCTTGCTGACCCACCGCGACCGCACGGGCCGCAGGCAACCGGACACCGTCGGGCGGGCCGACGGCGGATGACCCGCGCACCGGACCGCCCGCGGCCCGGCCACCCGCGGCCCGGACCGCGCCGGCCCGGACACACCATCGATCACAGGCGGAGGCGAGACGATGACCGGACACGAAAACGGACCCGACCGTGACCACCGGCGTCCCGAAGGCGTCAGCGACGAGACGGTGGAGGCACTCGGGTCGCTGTCGAAGGCCCTGGAGACCACCGAACGCGCCCGGGGACACCTCTACAGCTTCCACCAGCTCACCGGCACGGCGGACCTCGAACTCGACCGCACGGTCGAACTGCTGCGCAAGGCCGGTCACCCCGACTGGGCCGAGACGGTGCGCACCCAGGTCCTGGGCCGCAACGTGATCCCGGGCCACTGGACGTTCCAGATCGTCGAGGCGTACGACACCACCTACCACCAGCCGTTCAGGGAGATCGAACGAGGCGCCGTCGAGGAACTGGCCGAGGGCCGGGACCACCTCTACGAGGCCGAGATGAAGGAGGCCCGCCGCACCGTCGGCCACCCCGACCACACGGCCCGCCCGGACGCCGAGGGGGACGGCCGGTGAGCGGCGCCCCGCCGCGCGGCCGCACCGCCGTGGGTCATCTCACCATCGGCACCCCACTGCGCCGGGGGCGGGGCGACGCGCGGACCCCGTGGGGGCCCACAGCCGGCGTCAGCCGCCGTACGGGCCGTGCGGCAGGCCGGTTCCCGGGGCGCCCTGAACCGCCCCGGCCGCGTCCCGGGCGGTCAGATGGCCGAGGACGTTGGTCTGGCGCAGGAGGCGATCGAGGGCCGCAGGCCGGTTGTCGAGGTGCAGGACGGCCCGCGCGGCACCGGTGTTGCGGCGGATCATGAGCAGTGCGGCCAGGCCCAGCGGGTCGATGTCCGCCAGCTCGCCGAAGTCCAGCCGTACGGCACGTGGCGGCGTCGGCCCGGACAGATGGGCCACCACGACGGCGATCAGCTCCGAACCGCCGGCGTCGTCGAGGTCACCGCTCACGCGTACGGTCAGCGTGGCCGTCTCCGGGTCCAGCGCGGTGTGCAGGCCGGGACGGTCGGGCACACTCATCCGGTGCTGCCGGGAACGACAGCGTCGGCTGCCCGGACGCGCAGAGCGGCGGCCCCTTGGCGCACGAGACGCAGACCTCGTGGAAACTCGTGCAACTGCTCAGCGAGGATGTCGAGTCCGGTCACCAGAGAGGTCACCGGGACACCGCGCGCCGTGAGTACCTCGGCGGTCCATCCCAGGAACTGGGTGAACACCTCCGCGTCATCCAGGTACAGAGCAGTGGCCAGGAAGTCCATGATGTGGACCAGATCCTCGGCCGTCCGCTCCCGTTGCGCGTCGTTGTAGCCGCGCATCGCCGGGAACCTGCTCTCCAGCTCCACCAGCACGTGCTTGACCAGGCGACTGCGGGAGCGGACCACCGTCGTGTACTCCTGGTCCGACAGATGCGGGAGATCGTCGACCGCGTCCCGCACCGCCGTGGGGCGCGGCAGTCCGGCCTCCAGCGCGGCGGCGGCGCCGCGCGCGTCCGGGGCCCATCCGTCGGCACCCAGGGCCCGTGCCCACCGTCCGTCCTCGCCGAAAGCCCTGCCGCCGGCGAGCACCGGCACCCCGACGGCCTGGCAGGCGGTGATCGCCGCGTGCGCCGCCGGTAGATGGGTGGGGATCGATCCGGAGAGCAGCACGGCGTCGGAGTTGGTGTGGTGCTGGTGCGCGACGAGCTGCGGGGTCGGTGTCTGGGCACCCAGATAGTCCACGCGCCACCCGCGCAGCCGCAGGACCTCGGCGACGAGCCGGGCCGGGAACGCGTGCCATTCGCCGTCGACACAGGTGACGGTCACCCGGCCGCGGTGAAGGGCGGAGGGCCGGGCCGCCGGACGGTGGGCGAGAGCGGCGATCACCCGCTCGTTGATGGCCGTGGCCGCGTGTTCCTGGGCGACGGTGATACGGTCGGCGGCCCATTCGGCACCGATCCTCTCCTGTACCGCCGCCACGACGTCCAGCAGCAGGTCCTCCTCCTGCCACCCCGCGTCCAGCCCGGCGCGCACCGCGTCGACGGCGTCGTACTCACCGCCCTCGATCACGGCCTGCCAGAGCCTGTCGCGCAGCACCCCGGCCGACAAGCCGGTCCCGTTCAAGCCGTCCTCCCCGGATCTCCGCCTCCGGCGGTGTCCGCCGCCGTCGGCCGGGCCGTGCGCGGCGCGCTGATGGCAAGGGCAGCCATGTCGTCATGGACGCCGGCGCCCAGCCACTGCGCGGCCAGCATCTGCACCCGTTCCACGATCGCTTCCCCCGGCATTCCGGCGCATTCCACCAGCGCCTGGCGCAGCCGGTCCTCCCCGAACAGTTCGTCGCCCAACGGTCCGCCGCGCGCCTCGGTGATGCCGTCGGTGTAGAGCAGGCAGGTCTCCCCGGGAGCGAGCACCGCCTCGGCCGTCCGCACCGTGACCGAGGGCAGGGCTCCGACCAGGGTGCCGTGGGTGTCCGCCTCCTCGACGCGGCCGTCGGCGCGGACGATCAGCGGCGGCATGTGTCCCGCGCTGGTCAGCCGGAGGCGCACCCGGCCGCCGTCCTCGCGCCGCACACAGGCCAGCACCATGGTGGCGAACCGGGTGTGGTGCGAGGTGAGCAGTGCTCCGTTGAGCAGGTTCAGGATCTGCTCGTGGTCGGACGCCAGCGGCATCAGCGCGTGCAGCGTGTTGCGTATCTTCCCGGTGAGGACCGCCGCGTCGAGCCCCTTGCCTGCGACGTCGCCGAGGACGACGAACGTCTCCTGCGAGGCGTCCGCCCCGGGATGGACGTCGTAGAAGTCACCACCGATCCGCTCGTGGTCGCCGGCGGCGCGGTACCGGCCCGCGTAGTCCACCCCGTGCACGGTCTCCAGCTTCGGCGGCAGCAGGTCCCGCATGAGCGTGGCCGTGATCGCGCTCTGCTCGCTGTAGAGGCGCGCGGCCGACAGGGCGGTACCCGCACGTGCGGCGAAGAGTCTGACGAACGCCTCCTCGTCCGGGGCGAATGCCTGCGTGGTGCTGGAGCGGAGCAGGATCAGCGCACCGGCGGACACTCCATGGCCTGGAAGCGGTGTGACGATGACCGAGCCGACCGGCTCGCCGAAGCCCGTCGGCACGACCCACTCGGGAAGGGCGCTGGGGTCGATCCAGCGGGCCGGCACCGGCGGGAACCCCTGGAGGGCCTCGGCCAGCCCCGGGACGTCACGAGGATCGAACTGCAGTGAGGTGTGCGCGGCGGAGCCGCCGCGCAGGGCGTGGGTGACGGCGTAGCGGCGCCCGACGGGCGGCAGCACGAGCAGTGCGGCGTCGGCGAGGTGCTCCGCCGCCATCTGTGCGGCGACCTCGGCGCAGCGCGGTACGTTCAGGGACGACAGCAGGGTGCTGGAAACCATGGCGCGGATCTCCGCCTGCTCCCGCGAACTCCGCAGGGACGCCTCCGCCTCGCGACGGGCGGTGCAGTCGACCAGCCACCAGGCAGTGCCCCCGTCCGCCATCGGACTGCCGGGACGCGCCTCGAAGAACCGGCCCGCGATCTCCCCGGCGGCCGACGGCACGCCGAAGTCGGGCGTGACATCGGCCCCGTCGGTGAGGCCCCGTTGCGCGTCCGCCAGCCAGGCCGGTACTCCGACCTGCCGGGTGCCTCCCCCGCGACGGTCCGTCAGCGCCAGCCGGGCGGACGGATTCAGGTCGACGATCCCGCCGTTCGCGTCGAGGACGAGTACAGGGCAGGGAGCGTCCTTCCACATCGGACCGTCACAGACGTCCGTGACGCGCGGGTGGGCGGGTGAGCCGGGGGAACGAATCACAAGCGTAGGCACGCGCCGTGCGCACCCCACCACCTCTCTGCCGGGGACCGGATCCACCTGCCACGGTGCCGCATCCGTCACCGTGAAAGCAACCGGCCGGGGACGCGACGTGCGCTGACGCCCGCGTACCCCGGTGGGAGGACCTCAGTCCTGGTGACGACTCCCCGGCAGAGCCGCGGCCGCCCGCCGTGCCTCCGTGGGACGCTGCGGCTCAGGGTTCCCTCACAGCCGCCCGTACGGCACGGTGAACCGCGCGGGCCAGCCGTGCTCCCCACAGGGAACGGGGTCCGGCGAAGGCGTGCTCCTCCTCACCGGGGCCGGCGGTGCGGGAGATCACACACACCGCGTCGGTGGGGGTCCCGGAACAGTCGTGCCCGGACTCGACGAGGGCCTGCACCTTCGCCTCCGTCACCGTGGCCACCGCGTTGACCAGGGCGGCGTCCCCCAGCGATACCGGCACGGCGGCGACGATGTTGATCGTGCCCGGTGCCGGCGCCCCGCCCGTACCGGCGCCCGGCACGGCGGCCCAGCCGCGCACGTCGATGCCGGCCGTGACGAAGGCGTCCACGCCCTCGTCGTGTCCGTGTGCGTACCCCGAGACGTCCGCCGCCGTCATCAGTCCCGCCCCCGGACCCCGCGCGCCCCAGCCGGCGGCGAGGCCCGCGAGATGCCGGCCGGGGTCGGTGCGCCGGTAGCCGTGGGAGACCTGCGCGTTGAGGACCCAGGCCCGCTCGCCGATACCTCCGCCGAGCACCGCGCTGCTGATCATCCGGTGACCGGGACCCGTGACCCAGAGCAGCGCGTGCAGGAGCTCGCCGCCCTCCTCACGGGTCAGACGCCGCGGATGCGCGAGCGAACGGGTGCCGGTACGGGGCGATGGGACGACAGCGGTCACCTGACGGGGCTCCTTGCGGGATCGGACCGGCCGATCCTACGGCCGGACGTCCGCGCTTCCCGCACGGGGCCCGGTCAGGGCTGCCGCGTCCCCTCCCGGGCGGGCCCGCGGAAGCAGGCGGTGACGGTCTTGCCGTGCGGACAGGGACGTGTCTCCCACGTGTCGGCCAGGGCGTCGACGAGCAGCATGCCGCGCCCGCCGACCCGCTCGGTGCTCGGTCCCCGGGGCGCCGGCAGGGCGGACGAGGTGTCGTGCACCGAGATGTGCAGACACCCCTGGTCCCACGTCATGGTCAGCTGGGCGCTGCTGTGGGCGTGCCGGTGGGCGTTGGTGACCAGCTCCGACACGGTCAGCAGCACGGCGTCCACTGTCTCCGGGGCGGTACTGGTCCAGCCCAGCGCGTCGAGATGCCCGCGCGCCCAGTCCCGGGCCGCCTTCACCTCGGTGTCCAGCGGCAGCGAGCGTGCCCAGCCCACTGCGCGGACCGACGTTCCGGTCATGCTGGTCCTTTCTGGTCATGGGCGTACGGCCCGGTCGTCACCCGCCGGGCCGTACGAGAGGGCGAGCCGGTACTCAACGCCGGCCGCCGCGCAGCTTGCCCAGCAGACGCTGGGCCTGGGCCCGGCGCCGGGGGTCGGCCGCGGCCCTGCGCACCTGCTCGGTCGTACGCCGTCCCTGAGGGCTCCTGGCGAACTGCTTGATGCGCTCCATCATGTTCGGCATCGGTCTTCCTCTCCGGGGGTCCGCTCTCTGGTGGCTGCCGTACTCCGCCTACCCCCGGCGGGCCGAGTCAGCCCTGAGGCAGGTCCGGCTCGTCCTCCCGCGCCCGGCCACGTCCACGCGCCACCTCCTTCCCGGACGTCCGCGTGGCGGGCGCAACACGTGCGAGGACAACGGCCCCACCGCCGGTTTCCCGCGCCCGGCTCCCGGGGGCCCGGCGCACTCCGACGCGATCGGACCGGAGTTGTTCCTCCGGCACGGCCACCCACGAGCGCAGGCGAGCCCGCTCCGACGGACCTGACCCTCCCTCACCGTGGCCCGGAACAGACCCGTCCCGGCGCCCGGTTCGGCAGCGGAAGCAGCCGCTCCCGCACGCCGCGCCCGTCCTGCCCGCCCCCACCCGCGACAGCCCCGTCAGCCGCCTCCACCGCGAAACAGCGCCGCTGTACGACGTGTTCGTCCGAGGGGTTCCGGAGCGGGTTCCGGCGCCCGACGGGCGGCGCGGGGCGACGGGGCGTGTTTGCCGTGGGGGACAGCGGCAAGTCGGTGTCCATGAGTGAACAGAACAAGAACGCCAACCGGAAGACCACGACCGTCCGCTCCACCGCCTCCAGGACCAAGGACGCCGCGGACAAGGCGACCGCTCCCGCCGGGCGGGCGGCGGACGCCGCCGCCGGCAAGGCCGGTGACGCCGCGTCAGTGACCGTGTCGGGTGCTGGGCGCGCCGCGCAGGCGGCGAGCGACGCCGCACAGTCCGCGGCCAAGGGCGTCGAGGCGGGCCGCCGCGCGGTCGTCGCCACGTCGGGACAGGTCGCCGCCGGTGCCAAGACGGCCTGGACGGTCATCGCCAACCGGAGGCTGGTCGCCGCCGGTACCGCGGCGGGACTGACCGCGCTGACCGCCGCCTCCTACGCGGTGGGCCGCCGCGCGGAACGCCACACCTACGGGCCCCTCACCCGGATGACCGGCGGACGGATCTGACCCGGCGAGCGGAACCGGCCGGGGAACGGCGGATCGGGCCCGGACGGCGGACCCCCCCCGGCGAAGGGCCCGGACGGCGGGGCGGAGGCCGGCAGGTCCGGGCCCCCTCGCGCGGTGCGGCCCCGACGGGAAAGGATGTCTCCGCAAGCGAGGATTCACATCATGCGGAGGAGTGGGGACATGCAGCACGAGCGAGCGGGCGGCCCGGCCGGCCCCGAGGATCTCGTCGACGTCGCTCGGCTGGTCACGGCGTACTACGCACTGCACCCCGATCCCGGCGATCCGGGACAGCGCGTCGCGTTCGGGACGTCGGGACACCGCGGTTCGTCGCTGACGGCCGCGTTCAACGAGGACCACATCGCCGCGACCAGCCAGGCCATCTGCGAGTACCGTGCCGCACAGGGCACCGACGGACCGCTCTTCCTGGGCGCCGACACCCACGCGCTCTCCGAGCCCGCGCGGGTCACGGCCCTGGAGGTGTTCGCGGCGGCCGGGGTCACGGTGCTCATCGACAGCGCCGACGGCTACACGCCGACCCCGGCGGTCTCGCACGCCATTCTCACCCACAACCGGGGCCGCACCACGGGCCTCGCGGACGGCGTGGTCGTCACCCCGTCCCACAATCCGCCCGCGGACGGCGGGTTCAAGTACAACCCGCCCAGCGGCGGCCCGGCCGGCTCGGACGCCACCGGCTGGATCCAGGACCGGGCCAACGAGATCATCCGCGGCGGTCTCAAGGACGTCCGCCGCATCCCGTACACCCGCGCGCTCGCCGCCCCCGGCACCGGCCGGTACGACTTCCTCGGTACGTACGTGGCGGATCTGCCGAACGTGCTGGACCTGGACGCGATCCGCGCGGCCGGGGTACGGATCGGCGCCGATCCGCTGGGCGGGGCGTCCGTCGCCTACTGGGGCCGGATCGCCGAACAGCACCGCCTCGACCTCACGGTGGTCAACCCGCTCACCGACCCCACCTGGCGGTTCATGACGCTGGACTGGGACGGCAGGATCCGCATGGACTGCTCGTCGCCGTACGCCATGGCGTCCCTCATCGGCCGGCGCGACCGCTTCGACATCGCCACCGGGAACGACGCGGACGCCGACCGGCACGGCATCGTCACCCCGGACGCCGGGCTGATGAACCCCAACCACTATCTCGCCACGGCGATCGGCTACCTCTACGCGCACCGCGAGCAGTGGCCGTCGGCGGCCGGGGTCGGCAAGACGCTGGTGTCCTCGGCGATGATCGACCGGGTGGCCGCCGATCTGAAGCGTGAACTGGTCGAGGTGCCGGTCGGGTTCAAGTGGTTCGTGGACGGACTGGCCGACGGCACCCTCGGCTTCGGGGGAGAGGAGTCGGCCGGGGCGTCCTTCCTGCGCCGGGACGGCTCGGTGTGGACCACCGACAAGGACGGCATCCTTCTCGCGCTGCTCGCCTCCGAGATCACGGCGGTCACCGGGAAGACGCCCTCCGAGCACTACGCGGCGCTCACCGCACGCTTCGGCGAGCCCGCCTACGAGCGCATCGACGCCCCGGCCACCCGTGAGGAGAAGGCCCGGCTGGCGAAGCTCTCCCCGGCCCAGGTCACCGCCGACACCCTCGCCGGGGAGCCGGTCACCGGGGTGCTCACCGAGGCTCCGGGCAACGGGGCGCCGATCGGCGGGATCAAGGTGACCACGGACAGTGCCTGGTTCGCCGCCCGCCCCTCGGGCACCGAGGACGTGTACAAGATCTACGCGGAGTCGTTCCAGGGTCCCGGTCACCTCCGCACGGTGCAGGAGGAGGCCAAGTCCGTGGTCCTCGCCGCGCTGGGTGGCTGATCAGCACCTCGTACGGTGGTGTCCCGGTCGCCCCGGCGGGTGACCGGGACATCTCAGCCGGCCTGAACGGCGGGGTCGGCAGGGGAGGGAGAGGCGAACCCGAGCGGCTCGGACGTGGCGGACGTGGGCAGGTCCACGGGCGCCACCTCGGACTGCTGCAGCACGCCGTCCCCGCCCGGCCCCTCGACCGGTGTGCCCGCCCCGGCGGACAACTGGGACCACGCCCCAAGGGCCAGCGCGATCGCGGTGGCGGTGCCCACCACGCGCCCGACGCGGCGCAGTCGGGCGCGGCGGTCCAGATCCCGCCAGGAGGGGCCCTCCCACGGATCGTCAGGACGCCACAGATCACCGACCGACGCGGTGGCGCCGGCGTCCACCCTCGCCGCACCGGTGCGGCAAGAGGACTGCGGCCCGGCCGTCCGCTGCCGCGCGGAGGGCTCCTTGGGGGCGGTCGCCCTGATGGCGTGCTCGGTGTCGCTGAGGAACCGCTGCCAGACGGCCTCGGGCACGGACGGCGTACCGTCGCGCTCTTCCGGCGATCCGCCGGCGTCCGGGCTCTGCGCGGTCACGTCCGTCGATTCCTCTCGTGTACGGGAACCCCGGCCGTTCGGCCGGCTTGTCGGGGGCCCGCCAGGATCATCGCACAGCGTGAAAACGCGAGGACAGGGAACGGGGCCGCACTTCACCCCCGATTCCGCCGATCGTGCCGGTTCGGCCGACACCGCCCCGGCACATCCGTACGGGCGGACGACGGCCTCTCGAAGTCGCCCCGTCCCAGGGGCCCCTCATGGCACCCTGACGACAGGGGAAGACGCCGCGGCACACGGGAAGCGGCTGCCGCGGACCGACGCCCCGGACGTCGGTCCGGGGCGTCGCGCCCGCCCGCCCGCGCGCTCGGCGGACAGCGGCCGGGATCGCCGCGCGTGTTAGGTTCCCCTTCGGACCGTGACCGCGTTCACTCACAGGGGACGGTGACTCTCATGACGTCGGAGGAGAGCGGGGCACCGGGCGGCGAAGCCCCTCTGCCGCGGATCCTGTGCGACACGGCCGCGCTGGGCGCCGCCGTCGACGACACGTCGGCCGGCGCGCTGTGGCGGCTCGAGGAACCCGGCCGGCAACTCGACGCCAACGTCGTACGCCTCCCGCCGGGGCACCAGGTCGACACCCACCGTGAACCCGAACTCGACGTCCTCCTGCTCGTCCTCGCGGGGGACGGCACCCTCACCGCCCCGGACGGCCCCCACGCCCTGTCCGCCGGCACCCTGACCTGGCTCCCGCACGGCTCCACCCGGCGTCTCGCCGCCGGCCCCGGCGGTCTGACCTACCTCACCACGCACCGCCGCCGCCCCGGTATGCGGATCCAAAGCCGGCCCCCGGCAGCCGAGGACAGATGACCCCGACGGCCGAAGGAGTCCGCTCACCACCATGAACCACTCCCTGCCCGGCCGCCGTTCCCGGCCCCGCGCCGCGCTGGCCATGTCCGCGGACGTCGCCTCGGCCGTCCTCGACACCGAGTCCCTCGCGGCCCTCGCCGCGCTGTGCGACCTCGCGCCGCAGCCGGTGCTGGACGACCTGACCACCCCACGGGCCCGTGGCGTGCTGGCCGATGTCGACCTGCTGGTCACCGGCTGGGGCTGCCCGCCACTGGACACGGACGTGCTGCGGGCGGCACCACGGCTGCGGGCCGTCGTGCACACCGCCGGCAGCGTGCGCGGCCATGTGACCGACGCCTGCTGGGAACGCGGCATCGAGGTGTCCTCCGCCGCCGCGGCCAACGCCCTCCCGGTCGCGGAGTACACCCTCGCCATGATCCTGCTGACCGGAAAGCGGGTGCTGGAGACCGCGCGCCACTACCACGCCTCCCGCACCGGGCCCGACTGGCTGGGCACGTCCCGCACGGTCGGCAATCACCGCCGCACCGTCGGCATCCTGTCGGCATCGCTCATCGGCCGCCGGGTCATCGACCTGCTGCGCCCGCACGACATCGAGGTACTGCTGCACGACCCGTGTGTCGATGCCGGCGAGGCCCGCGAACTCGGCGTGGAGAACGTCGGGTTGACGGAGTTGTTCCGGCGCGGCGACACCGTGAGCCTGCACACCCCGCTGCTGCCGGAGACCCACGGACTGGTCGGCCGTGACCTGATCGACTCCATGCGTCCCGACGCCGTACTGATCAACACCGCCCGCGGCGCGATCGTCGACCAGGACGCCCTCACCGATGCCGTACTGGCCGGCCGCATCCGTGCCGTGCTCGACGTCACCGACCCCGAAGTCCTGCCGCCCGAACACCCGTTGTGGGAGTGCGACAACGTTCTCCTCACCCCCCACCTGGCCGGCTCGCAGGGCAACGAATGGCGCCGGCTGGCCGGCCTCGCCGTCTCCGAGGTCGAGCGCTGGGCCTCCGGCGAGGGCTTCCGCCATCCCGTACGACGCGAAAGGCTGGCCTTCCTGGCATGAGCATCCCGTTCGCACTGCCCGCCGACGACCACGGCGTCAGCCCCCGCACCGGTTACACCCGTGCCCACTGGGAGGCCGTGGCGGACGGACTCCTCACCGCGGCCTGGCGCTGGAGCACCCCCGGCAGCGCCCTGCTGGACCTGCCGGGGCGCGCCTCCCGCTCGGGCGTGCGTTCCGACGGACTCGAGGGCTACGCCAGGACGTTCCTCGCCGCCGCGTTCCGCGTCGCGGGCGCGGACGGCGACGACCCCCACCACCTGCTGGAGCGGTACGCGACCGGTCTGGCCGCCGGCACCCGCACTCCCGGCCGCGACGACACCGAGTCCTGGCCACGGATCCTCGATTTCGACGTGCGGGGCCAGCCGATGGTCGAGTCGGCGTCGGTCGCGCTCGGCCTGCGGCTGACCGCGCCCTGGCTGTGGAACCGGCTGGACCCCGGTGTGCGGGAGCGCGCGGAGGAGTGGCTGCGGGGCGCGCTGCGGCACACCCCGGCGCCCAACAACTGGTACCTCTTTCCGTACACGGTCGCCGGGTTCCTGGAGTCCGTGGGCCGCGGTGACGCCGAGACGGCGGCCGCGCGGCAGCGCGGGCTGGAACTCCTGGAGAACTGGTACCGCGGCGACGGCTGGTTCGCCGACGGGGACGGGCGTGCCTTCGACCACTACAACGGCTGGGCCCTGCACCTGTATCCGGTCCTCGACGCCCATCTAGCCGGCGACGAGGAGGCGTTGGCACACCATGGCGCACGTCTGCGCACCCATCTGGAGGGCTTCGCCCTGATGTTCGGCGCGGACGGGGCACCGCTCCACTTCGGCCGTTCACTGACCTACCGCTTCGCCGCCTCGGCCGCCGTCTCGCTGGGCGCGGTGACCGGCCACACCCCGCTGACACCGGGCGCGTCACGCCGTATCGCCAGCGGCTGCCTGCGCCACTTCCTGGACCGGGGCGCGCTCACCGCCGACGGCCTCCTGAGTCCCGGCTGGTACGGCCCGCACGAGGCCAGTCTGCAGAGCTACTCAGGCCCGGCTTCGCCGTACTGGGCGTCGAAGGCGTTCGTCGCCCTGCTCGCCCCCGCCGGCTCCGCCTTCTGGACGGCGCGCGAGGAGGCCGCGCCCGTGGAGGAGTCCGACCGGGTGCTGGCGCTGCCCGCGCCCGGACTGCTCCTCCAGGCGACCCGGTCCGACGGGATCGTGCGGCTGCACAACCACGGCAGCGACCATGTGCGCCCGCACGAGGGCGAGTCGGCGGCCGAGGACGACCCGCACTACGGACGCCAGGCCTATTCCACCCGCACCGGACCCACGGCACCCGGCAACACCGCCGACAACCACCTCTCCGTCCGGACCGGCGGCCGGTCCAGTGTGCGCCGCCGCATCCACCCCCTGGGCGCCGGACACGGCGACGGCTGGGGCTGGGCGGCCTCCTGGCACCGGCCCGTCTTCACCGCGGGCCCGCCGATGGTGCCCGGCCTGCGCGTGGAGAGCGTCACCGTGGCACTCGGCCGTCACGAACTGCGGGCGCACCGGGTGGTGGGGGCGCCGGCGGGGTCCGGGCTCACCCACACCGGCTGGGCGACCGGCCCCGAGGAGTCACTGACCTCCGCCCTGTACGGACTGCACGGCTGGGACGACCCGTCCCCGGAGACGATCCGTGCCCCCCGGGGAACGGCCTGGACCGCGTGGGCCCGGGTCCCGCGTCTCACCGGCCGCTGCGAGGGCACCTCGGTGCATGTCGCCCTGGCCGCCCTCACCGGGGACCCCGGCCCCGCGCCCCTGTCCGAGGTGGTGGAAGAAGTGCTGGTGGACGACGGGGTGATCGAGGTCGTCTGGGCCGGCGGCACGGCCCGTACCCGGATCGGCTTCGGACCCGTGCGGGTGTGTCACACGGTGCACGGAGCGGCGAGCGGATGAGGCGACGTCAGGACGGGCCCCCGGCACCCTTCGCGGTCCGTCCGGTGGTCCCGGGGGTGCTGCCGGGCGTGGTGTCCGGCGTGGTGTAGAAGACCGATGAGCCCTGCTTGGTGCGCTGGGCCTGGTTGCGGGCGACGAGACCCTCCAGAGTGCTGCGCACCACGGTGGTCCTGATGGTGCGCTCCGGGTGCGCCTTCCCGAGCGCGTCGGCCACCTCCGCCGCCGAACGCGGCTCGCTCCGCTCGCTCAGGTGCAGTCGGACGAGTTCGACCAGCTTCGGCCCGTCCTTCCCGGTTGTCCCGGCCTTGGGCGACCGGTCCTCGGACGACCCGTTCCTGGCCGACCGGGTGGTGGTTCCCCGCGCGGCGGACGGCCCGGCCTTCGCCGCGGACGGCTTGCGCGCCTCCTTCGCCGGCGCGGTGCGCGCGGCCGCCCTCTTCGCCCGCTTCGGCTTCTCCGCCGCCCGCTTCGGTTTCTCCGTCGCCGGCTCGGCGTCGATCCTCCCGCGCGGTGCGGGAACGGTCGCGCCGCCCGGCGTCGTCCCGGCCTCGGGAGCCTCCTGGGGCGCGGGCGCGCCCGAGGTCCCGGCAGGCGCGGCGGGCGCGGCGGGCGCGGCGACGAGGCCCAGCGCCTGCCGCATGTTCACCAGAATCGTGTGGTCGTGCTGAAGCACCGTCAGCTTCTCCTGCAGCGAGGCGATCTCCGCGGTGACCCGTTCCTGCTCCTTGACGTTGCGCTCCAGGTCCCCCGCGACCTGAGCGGTGTACTGCGAGGTGAGGTCGGAGGCTGCGGTCGAGTTCTCGGACATGTCAGTGCCCCTTTCTTCCCGTTGGTTCCGCTGGTGGCCAGCCATGGTACGGCCGAGCGCGGTTGACCGTTTCTGCTGAGGGGCCCCGGTTGACGTTCCCGGGGGTGCGGGAGACGGCGACGGCCTGGGGGCGGGTTGTGTGCATGCCATTGACAAGGGAGGCGCGAGCCGGAAACTTCAATCCAGTGAGCGCAAAAATCGAACTCAGTGCTGCAAAAGATCTACTAACACATGGTAATCCACGGCAGACACATCGAGACCGACCTGGATGGCACCTCATGAGACGGATGCATTTCGGCCTGCGCACGATCACCGGCCTGCTCCTGGCCGGCCTCGTCGCCGCGGGTCTGCAACCCGGTACGGCCACCGCCGCAGCCACGGCGGTCCGTGGCCCCAACCTGGCGCTGGGGAAGAGCGTCACGGCCGACGGCTCCCACGCCGGTTACCCCGCCGGCAACATCACCGACGGACGTCAGCTGAGCTATTGGGAGGGCCTCGAGGGGGTGTTCCCGCAGTCGGTCCGCGTCGACCTCGGCGGCACGGTCGAGGCCGATCAGGTCGTGCTCGAGCTGCCCGCCACCTGGGAGCCACGCACCCAGACGCTCGCCGTCGAGGGCAGCGCCGACGGCAACTCCTACGCCGGCCTGTCGGGTTCCGCCCCCCATCGCTTCGATCCCGAGGACGGCAACACGGTCACCGTGGACTTCACGGCCCGCGAACTGCGCCACATCCGCGTCCGGGTGAGCGCCAACACCGGCTGGAACGCGGCCCAGTTGTCCGAGATCGAGGTCTACGGCAGCGACGACGGCGGTGATCCGCAGGATCCGCCCGCCGACGGCACCGACCTGGCGCTCGGCAAGCCCATCGAGGCCTCCTCCACAATTCACTCGTTCGTGGCCACCCACGCCAACGACGGTCAACTGGGCACCTACTGGGAGTCCGGCGGCCACCCCGCCACCCTCACCACCGAACTCGGTGCCGACGCCGACCTCAGCGGTGTCGTCGTCGCGCTCGATCCCGACCCCGTCTGGGTCCGGCGGACACAGAGCATCGAAGTGCTCGGCCGCACACAGACGTCGGACACCTTCACCTCGCTCAAGGCCCGCGCCGACTACACCTTCGACCCCGGCTCGAACGACAACACGGTCACCATCCCCGTCACCGGCCGCTACGCCGACATCCGGCTGAGGTTCACCCACAACTCCAGCGGATACGGCGCCCAGGTGGCCGAGCTGAAGGTCATGGGCACGGCCGCGCCCAACCCCGACCTGGTCGTCTCCGACCTCACCTGGACGCCCGCGTCCCCCACCGAGACGGACGCCGTCACCGTCCGGGCGACCGTGCGCAACGCCGGTACTGCCGCCTCCGCCGCCGCCACCGTCGATGTCAGCCTGGAGGGCACCGTCGCGGGCAGTGCCCCCGTCGGCGCGCTCGCCGCGGGCGCCTCCACCACCGTGTCCGTGAACGTCGGCAAGCGTCCCCAGGGCAATTACACGGTGTCCGCCGTGGTGGACCCCACGGACACCGTTTTCGAACTGGACGACACCAACAACAGCCGCACCGCGGCCGGAAGGCTGACGGTCGACCGGAGCCCCGGCCCTGACCTGGAGGTCCGTGGCATTCGCACCGACCCGGCGAGTCCCGCCACGGGCGCCGAGGTCTCCTTCACCGTCTCCGTGCACAACCGGGGCATCTCACCGGCCCCCGCCGGCTCCGTCACCCGTCTCGCCGTGGGCGGCAGGACCCTCGACGGAGCCACCGGGGCCATCGCCGCCGGCGCCACCGCCGAGGTGGCCGTCAGCGGCACCTGGACGGCCACCGGCGGCGCGAGCCTGATCACCGCCACCGCGGACGCCACGGACACCGTCGAGGAGACCAACGAGGACAACAACATCCTCACCCGCTCGATCGTGGTCGGCCGGGGCGCCGCCGTGCCCTACACCGAGTACGAGGCGGAGGACGGCACCTACCGGGGCACCCTCCTCACCGCCGACCCCGAAAGGACCTTCGGCCACACCAACTTCGCCACGGAGTCCTCCGGACGCGCGTCGGTCCGGCTCGACTCGACCGGTCAGTACGTGCAGTTCACCTCCACCGGCCCGACCAACTCCGTCGTCGTACGCAACTCGATCCCGGACGCCCCGGGCGGCGGCGGCACCGAGGCCACGCTCAGCCTCTACGCGAACGGCGAGTTCGTGCGAAAGGTCGGCCTCAGCTCCAAGCACAGCTGGCTGTACGGCAACACCGACACCCCCGAAGGACTCACCAACATCCCGCAGGCGGACGCCCGCCGGCTGTTCGACGAGTCCCACGCGCTGCTCGGGACCACCTATCCGGCAGGCACCGTCTTCCGGCTCCAGCGCGACACCGACGACACCGCCGCCTTCTACATCGTCGACCTGGTCGACCTGGAGCAGGTGGCGCCGGCCGCCGGACAACCCGCCGGATGCGTCTCCATCACCGAGTACGGGGCCGTCCCCAACGACGGCATCGACGACACCGACGCCCTCCGGCGCGCGGTGACCGACGACCAGAACGGGCGGATCGACTGCGTCTGGATCCCCCCGGGCCAGTGGCGCCAGGAGCAGAAGATCCTCACCGACGACCCGCAGGATCGCGGCCAGTACAACCAGGTCGGCATCCGGGACGTCACCATCCGGGGCGCCGGCATGTGGCACTCCCAGTTCCACACGCTGACACCACCGCACCAGGCGGGCGGCATCAACCACCCGCACGAGGGCAACTTCGGCTTCGACATCGACGACAACACCAGGATCTCGGACATCGCCATCTTCGGCTCGGGCACCATCCGGGGAGGCGACGGGGGAGCCGAGGGCGGAGTCGGCCTCAACGGCAGATTCGGCAAGAACACCAGGATCAGCAACGTCTGGATCGAGCACGCCAACGTCGGGGTGTGGGTGGGCCGCGACTACAGCAACATCCCCGAGCTCTGGGGCCCGGCCGACGGACTCCGCTTCAGCGGGATGCGCATCCGCAACACCTACGCCGACGGCATCAACTTCGCCAACGGAACACGCAATTCCGAAGTGGAGAACTCCTCGTTCCGCAACACCGGCGACGACGCGCTCGCGGTGTGGGCCAGCAAGTACGTCAAGGACCCGTCGGTCGACATCGGCCATGACAACCACTTCCGCAACAACACCGTTCAACTGCCCTGGCGCGCCAACGGCATCGCCGTCTACGGCGGCTACGGCAACACCATCGAGAACAACCTGGTCCACGACACCATGAACTACCCGGGCATCATGCTGGCGACCGACCACGACCCGCTGCCCTTCTCCGGGCAGACCCTCATCGCCAACAACGGCCTCCATCGCACAGGCGGTGCCTTCTGGAACGAGGACCAGGAGTTCGGTGCCATCACCCTGTTCGCCCAGGGGCCGGACATCCCCGGTGTGGTGATCCGCGACACCGACATCCATGACTCGACCTACGACGGCATCCAGTTCAAGACGGGCGGCGGCGCGATACCCGACGCCCGGATCGTCTCGGTCACCATCGACAGGTCCAACAACGGCTCCGGGATCCTCGCCATGGGCGGCGCCCGCGGCAGCGCCACACTGACGGGCGTCACCATCACCGATTCGGCCGAAGGGGACGTGGTGATCGAACCGGGCTCGCAGTTCGTGATCAACCGGTAGCGCCACCCCCCGCGCGCTGCTCCGTCCGGCGGGCCCGTACTCCACCCGGGGTGCGGGCCCGTCACTCGTAAGGGTGTGTCCCGGGGCCGGGTGACGCGGTACCGGGACAGGGCAGACGGGGGACTTCCCCGGACTCGCGCGGGGGAGCCGAGGCGAATCGGGCCGGTCGAAGTCAGGCTGAGGGCATGGCTGCATCGATCGACTGCCCGCGCCGTCCCCGTCACCGAGCCGCGGCCCGGGGCGGACACCGGGCCGCGGTTCCCGTCCGGGCGGACGGCCGTGTGCCGTTGACGGCCGTCCTCCTGCTGGTTCTGGCGGCTCTGGCCGGGTGCGGGGCGGGCACCGGGACCAGGACGCCGGACGCGCCGGTGCCCACCGCGCAGGCGGGCGGGCCCCCGGGCATCGCGGATCCCGCCCAGGGCCGGGCCGCCGCCGGAACGGAGGCACGGCCGCCGGCCCGGCTCCCCGGCCTCGGACCCCGCACGCTGGCGTGGATTCCGCAGAACGCCCGTCAGGTCCTCGTGGTCACCGGCCGGGACAGGGACGCCAACCGCTCCGAGGCCGTGCTCTACGAACACACCGGCTCCGGCTGGGAGGCGGGACCGGCGTGGCCCGCCCGCAACGCCCTCAGGGGGTGGACCGACGACCACTGGGCGGGCGACCTCCGCTCACCGATCGGCGTGTACACCCTCACCGACGCCGGAGGACTGCTGCCCGATCCCGGCACCGCCATGCCGTACGACCGGTCGGACGGCTTCAGCGTCAGCGGCACGGGCTTCGAGGGGGAGCCGCTGGAGGGTTCCTTCGACTACGTCGTCGCCATCGACTACAACCGCCAACCGGGCACCACCCCGCTGGACCTGACGCGTCCGCGCGGTGCCGACCGGGGTGGCGGCATCTGGCTGCACGTCGACCATCAGGGACCCACCCAGGGCTGCGTCAGCCTGGAGAAGCACCATATGAGGGAACTCCTGCGCGCCCTCGACCCCACCAGGCACCCGGTGGTGGTGATGGGAGACATCGACTCCCTGAGCGAGTGACGCCGGCGCCGGAAGGGCTGGAATCAGCCCTTCCGGCGCCGGCGTCGAAGGACGTCAGCCCGCGTCCCGTGTCCGCCCGCCCCCTTCCGGCGGTGACCGCCCCGCCGCGGATTCCCCCGCCGTCAGATGCTCCAGCACCTCCACCAGCTCGTCGCACGCCCGCTCCACCGACCGCCGCGTGTTCTGCTGCTCGGTGATCACCGCGGACAGCAGCAGGGAGGTCAGGGCCAGAGCCCCGTTGAAGGTCTGCAGATTGACCATCACCTCGACCTCGGACAGGCCCTCGAACGGCCCGATGCGGTCGGTCGCCGCGATCGTGGCCATGACGGAGGCGAACAGCGCGCACAGCATGCTCCCGGGCAGCCGGAACCGCAGCGCCGCCCAGATCAGCAGCGGATAGACGGAGAACAGCAGACTCCCCGGACCGCGCGTGGCCACCGGCACGAGGAAGCCCGCCATCACCGTCAGCCCCACCGCCTCCTTCCACCTCGACCAGTGCAGGGGAGGCCGCAGCCGCAGGAGCACGAGCAGCACCGGGGTGATGAGCAGCACGCCCATCGCGTCGCCCACCCACCAGGCCATCCACACCCCCCAGAAGCTCCTCCACGGAAGGTCGCCCGTGGCGACCAGCAGCCCCGCTCCGGTCGACGAGCTGATCAGCATGGCCGAGAAGGCGCCCAGGAACACCAGGGTGAGACAGTCGCGTAATCGGCTGAGATCGCTGCGGAAGTCCACCATGCGCAGCAGGAAGTACCCGCACACCGGCGCGGCGGTGTTGCCCGCGATGACGCCGACCGAGGCCGGGCTCAGCGTGGTGAGGTACATGAGGACGAACATCGCACCCAGGGCGATTCCCACCCAGCTGCGCAGCCCGAGGATCAGCAGAGAGGCGACGGCCACCCCGGTCGGCGGCCAGATGGGTGAGACCACCGCACCGGCGACGGTCAGGTCGCCCAGCAGCCCCAGTCGTCCACCGGCGTAGTAGCAGACGGCGACGGCCAGAGTCTCGAGCACGAAGACGGCCGGTGTACGAAGATCCTTGCGAGCCACCACACAACCCATCACACACCGAGGCGGCCGTGTCGGCGAGGCGGGGCACCGGGTGCTGTCGGCTCTATGGATGAGCGTCCGGTCCGTCGTGCCCGATCACCAGGACGGCCGCGTCGTCCTCGTGGCCCACCTGCTCCGCGCCCTTGATCAGGGCGGCGGCCAACGCGTCCGCGCTCATGCGCGCGACCGCCGCGATGCCCGCGAGGCGCGCCGCTTGTTCGAGACCTTCGTCGAGCGGCATGGACGGCCCTTCCACGACCCCGTCGGTGAGCATCACGAACACCCCGCCGGTGTCGAGCCGGTACCGGGTGACGGGGTAGACCACCCCGGACTGGATTCCCAGCGGAGGGCCTCCCTCGTCCTGGGTCACCCCGGACCGGCCGTCCGCGGTGGCCCATACGCACGGCAGGTGCCCGGCGCGGGCGCTCTCCAGCAGCCGGGTCTCCGGGTCGAGCCGCATGAAGGTGCAGGTGGCGAACAGGCCGGAGCCCAGTGACAGCAGCAGTTCGTTCGTCCGGGCGAGGAGCTCACCCGGGTCGCTGTCCACCGAGGCGAGCGCGCGCAGCCCGACCCGGATCTGCCCCATGAAGGCGGCGGCCTCGATGTTGTGCCCCTGCACGTCGCCAATGGACAGTCCGATCCGGCCGTCGGGCATGGTGAACGCGTCGTACCAGTCCCCGCCGACGTTGAGACCCTGGTACGCGGGCACGTACCGCACGGCCAGCTGCACACCGTCGGCGACCGGGAGCCCGCGCGGCAGCATGCCGCGCTGGAGGGCGATGGCCAGTTCCACCCGGGAGCGCTGCACCTCGGCCTGCGCCCGTGCCTGAGCCGTCAGCGTCCCGAGCCTGACCAGAAGCTCGTCGCCGTCGTCCGTGGAGCCGGTGCGGGACATGGATCACTCACTCGGGCGAGGACACGCACGCGCGCTGGCCGCCCTGGGGGACAGAATGCGCATTGATCTATGGAAAGGATGATAGTCAGCGGGAGGGCGGCCGGGCCAGTCGCACGCTCGCCGGCGCCGGCCGGAGCGGACCGCGGCGGCCGTTCCCGTCCGGTCGGTCGCCGGACAGCCCCTAGGGTGTGGGCATGGAGCAGCGGGAGATCATGCAGCGGAGCGTCGGCATCCTCACCGAAGCCCTCGAGATGCGGCGGCGGTTGCGTGAGAACCCGGACGACGACGTGGCCAGGAGCGGTGCGGTGGCCACCCTCCTGGAGGAGATGCTGCCGCACGTCCAGTTGCCGGCCGACGCGAGCGCGCGCGAGGTGGCGGACATCGTCACCGAGAAGCTCGGCCCCGCCATCGTGCAGATCACCTCGGCGCTCACCTTCGCCTTCGTCCAGCTCGCCGAGATCCACGACGAGGGCCGCACCGATGTGTCCTCCGCGGACGTCCTGCGCTCCATCTCGCTGTACTACGAGACCGGAGGCGAGCGGTAGCCCTCCGCGGCCCGGCTCCCGGCAGGTCTTCTCGTACAGGCACAGAGCGGACGGGTGCCGCGCGCACCCTTGACGCCTTACGGGTCAGTAGCGATCCTCGGCCCATGAGCTTGTTCCGGTCATGACAAATTGCCGGTCATGACACATCTTGACGGAGGGCCGTGCCCGATGACCACGTATCGCACACGACGACACGCCGGGTTCGTCACGCTGCTCCTCCTCGTGCTGGCCGCGCTCCTCGTCCCCACGCCCAGCTCCGCGGCCGACCGGGACTGGTGGGATCCCGCCGCCCGGCCCGTGCCGGACTCCGGGATCAATGTCACCGGCGAACCGTTCAAGGGCACCGATTCCGCCGGAGAGGTACGGGGGTTCGTCGACGCGCACAACCACATCATGTCCAACGAGGCCTTCGGGGGCCGGCTGATCTGCGGCAAGGCGTTCTCCGGCAAGGGCATCGCGGACGCGCTCAAGGACTGCCCCGAGCACTACCCCGACGGTTCGCTCGCCGTCTTCGACTTCATCACCAACGGCGGTGACGGCAGACACGATCCGGTCGGCTGGCCGTCCTTCGCCGACTGGCCCGCCCACGACTCGCTGACCCACCAGCAGAACTACTACGCCTGGATCGAACGGGCCTGGCGCGGCGGTCAGCGGGTGCTCGTGAACGACCTCGTCACCAACGGCGTGATCTGCTCCGTGTACTTCTTCAAGGACCGGAGCTGCGACGAGATGACGTCGATCCGGCTCCAGGCGAAGCTGACGTACGACCTGCAGGTGTACATCGACGGCATGTACGGCGGGCCGGGAAAGGGCTGGTTCCGGATCGTCACCGACAGCGCGCAGGCGCGTGACGTCATCGCCCAGGGCAAACTCGCGGTCGTGCTCGGTGTCGAGACCTCCGAACCCTTCGGGTGCAAGCAGATCCTGGACATCGCGCAGTGCGACCGGGCGGACATCGACGCCGGCCTCGACGAGTTGTACGCGCTGGGCGTGCGCAGCATGTTCCTGTGCCACAAGTTCGACAACGCGCTGTGCGGGGTGCGCTTCGACTCGGGTGCGCTCGGCACCGCGATCAACGTCGGGCAGTTCCTGTCCACCGGTACCTTCTGGCGCACCGAGAAGTGCGCCGGTCCGCAAGCCGACAATCCCATCGGTCTCGCCGCCGCGCCCCGGGCCGAGAAGGAACTGCCGGAAGGCGTGGCCGTACCGTCCTACGCCGAGGACGCACAGTGCAACGTCCGCGGCCTCACCGAACTCGGTGAGTACGCCGTGCGCGGCATGATGCAACGCAACATGATGCTCGAGATCGACCACATGAGCGTCAAGGCGACCGGCAGGGTCCTCGACATCTTCGAGGCCGAGTCGTACCCCGGCGTTCTCTCCTCGCACAGCTGGATGGACCTGAACTGGACCGAACGGCTCTACGGCCTCGGCGGGTTCGCCGCTCAGTACATGAACGGCTCGGAGCAGTTCGTCGCGGAGGCGGAGCGCACCCGGTCACTGCGCGACGAGCACGGGGTGGGCTACGGCTACGGCACGGACATGAACGGTGTCGGCGGCTGGCCGGCCCCGCGCGGGGCGGACGCCCCGAACCCCGTCACCTATCCCTTCCGCAGCGTCGACGGCGGGTCCGTCCTCGACCGGCAGACCACCGGCGAGCGCACCTGGGACCTGAACACCGACGGCGCCGCGCACTACGGCCTCGTCCCGGACTGGATCGAGGACATCCGGCGCGTCGGCGGGCAGGCCGTGGTGGACGACCTCTTCCGGGGCGCCGAGTCCTACCTCGACACCTGGGGGGCCTCCGAACGGCACCGGGCCGGGGCGAACCTCGCCAGGAACGCCCGCGCCACCGCCAGTTCGGCGGAGTGGAACCCGTTCACCAGCTATGCGCCCGGTCGTGCCGTGGACGGTGACGCGGGCACCCGCTGGGCCAGCGACTGGAGCGACGACCAGTGGCTCGGCATCGACCTCGGTGCCACCCACCGGGTCGGGCGGGTCACCCTGGACTGGGAACGCGCGTACGGCACTTCGTACCGCGTCGAGCTCTCCACCGACGGCACGGACTGGCGCACCGCCTGGTCCACCACCTCCGGCGACGGCGGGCTGGACACCGCCGAGTTCACCCCTGTCGAGGCACGCCATGTACGCATCGCCGGCCTGAAACGCGGGACCCAGTGGGGCTACTCGCTGCACGAGGTCACCGTCCACGGCGGTTGAGACGACCGCCCCCGGCGGCGGTGCGCTGCCTGGACGGGGGAAACCGGCAGCAGGGGCGGGCGGTCTGCCACCTGGGCATGCTCCGGTGGGCGGCGTCGCTGCTGCCGCCCGAGGAGGGTGCGCGCGCCGTCGCCGAACCGGACGCCGGCATGCTCACCGCGCTCGCCGGGCCCCTGCCGGCCGGTCCGCTCGCCGCCCCCCACCCCCGGACGACCGACTGGTCCCCGCCCCGCGCGCGGCACGGACCCCGCAGGCGTGTGACCGCCTGCTCACCGGAACGACCGTGGACCGGGAGGAGACGGCAGCCGCCCGTGCGAGCCGTCCACCGGGGCCGGACTCCGGCATCTGGACCTGCCCCACCTCGGTGTTCAGCGGAGCGCGGCGGCGGAGGAGACACCGGAGGGGGACTGAACGGCGCCCCCCGTGGGCGGCGCCCGTTCCGGAAGGGCTGGGCCCGCTCGCCGCCGGCCGGGTGACGGCGGCGGGCAGGAGTCCGGTCACACGGGGCGGCGGCCGCTGCGCGGAAGGTCCTCGGCCAGCAGGGCGCGTACCGCGTCCAGTGCCGTCGTCCGGTCGGCGGGGACGAGCCCGATCCGAGTGCGGCGGTCCAGGACGTCCTCTTCGTCGAGGGCTCCCTCGTGCCGCACGGCCCACAGGAGTTCGGCTCCGGTGACCGGATACCCGGGCAGCACCGGCTCGGCCAGCCGGGGATCGCGCGCGGTGAGCGCCTGCACGGCCGGTGCCTCGGTGCCGTAGAGCCGGACGAGCCGGCGGGGCGCGGGCAGGGCGGCGAGGACGTGCGGTGCGGCGGCGCCCACCAGGGGCAGGGACGCCGTGGGGGACGGGCCCGCTTCCAGTCCGCGGAGGCGGACCGCGGCGTCGACGGCGTCCTCGGCCATCCGCCGGTAGGTGGTGAGCTTGCCGCCCACGACGGTGACGACGCCCTCCGAGGAGGTGAGCACCGCGTGCCGGCGGGAGAGGTCGGCCGTCCTCGCCTCGGCGCCCGGGCGGTCCGCGGCCGTGTCCAGCAGGGGACGCAGCCCCGCGAAGGCGCCCACCACGTCGGCGCGGTGGACCGGGACGCGCAGTACGGAGCACAGCACGTCGAGAAGGAACCCGATGTCGGTCTCCGGGGCCTCGGGGACGTCGGGGACGTCCCCCTCCACGGGCTCGTCGGTGAGGCCGACGTAGACCCGGCCGTCGTCCTGGGGCAGGACGAGGACGAAACGGTTGCTCTCCCCGGGGATCGGGATGTGCAGGCCGGCGGTCAGCGGTCCGAGGGTCTCGGGACGCAGCACGAGGTGGGTGCCGCGCGAGGGACGTATCCGTACGCCGTCGACGAGGCCGCCCGCCCAGACGCCGGACGCGTTGATCACCGCGCGGGCGCGGATCTCGCCCTCCTCGCCGGTGAGTTCCTCCCGGACCCGGGCGCCCGTCGAGGTCAGCTCCAGGGCCCGGACGCGGGTGAGGACGCGGGCCCCGCGCGCGGCGGCCGTCCGGGCGAGCGCGGTCACCAGACGGGCGTCGTCGGTGAGCCGCCCGTCCCAGGACAGCAGACCGCCGCGCAGTCCGTCGCGCCGCAGGGCGGGCGCGAGATGGCGGGTCTCCACCGCGCTGAGGCGGCGCGGCGCGGGCAGCGTGGCCCGGGCCGTGCGGGCGGCCAGACGCAGGGTGTCACCGGCGTGGAAACCGGCCCGCGCCAGGGCGGCCTGCCCGCGGGAGACGAGCGGGGTGAGGGGCAGCACGAACGGCTGGGGCTGCACCAGGTGGGGCGCGGTGCGCTCCATCAGCACCCCGCGCTCGACCGCGCTCTCGTGGGCCACGTCGAGCCGGCCGGAAGCGAGGTAGCGCAGCCCTCCGTGGATGAGTTTGCTGCTGAAGCGGGAGGTGCCGAAGGCCAGGTCGTGGGCGTCGACGGCGACGACGCCCAGCCCGCGGGCGGCCGCGTCCAGCGCGGCCCCCGCA
The DNA here is from genome assembly GCF_044540255.1 of Streptomyces sp. NPDC086080. Lineage (NCBI taxonomy): Bacteria > Bacillati > Actinomycetota > Actinomycetes > Kitasatosporales > Streptomycetaceae > Streptomyces > Streptomyces sp. NPDC086080. The sequence continues at coordinate 72,841 of NZ_JBITRU010000029.1, forward strand.
CCGGTGGCCCCGAGACCGACGACCAGCACGTCGACGGTGCGTCCGCCCAGGGAGTCGGTCAGTTCGCGGGCGCGGCGGGCGGCGGAGAGGGAGGAGTCGCGGGCGCGGGCGCCGGGAGCGGTCATGGGGTGAGGGTCCTCTCCAGAATGCCGCGCAGTTCGCCGAGGAAGGCCTCGGCGGCGAGCTCGGGGTCGTCCTCGTCGGTCATCGTGCGCAGGGACAGGGTGAAGGACTGCACGATCAGCAGTACCGACCGGGCCTGCCGTTCCAGGTGGGCGGTGCGCACCGAGCCGTCGGCGTGCCCCTCGCGCAGGGAGCCGGACAGGAGTTCCAGCAGAGCCTCCTGGCTGGCTCCGCGGCGGTCCAGCACATAGGGCAGGAGCAGTTCGGGGTCCACGTCGAGGATCTTCCGGAACAGCGGATGGGCGCCGAAGGCCCGTACCGCGGCCACCAGGCCCTCGGTGAGCAGCTCGCGGACGGGCACCCCGGGACGCCGCTCGGGGATGGCTCCGGTGGCCACCGCGATCCACTCCCGGGTCATCAGGTCGCCGACCAGTGACCGGACGTCGGGCCACCGCCGGTACAGCGTCATCCGGGAGACCCCGGCGCGGCGGGCCACGTCGGTGAGCGTGGTGCGGCGGACCCCGACGGCCAGGACGCAGTCCCGCACCGCGTCGAGCACCGCGTCGTTGTCCGGACCGCCGGAAGCGTTGTGACGAATAGGCGTCATGTGTCACAGTGTAACGCCACGTGACGCCGTCGGTCGACGGCATCGCTCGTTTCCGACCCGTGAGGACGACAGCCATGGACATGCTGTGGAGCGGCTGGGGCGACCCGGCCGAGGCGACGCCGCTGCCCGACACGGTGATCGGGCTGTTGCGCGATCTGCTCGGGGTCAAGCCGCGCGAGGCCGCGCCCGTGGCCCTCGAGGACCTGGCCGTCCCCGCGAGCCCGCTGCCGCCCGCCGCCCACCGTGCCCTGGCCGCGGCCCTGGGCGACGAGGCCCATGTACGCACCGACGCGGAGACCCGTGTCCGGCACACGCGCGGCAAGTCCACCCCCGACCTGCTGCGCATCCGGGAGGGCGATGTCGCCGCCGTCCCCGCGGCCGTGCTTCTGCCCTCCGGGCACGAAGAGGTGCTCGCCGTCCTGCGGGTGTGCGCCGAACACGGTCTGCCGCTGGTGCCGTTCGGCGGCGGCACCTCCGTCGTCGGCGGCCTCGCGCCCGAACCGCACGGCGTCTTCGTCGCCCTGGACCTGCGGCGCATGGACGGTCTGCTCGACCTCGACCCGGTCTCCCGCACCGCCACCCTGCAGCCCGGCCTGCGCGCCCCTCGGGCCGAGGAGCTGCTCGCCGAACACGGCTACACCCTCGGCCACTTCCCCCAGTCCTACGAGTGGGCCACCATCGGCGGCTTCGCCGCCACCCGCTCCAGCGGTCAGGCGTCCGCCGGGTACGGCCGGTTCGACGAGATGGTGCTGTCCCTCACCCTCGCCACCCCCGAGGGCACCCTCGACACCGGTCGCGCCCCCCGCTCGGCCGCCGGACCCGACCTGCGTCAGCTCGTCCTCGGATCGGAGGGCGCGTTCGGCGTCATCACCTCCGTGACCGTCCGCATCCGCCCCGTCCCCCGGGCCCGCGTCTACGAGGGCTGGCACTTCCCCACCTTCGAGGAGGGGACCACCGCGCTGCGCCGGCTCGCCCAGGACGGACCGCGCCCCACCGTCCTGCGCCTGTCCGACGAGACCGAGACCCTGGTCGGGCTGGCCAACCCGGCGGCGATCGGCTCCGGCACCCACCAGGCCACGGGCTGCACGGCCGTCGCCGGGTACGAGGGCACCGACGAGGACACGGAGCAGCGCAGGGAGCGCGCCGCGGCCGTCCTGCGCGCCTGCGGCGGCACCCCCTTGGGCGAGGAACCCGGCCGGCGCTGGGCCCACGGCCGTTACTCCGCCCCGTATCTGCGCGACGCGCTCCTGGACGCCGGGGCGTTCGCGGAGACGCTGGAGACGGCGACGTTCTGGTCCCGCGTCCCCGCGCTGTACGCCGCCGTCCGCGACGCGCTCACCGCCACCCTCACCGGGGCCGGCACCCCGCCGCTGGTGATGTGCCACATCTCCCACGTCTACGAGAACGGCGCGTCGCTCTACTTCACCGTGGTCTCGGCCCAGGGCGAGGACCCGGTGGCGCACTGGAACCGCGCCAAGCACGCCGCCAACGAGGCGATCCTGGCCGCCGGCGGCACGATCAGCCACCACCACGGAGTCGGCACCGACCACCGCGACTGGTACGTCCGCGAGGCCGGCGCCCTGGGCATCGACGCTCTGCGCGCGGTGAAGCGGACGCTGGATCCCGCCGGACTGCTCAACCCCGGGGTCCTCCTGCCCGCCGACTGACCCGCACCGCTTTCAGGTCACCCGCCCGTCCCCCTTTCCGCCGGCCCGCCAGGAGGCACCCGATGCGCCAGTTCACCGCCGTCGTCAACCCCGCCGCGGGAGCGGCCGCCGGAGCGGCCGCACTGCTCGCCCTGGCCCGGCACCTGCGCGAGGAGGGAGCCGACCTGCGGACCGAGTACAGCCGCAGCCTGGCGCACGCGCGGGAACTGGCCCGCGCCGCCGGGGGCGAGGGGCGGGTCGTCCTCGCCGTCGGCGGTGACGGCATCGCGGGCGGAGTCGGCGGCGCCCTCAGCGGGACCGGAGCCGTGCTCGGCCTGGTCCCCGCGGGCCGCGGCAACGACTTCGCCCGCGCGCTGGGGCTGCCCTCCGCCCCGGCCGCCCTGGCCCGCCTCCTGCTCCACGGCGAGTCACGGCCGGTGGACACCATCGAGGTCGTCTCGGCCACGCACGACCGCACCGTCGTCCTCGGCAGTGTCTACGCCGGTGTGGATGCCCTCGCCAACCGTCACGCCAACCGGTCCAGGGTGCTGCGGGGTTCGGCCTCCTACTACGCGGGCGGCCTGCGGGCCGTCACGACCTGGCGGCCCGCCCGCTACCGGGTCACCGTCGACGGCCGGGAACACTCGCACACCGGCTACACCGTGGTGGCCGCCAACTCCGGCTTCTACGGGTCCGGCCGGATCATCGCCCCCGACGCCCGCGTGGACGACGGCCTGCTGGACATCGTCATGATCGACAAGGCGCCCCGGTGGATGTTCTTCGCCCTGATGAACGAGCTCAGGACCGGCGCGCACGTCCGCCGGCCCCAGGTGCGGATCCTGCGCGGAAGCGAGATCCGCATCGAGGCCCACCGGGAGATCCCCTACGGCACCGACGGGGAGGTGGACGCCGTCCTCCCCGTCTCGGTCAGGGTCCTGCCCGGAGCGTTGAACGTGCTGTACTGACCGCACTGACCGCTCGTCAGGACCCGGTGCCGCCCCGGTGGTAGTGCTGGGCCAGGCGCGTGAGCGCCACCGCGCCCAGAAGCAGCCCGAAGTCCCGCAGTGCGACGTTGTAGTAGCCGGACAGCGTGAGCAGACTGACGATGATGCCCGCGAGCCGGCCGGCGACCAGCCGGCACTGCTCCACGACGCCCGGCTCGCCCGGTCCTGGAGGTCAGGACCCGCCCCGGCACCGACCGCCACCCCGATGCGGGCCGGAGCCGGCCGGCGGAACGGCTGCCCGGGGGCGACCTCGCCTGCCCGCCGTAAGCAGAACCCTGCGGCTCGAGCGATCCGCCGCCCTGATCGCCCTGCGCGCCGCCTGCCCTGCTCGTCCGGTGCCGTCCTGGCGCCGTCCTGTGTCACGGGGCCTTCCCGGCTGCGGCGCCCACCCCGCCCTCCCGCCGTCGTCAGGGCGGTAACCGCCCTGACGGCACGGCCGGCCGGCCGCGCTGGTGTTCGGTGGGTCCCCCGCCGGGCGTACCCCCGCGTGCCGGCGGACCGATCGTTCACGACCGGCACCGCCGTGCGTCGGGCGCGGGCGGCGCGACGCAACCCGGGAGTCACCCGCCGTTACCGGACACACCCCAAAACTGGACGTCTTCGTTCTCTGGAATTATTCGCGTCTGGGCCTTAGGTTCGGCGCATGACCTCATCCCGGCCGCCCACCGCCGCCGAGGAGCTCCGCGGTGCGGGCCTGCGTGCGACGGCGGCCCGCGTCGCCCTCCTCGACACCGTCCGCCGGGGCGGCCATCTCGACGCCGAGGCGATCGCCTCCGAGGTGCGCCGGCGGACCGGACACGTCTCCCTGCAGGCGGTGTACGAGGCACTCCACGCGCTCACCGGGGCGGGTCTTGTGCGCCGCATCGCACCCGCCGGCGGTCCCGCCCGCTACGAGGGCCGCGTCGGGGACAACCACCACCATCTGGTGTGCCGTTCCTGCGGTGCCGTCGCCGACGTCGACTGCGCGGTCGGTGACGTGCCCTGTCTGACCGCGTCCGACGCCCACGGCTTCGTGATCGACGAGGCCGAGGTCGTCTACTGGGGCCTGTGCCCCGGCTGTTCCAGCTCCCGCAGTACCTGAACTGCGCGAACCTTTTCGCCCGGAAGGACTCCCATGACCGACAACCATGACGCGATCGTCACCGAACCCAAGGCGGAGGGGGAGGGCGGCTGCCCGGTCGCGCACGGACGCGCCCCGCACCCCACCCAGGGCGGCGGGAACCACCAGTGGTGGCCCGAGCGCCTCAACCTGAAGATCCTCGCCAAGAACCCGGCCGTGGCGAACCCCCTCGGTGAGGACTTCGACTACGCCGAGGCGTTCCAGGCCCTCGACCTCCCGGCGGTGAAGCGGGACATCGCCGAGGTGCTGACCACCTCCCAGGAGTGGTGGCCGGCCGACTTCGGGCACTACGGCCCGCTCGTCGTCCGCATGGCCTGGCACAGCGCGGGCACCTACCGCATCAGCGACGGCCGCGGCGGCGCCGGAGCCGGCCAGCAGCGCTTCGCCCCGCTCAACAGCTGGCCGGACAACGCCAACCTCGACAAGGCCCGCCGGCTGCTGTGGCCCGTCAAGAAGAAATACGGCAAGAGCCTGTCCTGGGCCGACCTGCTGATCCTCTCCGGCAACGTCGCCCTGGAGACGATGGGCTTCACGACCTTCGGCTTCGCCGGTGGCCGCGTCGACGTCTGGGAGCCGGAGGAGGACGTCTACTGGGGTCCCGAGTCCACCTGGCTCGGCGACGAGCGCTACACCGGCGACCGGGAACTGGAGAATCCGCTCGGCGCGGTCCAGATGGGCCTCATCTACGTCAACCCCGAGGGCCCGGGCGGCAATCCGGACCCGATCGCCTCGGCCCGCGACATCCGCGAGACGTTCCGCCGGATGGCGATGAACGACGAGGAGACGGTCGCCCTGATCGCCGGCGGCCACACCTTCGGCAAGACCCACGGCGCGGGCCCGGCCGATCACGTCGGCGACGACCCGGAGGCCGCCGGCCTGGAGGAGCAGGGTCTCGGCTGGAGGAACACCTTCGGCACCGGAAAGGGCGCCGACACGATCACCAGTGGTCTCGAGGTGACCTGGACCAACACGCCGACCACCTGGGACAACAGCTTCTTCGAGATCCTCTTCGGCTACGAGTGGGAGCTGTTCAAGAGCCCCGCGGGCGCCCACCAGTGGCGGCCGAAGGACGGCGCCGGGGCGGGCACCGTGCCCGACGCCCACGACCCGGCGAAGAGCCACCAGCCGACCATGCTGACGACGGACCTCGCCCTCCGCTTCGACCCCGTCTACGGCCCGATCTCCCGGCGTTTCCTGGAGAACCCGGACCAGTTCGCGGACGCCTTCGCCCGCGCCTGGTTCAAGCTGACCCACCGCGACATGGGACCGAAGTCGCTCTACCTCGGCCCGGAGGTGCCCGCCGAGACGCTGCTGTGGCAGGACCCGCTTCCCGAGCGGACGTACGACCTCATCGACGCCGCGGACATCGCCGGCCTCAAGGAGCGCGTCCTGGCCTCGGGCCTGTCGGTGTCCGAGCTGGTGTCGACGGCGTGGGCGTCGGCCTCGTCCTTCCGCGGCAGCGACAAGCGCGGCGGCGCCGACGGCGCGCGCATCCGCCTGGAGCCGCAGCGCGGCTGGGAGGCCAACGACCCCGACCGGCTGGCGACGGTGCTGCGCACGCTGGAGGGCATCCAGGAGTCCTTCAACTCGGCGCAGACCGGCGGCAAGGGGGTCTCGCTCGCCGACCTGATCGTGCTGGCCGGCGCCGCGGCCGTCGAGAAGGCCGCCAAGGACGGCGGCTTCGACATCGAGGTGCCCTTCACTCCGGGCCGCGTGGACGCCTCGCAGGAGCAGACGGACACGGAGTCGTTCTCCGCCCTCGAGCCGACCGCCGACGGCTTCCGCAACTACCAGGGCAAGAGCAACCGGCTGCCGGCCGAGTTCCTGCTGCTGGACAAGGCCAACCTGCTGACCCTGAGTGCCCCCGAGATGACCGTACTCGTCGGCGGTCTGCGCGTCCTGGGCGCCAACCACCAGCAGTCGTCGCTCGGTGTTCTCACCGACGCCCCCGGCACCCTGACGAACGACTTCTTCGTCAACCTGCTCGACATGGGCACCACGTGGAAGGCGACGTCCGAGGACCGGGCCACGTTCGAGGGCCGCGACGCGGCCACCGGAGAGGTCAGGTGGACCGGCACCCGTGCCGACCTGGTGTTCGGATCGAACTCCGAACTGCGCGCACTCGCCGAGGTCTACGCGAGCGACGACGCCGGGGAGAAGTTCGTGACGGACTTCGTCAAGGCGTGGGACAAGGTCATGAACCTGGACCGGTTCGACCTCGTCTGAGTCCTCCGTTGCGCTGATCCGGGCCGGCCGTCGCAGGCTGGCCCGGATCCGTGTGCGGGCCCGGGTACGCGACACGCCGACACGGGAACCGGCCGAATCCTTCCCGAGTTGTCAGTGTGAGGTTGCACAATGATCAGAAAAGGAGATCAACTCCGGCGCGGTGCTGGGTAGACGGTCTCGTGTCCGGCTCCGGAAAGGTCCTGCTGATGCTCTCCACCGTCGACCGCTCGAGGTCCCTCGTCGCCCTGCCGACGGCGCGCCGCCGGTACTCGCGTGAAGGCGCCGGCCCGGTGCCCGCCGGCCGCCCGGTGGGTGCCGCCGCCGAGGCGCTGCGCGTCATCGCCGACCCCCGCACCCCCACGTATGTCACGGTGTACGCGAACGGCCGCCGCAGATACAGCTACTGGCGCCCCCTGGACTCCGCCACCGGCACCGGGGGCTGCTACGCCGCGCTGCCCACGGCCGACTGCGACGAACTGCGGGCGGCAGGCCGGATCACCCTGGGCGAGCCCGTCGTGGACCCCAACCGCACGACGTACCGGGTCCGTCCCGCCGACCGTGTCCCGTCAGCCGCCCGCGCCGAGCAGACGGCCGCGCGCACCCGGCCCCAGCCGGTGCCCGGCGCCGTACCGGAGCGCTTCCGGGTGGCGTGAACGGCGGCGGGGCCGCCCCGGAGACGCTGACGCTCTTCGGTTCCCTCGCCCGTCACGGCACCCGTGGCGCCGACGACCGGATCCGTGCCCTGGCGTCCACCGCGGCAGGGCTTCCGTCAGGGCTCCGAAGGTTTCGGGTGTTCGCCCTTGCTCGGACAGAGTCAACCTCGTACGCGGTCGCCCACAGTGTTGTCATGCCCCGGACGCATTCCTCCTTGAGGGTGCTCCCACGGGTGACAACGGTGGTGGCACCGACAGTGACACGGGCGGCGCTCCCGGTACACAGGACGACGGCTTCACCGCCACCGGCGGTTCGACGGCGCCAGTGGTCTCCCACCTGCGCCATAGGCTCCTGAACCCGTCGGCGGGCTTCCCGGAGAGGGGAAGCCCGCCGTGGCGCGTCAGGCGATCGACGCCGAGACGATGGCCGACACCGCGAGATTGCAGGACGCGGTCACCCAGACCGCCGGGTGCGGTTCCGGCTCCACCAGCGTCGCACCCAGACGGCCCGGCGTGATGAGATCCACCACCAGGAAGGCCACGGCCATCATCACCAGCCCCAGCACCCCGAACGCCGCGGTCGACACCAGTCCCTTGCCGAAGTCGTCGTACGTCGTCCAGATCGAGGTGAACACGATCCCGCCGATACCGAGCAGCGAGGAGCTGAGCACGACGGAGGCGTTGCGGTTGCGCTCCTGCCAGATCTGCCGGCCGAGCTTTCCGGGCGTCAGCACGTCGACCAGCACGATGCCGAGGACCAGCAGGACCAGTCCGAGTGCGCCGTAGGCGGTGGCCCGGCCAAGTCCGTTGACGATGTCGCTCATGGGGTGCCGGCTCCGTAGCGTGAGAGATCGTGAATGATCGCGGTCAAGGGCGTGCAAAATGTAGCGCACCCGTTCGGCCGTTCGGCCCCGTGGCCCCTGGAGCCCGGGGGCCGATGCGGTCCGCCGCGACAGCACCGCGAGGCCTCACGCGGGGGCCGGCACCGGCGCGACGCGGCCGCTCAGTGCCGTGGAGAACTCGTCGGTGACCCGGTGGAGGGCCGCCGCCGGGCCTGGAGCGATGGTCAGTGTGCCCTCCTCGTCCACGACGATGTCCTTGTCGAGGGTGAACCAGCCCTGCACGATGTGGCCCGCGCCCATGGAGCTGAGCACGGGGCGCAGGGCGTAGTCGATGGCCAGGACGTGGGCGGTGGTGCCGCCCGTTGCCAGGGGCAGCACCGTCCTGCCCGCGAGGGCGTACTGCGGGAGCAGATCGAGCAGCGACTTCAGCAGCCCGGAGTAGGCGGCCTTGTAGACGGGCGTACCGATCACCACGCCGTCCGCCTCCTCGAACAGCGCCGCGACCCCGGTGATCGCCGGGTGCCCGAAGTCGGCCCCGAGCAACGCCTCGGCGGGCAGGGTGCGCAGGTCCAGCGGGATCACCCGGTGGCCGTGGTCCTCGAGACGGCCGTCCAGATGGCGCAGGAGGCGTGCGGTGCGAGAGGTGGCGGAGGGACTTCCTGAGACGGACAGGACGACGGCCATGGTGGACCTTTCCGGATCGGGTTCGGACATCAGGGGTTCGGGGAGACAGCGGGCGCGGCGGTGGCCGGCGGACGGTGTGTCACCATGCGCTCGACTCCACCGTGACCAGGGGCACCAACTCGTTGCGCAGCGTTTCGAGGAAGGTCACGATCTCCGCCGCCACCGAGCGGTGCTGGACGTCGTTGAGGACGTCGTGGCGGGCGCCCCGGACCACCGAGAGGCGGGCGCGGGGCACTGCCTTCGCGGCGCGCGCCAGGGCGTCGCGGTCGGTGAGCGGATCCGCGTCGCCGGCGAGCAGCAGCGCCGGGACAGGCACATCACCGGCGTACACCGCGGACACCGCGGCTTCGGGCACCGCGTTGTTCAGTGCGCCGCGTCCGACCTCAGCGTCCTCGGTGAGCGTGCCGCGGTGCGCGGGGCAGGCGGTGCGGACGTCGAGTTCCTCCTCCCAGGTTCCCGCGACGGTCGCGCCGGGGGCCGGGAGACCGGCCAGGACGACGGCGTCCGGCCGGGCGGCCGGGGCCGCGAGGTCCGATCGGCCGAGAAGCGTGGCGATCGCGGCGGCGCCGGTGTCCGCGCCGATCAGGACGACCGGACGGGCGACGCCGCCGTCCGGCGCGGTGCCCTCGATCGCGGCGGCGATGCGCGCAGCCAGCCGGGGGAGAGGGTCCTCGGCCGAGGCGTCGGTGGCCAGGTGAGGGCCGTCGATCACTCGTACGCGATAGGCGTCGGCGGCGAGCCGTCTGCCCAGCCGGGTGTAGGTCGCCCGGGTCTCACCGCGTCCCGGCACCACGACGACGGTGCCGCGCGTGCGCAGACCCCGAGGACCACGGTGGTCGGTGTACTGGCTCATCTCATACTCCTGCCGACCGGGGCACGGATGCGGGTGGTGGCCCGGTCATGGTGTCGGGGGTGGGGTTCCTCAGCCCTGCGCGAGCCGGCGCTCTCGGGTGTGCCGGTTCTCGGGCACCGGCAGGCCGAGGTGGCCGCGCAGGGTGTCGGCTTCGTACCCGGTGCGGAACAGGCCGCGCTTCTGCAGCAGCGGGACCACCCCGTCGACGAACAGCTCCAGTTCGTCGTTGGTACGGAAGGCGAGGTTGATGCCGTCGAACGTGCCGGCCTCGAACCACGTCTCGATGGCGTCGGCGACGGTCGTCGGTGCGCCGACGAAGGGGGAGCGGCGGAACTCGTTGGCGGATGCGGCGACCTGACGCAGCGTGAGTCGTTCTGCCCGGGCCCGTTCGATGATGTGGTTCGCGGCGGTCCGGCCTCCCCGCTCGGCGAGGTGGGCGACGTCCGGGAAGGGCGCGTCCAGGTCGTGCCCGCTGAAGTCGTAGGCGCCGAAGGAGCGGCCCAGGAGCGCGAGGTTGCCCTCGAGGTCGTTGTCCTCCTCGAAAATCTCCCGCTCGCGGCGCCTGGCGGCCTCGTCGGTCGCGGCCACGACGGGGCCGCCGTGAAGGAAGATCTTGATGTGCTCGGGGTCGCGGCCGTGGGCGGCGGTGCGTTCCTTGATGTCGGTGTAGTACGCGCGGGCCTGCTCCAGGGAGCCGCCGGGCGCGTAGATGCCCTCGGCGACCCTTGCCGCCAGGTCGCGGCCCTCCTCGGAGACACCGGCCTGGAAGATGACGGGCTGGCCCTGGGGCGAGCGGGAGATGTTGAGCGGGCCGGCGACCTGGAAGTGCTCCCCGGCGTGGTCGAGGGCGTGCAGCCTGCCGGGTTCGAGGAAGACGCCGCGCTCGACGTCGGCGGGGAAGGCGTCGTCCTCGTAGGAGTCCCACAGGCCGCGGGCGACCTGGACGAATTCCAGGGCCCGGCCGTAACGGGTGGTGTAGTCGAGGTGTTCGTCCAGGCCGTAGTTGCGGGCGGTGCCGGTGTCGAAACTGGTGACGACGTTCCAGCCGGCACGGCCCCCGCTGATGTGGTCCAGGGAGGCGAAGCGGCGGGCGAGGTTGAACGGGGAGTTGTACGTCGAACTGGCGGTGCCCACCAGGCCGATGTGCCGCGTGTGCGTGGCGACGGCCGACAACAGGGTGAGCGGCTCCAGGCGGTTGAGATAGTGGGCCGGGTAGGTGTGGTTGATGAACTGGCTGTCGACGATGAACAGCGCGTCGAACAGGGCGTGTTCGGCGGCCTGGGCCTGCTGGATGTAGTAGTTGATGTCGATGCTGGCGTTCTTGGCGACGCGCGGATCCTTCCACAGGCCGTGCTGGCCGGGACCGCCGACGCCGTAGGGGTGCAGGGCGAGGTGGATCTTGCGGGACATGGGTTTCTCTCTTCCTGTTCTGCGGGAGGGTTCAGGCGTGTACGAGGGCGCGCAGGGCCTCGCGCTCGGCCCGGTCGGCCGAGGCGCCGTTCAGGGTGGGTGCGGAGCCGACGAGCAGCCGGGTGTAGACGTGCTCGGGCCGTGTGATGACGTCCTCGGCCGGGCCGTCCTCGACGAGTTCGCCGCGGTACAGCACCGCGATGCGGTCGGCGATGCCGGCCACCGATCCGAGGTCGTGGGAGATGAAGACCAGGGCGACCCCGTCGGCGCGCAGCTCCTTGAGAATCCGCAGGACCTGCACGCGGTTGGCGGAGTCCAGGGCGCTCACCGGTTCGTCGAGGATGACCAGCCGCGGTTCGGTGACCAGGGCCCGGGCCACGGCGACGCGCTGACGCTGACCGCCGGAGAGCTCCCCGGGCAGCCGGCCGAGGAGGTCCTCCGACAGACGCACCCGGCTCAGGAAGGCACGGACCCGCTCGGTGGCCGGTGGGCGGGGCACGCCCTTGACCAGCAGTGGCTCGGTGAGCGACTCCTCGATGGTCAGGTCGGGGTCAAGACTGCGCAGCGGGTCCTGGAAGACGTACTGGACGACGCCGCGGCGGCGCAGCTCCCGCCACTGGCGGTGGCCGTGGGCGGTGACGTCCTGCCCGTCGATCACCAGTGATCCCGCCGTGGGACGCACCAGGCCGAGCGCGGCCCGCGCGAGGGTCGACTTGCCCGACCCGGTCTCGCCGATCAGGCCGACCGTCTCTCCGGGCGAGACGGCGAGGGACACCCCGCGCAGCGCGCGGTGGCGCCGGCGGCGCGGACCGTAGTGGACGTCGAGACCGGTGATCTCCAGGACGGGACCCGCTTCGGCGTGCTCGGTGGACGTTCGTCGCTCGCTCATCCCTCCTCCTTCGGCGCGAGGAACTTCTCCAGGCCGTACTGCTCGTGCTCGTCGATGAGCAGCCGGGTGTACGCGTGGCGCGGGTGGTGCAGGACGGCCTCGGTCGGGCCCTGTTCGACCACCTCGCCCTGCCGCATCACGAGGACCTCGTCGCAGAGCTGGGCGACGACGGCGAGGTCGTGGGAGACGATGACGAGGGCCAGTCCGGTCCGCTCGCGCAGGTCGGCCAGCAGGTCGAGGACCTCGGCCTGGACGGTCACGTCGAGGGCCGTGGTCGCTTCGTCGGCGATGAGGATCTGCGGGTCAGCGGCGATCGCGGCCGCGATGAGGACTCGTTGCAGCATGCCGCCGGACAGTTCGTAGGTGTACCGGTCGTAGACCAGGTGGGGATCGCGCAGGCGCACGGCTCCCAGCAGGTCGAGCGCACGCTGCCGGGCCTCGCGCCGGCGCACCTTCTTCTTGACGCGGACGACCTCGGCGATCTGTGCGCCGACCCGGATCGAGGGGTTGAGGTAGGACGCGGGGTCCTGGAAGACGGCGCTGATGGTGTCACCCCGCAGCGCCGTCCACCGCTGGGGCGTGAGCGTGCTGATGTCGGTGCCGTCGATCGCGATCGTGCCGCCGCTGACCTCGAAGTGGGGCGGCAGGACACCGAGCGCGGCACGGCAGGTGAGGGTCTTGCCGCTGCCCGACTCGCCGACGATGCCGACGGTCCTGCCGGGCGTCAGGTCGAAGCTGACGCCGTGGACGATCTCGCGGTCGGTGACGCGGTCGGAGATGCGCACCTGGCGTACGGACAGCACGGGTGCCACCGGAGCCGGTGAGGTGCCGGCCGTGGTGTCGCCGGGACGCTCCCGGACGGCAGGGGTGGACAGGGTGGTCATCCGGTACCTCCGGTGGTGGCGGGTGCGGCGGTGGCGGGGCGGTCGGTGCGGGCCTTGCGACGGTTGACCAGGGCGCGGCCCGCTTCGCCGGAGACGTCGCGAATGGCGTCGGCGAGCAGGTTGGCGGCCCACACGGTGACCATGATCAGCAGCGCCGGGACCACCGGGGCCCACGGCTGGTGGCCGAGGTAACCGAGATCGGAGGCGAGCAGGCCGCCCCAGGTGGGCTCGGGCGGCTGCACACCGATGCCGAGGAAGGTCAGACTGGAGACGATGACGAATCCGGTGCCGACGGTCTGGGCGAGTGCGACCGCGATCGGTGGAAGCACCTTGACCCACACATGGCGGCGCACGATCCAGCCGAGCGAGGCGCCGCAGACGAGTGCGGCCTCGACGTACGGGGAGCGGGCCACGGCGAGGGTCGCGGCGCGGGAGACCCGGTAGAACAGGGGTGACACCAGCACCCCCGTCACCAGCATGGCCTGGGTGATGCCGTTGCCGAGCAGCGCGATCACGGCGACGGCGAAAAGCAGGAACGGCAGGGCCACCAGGGTGTCGGTCAGCCGGAGGGTGATCCACTCGAAGGTCCGGCCCAGGTACACCGACAGGATCCCGGGGACGACTCCCACGACCAGGGCGGTGAGCGCGACTTCGAGCGAGCTGAGGACGCTGACACGGGAACCGTCGAGGAGGCGGCTGAACACGTCCCGGCCGAGGTAGTCGGTGCCCAGCCAGTGCGCCGCCGAAGGGGGTGCGAGGGTGTTGTCGCTGGGGGCCAGGGGATTCTGCGGGGCCAGCAGCGGACCGAGGACCGCCAGCAGGACGACCACGGTGAGGACGGCGACGGCCGTCCGCCCGGAGGCGAGGGACAGAACGCGGCGCACCATGGGTCACACTCCTCTCTGTGAGGCCGGCGTCACGCGCGCGAGCACCAGGTTGACGATCAGGTTGAACGTGACGACCAGGACGATCGACACCACGAGGACGCCCTGTACGGCGGGTACGTCCCCGGATTGCGCCGCGTCGTTGGCGAACCGGCCGAAGCCCTGCAGGCCGAAGATCCATTCGGTGACGACGGACGCGCCGACCAAGGAGGGGAACTTCAGTCCGAGCGTGGCGAGCGCGGGCCCGAGGCCGCCCCGCAGCACGTGCCGGAAGAAGATCCGGCGGGGTCCGAGCCCGCGGACCACCGCGCCGGTGACGTAGTTCTCGCTGTAGGCGGCGACGAGGCTGCCGCGCAATTGACGGGCGACATCGGCGACGACGTCGAAGCTCAGCGCGAGTGCCGGCAGGGTGATGTGCGTCAGCCAGGGACCGACCCCGCCCTCCAGCGCGGTGACGTATCCGGCGGACGGGAACCAGTTCAGTCCCACTGCGAACACGGCGACCAGGACGATGCCCACGACGAAGGCCGGCATCACCGAGATGATCGTGACGAAGCCGGTGACGGCGCGGTCGATCCAGGTGGTGCGGCGCAGTGCCGCCAGGGTGCCGAGGACGAAGCCGAGCGTCACGCCGATGACGAGCGCCAGGACCGCCACCGACAGGCTCACGCCCAGGCCGAGCCCGATCAGGGCGGAGACATCGGCCCCGTTGGTCCAGCTGGTGCCGAGCCGGCCCTGCAGGACGTCGGTGAACCAGTCCCCGTACTGCTCCAGGAAGGGCCGGTCCAGACCCCACTCAGCCTCCACCCGGGCGATGGCCTCGGGAGTCGCCTCCTCGCCCAACTGGAGTCGTGCCGGGCTGAGCCCGCTCAGCGACCGCAGCGCGAACGTCACGAACGTCGCGACCAGGAACACCGGCACGAAGAGCGCGACCGCTCGGGCGAGGGCGGCCAGGACGCGGCCGAGCGCGTGCCGGGTCCTGGTCACGGCGACCCCGCCACGGAGTGCGGGCGGCGCCGGTGCGTCGGTCGTCTTCATGGGGTGGCCCCCTCTCTGACTGTGGTGGACGGAGGTCAGTTGCCGCCGGAGACGGTCACTCCGGTCCAGTTGATGTGGGTCGGGTTCTTCGGCAGGTCCGAGACGGACCCGCTCTTGGCGAAGAGGTTGGGTGAGGAGTACGTGAAGACCAGCGCCCCGCTCTCCAGCCCGGCCCGGGTTGCCGCTTGCAGGACCGAGGCGTACCGCGGGTCGTCGAGCGGGGTCTGGCGGACCTCGGCGACGGCGTCCTCGAAGCCGTCCGGCTCGTACGGCGAACTGAGGTTGAGCGGTCCGTCGGGCCCGAAGTGGGCGGTGAGGGTCTGCAGGGCCGAGTCGCGTCCGGTGGTTCCGTACAGCGAGAACGTCAGGTCCTTGGCGAAGAAGGGTGTCGCCCAGTTCTTGTCGATCTTGATGGTGACGGTGATGCCGACCTTCGCCAGCTGGGACTGCACGATCTCGGCCGCCGGGTCCTCGGCCGGGATGACCAGGTCGAGCGCTATGTCGCCCGGTCGGTAGCCGGCTTGCGCCAGCAGTTTCTCGGACTTCGCCGGGTCGTACGGGTAGCGGTTCTCCGACTCCGGGTCGTAGGCGACGTAGCCCTTGGGGAAGGGCTGGTCGGTGACCTCGCCGTAGCCGAAGGTCAGCTTGTCGACGAACTCCTCGCGGTTGACGGCGTGGCGGACGGCGTCCACGACCCTGTCGTCCTTGAACGGCGCCTTGTTGACGTTCAGGCTGATGTTGGAGGCGTTGAACCCGGGCTGGACGAAGACGTCGAGCCCTGCCTTCTTCGCCGATTCGGCCTGGCTGGGGTCGATGTCGGCGAAGTTGTAGACGCCGGTGCGCAGACCGGACACCACCGTGGAGGCGTCGGGCGCGGAGGTGAGCTCCACCTTGTCGATGTGGATGTTCTTCGCGTCCCAGTAGTCCGGGTTCTTCGTCAGCACCGCCTTGGTGCCGGGGATGAGCCGGGTGACGGTGAACGGCCCGGCGCCGACCGGGTTCTGATCCAGTTTCTCCGGCGCCTCGGCCGCCTTGGGGCTGGCGATCTGCAGGACGCGCTCACCGAGCAACTGGGGAATCTGGTAGTCGACCTGGGTCAGGTGGACGATGGCGTCGAGTCCCTTGGCCTCCACCGACTCGATCGAGGTGAGATCGCCGAACAGGGCGGAGTTCTTCTGCTTCTTGGCGCGTTCGACGGCGGCCTTCACCGCGGCGCCGTCGACCGGTTCCCCGTCGCTGAACGTCAGGCCGGGACGCAGATGAAAGGTGACCTGGTCGCCCTGGGCGTTGTAGTCCCAGCTCTCGGCCAGATCCGGGACGGCCTCGCCCTTCTCGTTGACCCGCGTCAAAGAGGCGTACACCAGGGCAAGTTGGCGGAACTGGGCGCCGCTGCCGCTGACCACCGGGTCCCAGTGACCGGGGAAGTAGGACGAGGCCCACTTCAGGGTGCCGTCCGGGGAGGCCGCGGCGGACCCGCCCCCGCAGGCGCCCAGCGAGGGGACCAGTACCGTGGCGAGCGCCACGCCGAGGGCTGCGCCACGCAGGCGGCCGGAGCGGCGCACGGACCGACGGACGGGCCGGGGGGACGGTTCGGAGGTACGGAGCACAAGCTGTCCTGACATGTCATACCTTCTGTGACGTCCCTTCCCCACGGTGAGCCGCGCGGAAGGGGAGAACGAAAGAGGGGGCGCACCCGTGGGGGCCTGCGCCGGGCAGGCCGGCGGAGCCCTCGGGGCACACGTGGGGCACACCGTGCCCCGGGCAGTGGGCGACCGAGGATCAGGGCGCCGACCGGGATGCGGTGGACGAAGTGGGATGCGATGTGAAGCGAAAGGCGTGGGCCGACGGGTGTGGCCGACCGGCCGGGAAGCGGCTGGCGGCGGAGACGTCAGGGGCGTGGGCGCGGTGCGCGGTCAGCCGTCCCGGTTCCGTCCGGTGTCGGTCGTCCGAGTGCCGTGGGCAGTCAGCGACAGAGGGCGCTGGACGTGCGCCGCAGGTCCACGTAGCGGCACATCACGCCGGGGTGCGTCGTGTGCATGTCCCACATAGTCGGGCTGTTCTCGGTCACTGTCAATGGACACTTATTGATGTCTCATTGGGCGGACGTGCGGCATCGCTCGATGGGCGGGCCCCTCAGGGCCGGTTGGGGCGGGTGGCCGGGTGCGTGGCGGCCTCGTCGGGGTGCAGCCACAGGGAACCGCCGGCGGTGTCGACCCGGACGGCGTGCGGCGGCGGCCACTGACCCTCCGTCAGCAGCCGTGCCTCGGGGCCGGTCAGACTGCGGTACCGCAGCAGCGCGGCCTCCGGGGCCGGACGGGCCGGCGATGGGGGCGGCTCCGGACCCAACTCACCCACCGCCGCGGCGTATTCCTCCCAGCCGCGCCAGCCGGGCACCAGCCGGCGCGCGGTGCCCGCCCGGAACAACACGGTCGGCAGCGCATAGCGCAGGCCGCCGTCGGCTGTCTCCTTGGCGGTGCCCGGATGAGGGGACCCGCCCCGCACGGACAGCGCCTCGCGCACCGGCCGGCGCGCCTCGGCGTGGTCGGAGCGGACCCGCCGGAGTACCGCGCTCGACGCCGCGTCGGCCCCGAGGCGGGCGAGGTCCACGCCCGGTACGCCCCGGGCGGCGGACAGCGCCGACGCGAGTGTGTCGGCGGGCTCCCCGAGGACGAAGACGGTCTCGCGCAGTCGCCGCAGCACGCGCTCGGCCACCTCCTCGCCCTGCAGTTCCGCCGCCTTGGCCACGAGCGAGGACGGCCAGGAACTCGCCGCCACCCGGGTCAGACGCGTGGGCCCGGGTGCCCCCGTGTGCCCGGCGATCTCCTCGATGTGCCGCTCGTACCAGGCGGTCTCGGCCACCGGATCGGGTGCCGGATCGTCGTCGTCGAGGAACAGGAGGCAGAACACCCGGCGCCAGCGGGCCCGGCCCGCCAGCGCGGTGCGCAGACACCGCAGAACGGGCTCCGACCCCCAGGCCCACGGACACAGCGGATCGGTGTACTCCACGACCTCCACCGGAAGGTGCTCCGGTACCGCCGTCACGCGACGCCCCGCCGGTCCGGTCCGTCGAGCACGGGCGTGGGCAGCAGTGCATCGAGGGTCGTCCCGCCGAGGACGGTGGTGGCGTCGGCCTCGATACGGCGCCACACGCCGGGCAGCCCTTCGGCGGGGCCGGGGTAGGCGAGTTCACCCAGCGGCTCTCCGCGCAGGGTGAGCACCTCGCCGTCGACGGCGCGTACGACGTCGAGCAGGGAGATCTCGCCGGCGGGGCGGCCGAGCCAGTATCCGCCCTCGCAGCCGCGCTGGCTGCGCACCAGGCCGGCCCTGCGCAACTCGCCCACGACGGACTTCAGGAACCGGAACGGGATCTGCTGCGAGGAGGCGATGGACTCACAGGTCAGCGGACGGGAAGGTTCGCGGGCGAGTTCCAGAAGGGCTCGCGTGGCGTAGTCCGCCTTCGCGGAGATATGCATACGCCCATCATGCCCGAGGTGTTGTGGGCCGTGAGGAGTTACGTCGCACTCGGATCCTTCATTGCGGGATTGTTTCCGCAGGTGACAAGCAAAAGATACCTCTTGACATCCTTTCTGGCGCGAACCTAGCGTCCCGGCCATGAGCGAGCCGTTGACAACCCCCGGTGACAAGTTCCACCCTCATCTGCACGAGACCCCGGACGTCCCGGTGGCCCCCCTGCGTGCCCGTCTGCACCACATTCGCGCCGACTCCCTGGACGGCGGCACCGCGCAGACCGGCGGCATGCGGCGGTTCGCCGCCGTCAGCGGCGCGACGGTGGGTTCCGAGAAGCTGTGGATGGGCCAGACCCACGTCGCCCCGGCGACAGCGTCCTCCGACCATCACCACGGCGAGTCCGAGACCGCGATCTACGTGGTGAGCGGGCACCCCGAGTTCGTCTTCCTGGACGACTCGGGCGAGGAGCCGCAGGAGATCCGGCTGAAGACCTCCCCCGGGGACTACGTGTTCGTCCCGCCCTTCGTGCCGCACCGGGAGGAGAACCCCGACCCCGTGGACGAGGCCGTGGTCGTCATCGCCCGCAGCACGCAGGAAGCGATCGTGGTGAACCTTTCCCGGCTGTACGCACTGCCGGCGGAAGAATCCTGACGGTCCGTGTCCGTCCGGCAAGGTGGAACCACGAGCCACGAGCCGAAGTCGTCGTCACCCCTCCGGTGTGCTTCACCGCCCTCGACGGACCGCGGCCGGCGCCGGTGCGTGACCGGTACCGGCGGCTCCGGCTCGCCGGGCTCGTGCCCCGTCACGCCCGGCGGCCGATGTCGTCCGCGCGGGCGAGGAAGGGGCGGTCCGGACCGCGGCGTCCAGCGAGCGGCGGTCCGGACCGCGGAGTCCAGCGGACCGCGGTAGGCGAAGGCCGTCACGCCCACGGCCGGCGGGGGAGCGGGTGGCCGCCGGGCCGTCGTCCGTCTCCTCGGCGACCACGTGCGGCAGCGCGTCGCCGCCCAGAACCCGCTGCCACTGCCGGAGCAGCAGGATGCCCTGGTCCTGGACGACCGTTCCGCCCGCCCGGTCCAGCACCGCGCCGATCCTGCCCGTCTTTCCGGTGAGTGGGGCGTGCAGCACCACCCAGTGGGGCCGCTGTCTGCGGAACTCGACGCCGAAGTAGTCGCACGGTACGTCGAGTTCGCGTACGAAGGCGACCGCCTCGGCCCGGGTCCGGGGCGCCCGGCCCTCGGGCGGGTGTACGGCTCGTCCTCCTCCGGAGTGTCCGGGGAGGACGGACCGGGACATGGGGCAGCGGCCGTGTTCCTCTCCGGCCCGGACGGGTCGGGGCGACGTGGCCGCGCCGGCCCCCTCGCCCGTTCCGTCCGTGTAGCCCGCCACCAGCAACGCTCCCGCCACCGGGGCCACGACCGGTCTGTGCGCGACCGTGCCCCCGCACCCGCTCACCCCTTGACGTCCGGTTCTCTGGCGTCAGTGTGACGCACGGGGCACGGGAAAGTAGCAACTCATTGGCAAACAAAAGGACTTGCTCGATCTGCGGGTGAGCAGGTCATGTCGGCGCGCATCCGGGGCATCAGAAGTCCATCGGCCGGACCGGGAAGGGACAAGCGTCATGAGCAGGGGCAGTCGCACTCTCACCGTGATGTACGTCGCCGTCGCCCTCTGGCTCTCCTTCTGCACGGTGCGCACCTGGGGCACCGTTCCCCCCTGGACCACCCTCGCCATGGCTGTGGCCGCCCTCGCCCCCGTCGTCGGTGTGGTCCGCGAAACGGTGATCGCCGACGAACGGCGCGCCGTCGCCGTCCTCCGCGAACGGGAGGGCCGCCGGGCTGCGTGGCGCGACTCGGTGGCCGCGGCGCTCGCGCAGGCCGAGGTGGAGGCCGCGTGCTGCGAACGCTGGTGGACGTCCTGCGCCACCGAGCACGACCCGGCCTGCGCGCACCGGACGTCGTGGGGCACAACGGCGTGAATCACCGGCCGGCCCTCGGGTCCGGCAGGTGCTGCGCCGATTTCTGGTCTGTACCAAAGTCTTGACGTCCGCTCACCTCGCCTCTTGAATCGAGTCGTTGCGCATTCACCCCCCCCCACACCCTCGTTCGGCGCACCCGTCCCCACGGGCCGCCGTACGGAAGGGAGAGCCATGTTCTCTCCGCGCACCCGTCGCCGATGGCTGATCGCCGCCCTGTCCGCCGTACTCGTCGCCTCCGGCGCGGTCGGTACGACCGCGCGGGCCGAACCGGCGGACGCCACCGCCGCGGCGGCCGTCACGTTCTCGGACACCTTCGACGGGCCCGCCGGCGCGGCCGTCGACTCCTCGAAGTGGCAGACCGAGACCGGCGACAACGTCAACAACCACGAGCGGCAGTACTACACATCGGGCAACCGGAACGCCGCCCTGGACGGTCAGGGCCATCTGGTCATCACGGCCCGCAAGGAGAACCCGGCCAACTACCAGTGCTGGTACGGCACCTGTCAGTACACCTCGGCACGGCTCAACACCGCGGGCAGGTTCACCGCGCAGTACGGGCACGTCGAGGCGCGGATGAAGATCCCGCGCGGACAGGGCATGTGGCCGGCGTTCTGGATGCTGGGCACGCCGGTGAACTGGCCGGACTCGGGCGAGATCGACATCATGGAGAACGTCGGCTTCGAGCCCTCCACGGTGCACGGAACGATCCACGGTCCCGGTTACTCCGGCTCCGGCGGCATCGGCGCCGGGTACACACTGCCGGGCGGACAGGCCTTCGCGGACGCCTTCCACACCTTCGCCGTCGACTGGGCACCGGACTCGATCACCTGGTCCGTGGACGGGAACGTCTACCAGCGGCGCACCCCCGCCGACCTGGGCGGAAAGCAGTGGGTGTTCAACAAGCCGTTCTTCCTGATCCTCAACCTGGCAGTGGGCGGCTACTGGCCCGGTGACCCGGACGGATCCACCGTCTTCCCGCAGCAACTCGTGGTGGACCACGTATCGGTGACCACGAGCGACTCACCGGCCGGTGGCGCGATCCGCGGCCTGGCCGGCAAGTGCGTCGACGTCGCGGGGGCCGGCACGGCGAACGGCACCCCCGTTCAGCTCTACGACTGCAACGGCACCGCCGCCCAGCAGTGGTCGGTGGGCGGCGACGGCACGATCCGGGCGCTCGGCAAGTGCCTCGACGTCGCGTCGGGCGGCACGGCGGACGGCACGCCCGTCCAGCTGTGGGACTGCAACGGCACCGCGGCCCAGAAATGGGTCGTGACCGCGGCACGCGACATCGTCAACCCGCAGGCCGACAAGTGCCTGGACGTGACGGGCAACAGTTCCGCCAACAGCACCCGGCTGCAGATCTGGACCTGCTCGGGCGGCGCCAACCAGAAGTGGACGGTGGGCTGAGCCGGAGCCGGAGCCGGAGCCGGAGCCGGAGCCGACGTCGCCGACCGTCGCCCAGGACCTCACCGTCCGGGGCGGCGGTCGTTCGTCCAGCCCGGCGGTGGCCCGGCGGTGGCCCGGCGGTGGCCCGGCGGTGGCCCGTCGCGGACGACGCCCCGATGGGCTTTGCCCTTCTTCCGTCCCGCGGGAACATGGCCGGGGCCGCGTCCGTTTGACCGGACGACCGTGCAGACCCGGGCTGACGACCAGGACCGGGTGGACAGCGACACAACCCGAGGTGGCACCGAATGGCGATGTGGGACCGGCTCAAGGACCAGGCAAGGACGCTCCAGCAGTCCCAGGGCGCAGCGAGGCCGGGAGCACGGCAGCAGGGGCACGGCTCGTCCTCCCCCGGCGGCGGCTCCAAGGCCAAGCTGGTGGGGCTGTTCAAGACCCAGCTCGCCTCGGCCAAGGCGGAGCTGAAGAGCGGCGCCTACCGCGACGCGAGCATGGCGATGTGCGCGCTGGTCGCGGCGGCCGACGGCCGGGTCGACCCGGTGGAGCGGCAGCGGGTGGAGGAGCTGATCGTCTCCAACGAGGTGCTGCAGAATTTCCCGCCGGACCAGCTCCGCAAGCGGTTCAACGAGCATGTGGACCGGCTCACGGCCCACTTCGAGCAGGGCAAGGCGCGGGCGCTGGAGGACATCGCCAAGGCGGCGAAGAAGCCGGTCGAGGCGCGGGCGGTGGTGCAGACCGGAATGGTCGTCGCCGGCGCGGACGGCAGCTTCGAGCCCGCCGAGCAGTACGCCGTCCGTGAGGCGTGCGCGGCGCTCGGTCTCTCGCCGCAGGAGTTCGGCCTCTGACGGCAGCCCCGATGTCAGTGGCACCTCCTACGGTGTGATCAGTGGGCCCGCCGGAGCGGCCGAGGGCCCGTCTGGGGAGGGGTGTTGCCATGTCCGCCGGGACCGCGGTGTCGACGACGTATCTGGAGCTGTCGCAGGAGGGTGGCGGCGCGCACAAGTTCTACGAGGTGTCGGTCGACGGCCAGGTGGTGACGGTGCGGTACGGCCGGATCGGCGCGGCGGGGCAGACCCAGACGACGACGTTCGCCTCGGCGGCGAAGGCGCGGGCCGCCGCGGCGAAGAAGGTGGGGGAGAAGGTCCGCAAGGGCTATGAGCCGGCGGTGCCCGGCGGGCGGGCCCCGCGTGCGGTGACCCGGCGTCAGGTGGCCTCGGCGCCGTCCACCGCGCGCGCCGTGGCTCCCGTGCTGTGGCGGTTCGGGACGGGCTCCTCGGCGTTCGGCATCCATGTCGACGACGACCGCTGCTGGGTCGGCAACCAGTCAGGAGACGTCTTCACCCTGGACCACGAGGGCGGCGTACTGGCCCGGTTCAGTCTGCCGGACGGCGTGAAGTGCCTGGTGGCCGACGACTTCTGGATCTACGCGGGCTGTGACGACGGCCGGGTCTACGACCTGTCCTCGAAACTGCCGTTCGCCGCCTACGACATCGCCGCGGATGTCGACATCTTCTGGCTGGACATCCACGAGGGCGTTCTCGACGTCTCGGACCGCGAGGGCCGGCTCACCGTCATCGACCACGAGGACGAGCACCAGTGGTCCCGCCGCAGCCAGGGTGAGCACGCATGGATGGTCCGTGCCGACGACCGGGCCGTCTATCACGGCCACCATCGGGGCGTCACGGCCTACGCACCCGACGGGAGCGGCGAGTTGTGGCACACGCCCACCCGCGGCGGTGTGCTGTTCGGCTGGCAGGAGGACGACACCGTCTACGCGGGTACGGCGCACCGGGTGGTGCAGCGGCTGTCGAAGGCGACCGGTGCCGTCGAAGCCACCTACGCCTGCGACAGCTCCGTGTACTCGTGCGCCACCGCGCCGGGCGGACGGTTCGTCTTCGCCGGCGACTCCGCGTCGTCCGTCTACTGCTTCGACCGGGACGGCACCCGGCTGTGGAAGCTCGGCACGGGAGGCGGATCGGCGCTGTCGATGCAGTACCGGGACGAGCGGCTGTACCTGGTGACCACGGACGGTTCGCTGGTGTGCGTGGACGCGAGCGAGGCGGCGGTCTCCGCGGCGCAGCAGGGCACCGTGCCGGTCGCGCGGGACGTCAAGCTCGCCGCGGCCCTGCCCACCTACACACCGGCCACGACCGCGACCGCGGTGGCCACCGTCGCGCAGGCGCCGTCCGGCGCCGTGGTCGTCGAGTGCGTGCAGGACCACGGGCGGCTGCGGGTCCATGTCGTGTCCGGCGGCTACGACGCGTCCTGGAACGTGCAGTTCCCGCGCGCGATACGGGTCCCCGGCGCGCGCTATGTCGTGGACGCGCTGCACCCGGCGGCCGGCGGCTTCTACCGGGTGCGGGGTGAGATCCGGCGGCTGCTGTGACCCGCAGGCGCACCGCCCGTTCCGGCGCCCGGAGGTTCCCCGGAAGGGCCGGGGAACCCCCGCTCGGCGGCCGGCGTCCGTTCAGATGCCGCAGGTCGGCGCGGACCAGTAGCGGCTGGCGCGGTGGTCGACGTGGGTGTGGTCGTCGTGTCCCGGGTAGCCGGGTCCGAGGATGCCGCTGAAGCCGTGGTTGCGGGCCTGCTTGGCCAGGGTGCACAAGGAGTGCGGTCCCGCGCCCAGGTCGGCCGCGTCGCCGTACAGATGGCGGCTGTTGCTCGCTCCGCCGACGGCGTCGTTGCAGGAGTGGGAGCGGAAGCCGCTGGTGACCCGGATCGACTGGTCACCGAGCGCGTGCCGCAGGGCCTCCAGCTTCCACATCGTCCGCAGCGCGTTGGACTTGGCCGTTGCGGCACTGACCGCGCCGCCCGACCAGGTCGAGTTGCAGCGGTTCAGTTCGGCGTAGGAGAAGTGGATCGGCGTGCAGTCGTCGTCCTGGAGGGCGTACAGCTTGTTGTAGGTGTTGGGGCCCGCCACCCCGTCGGCGGCCAGGCCGTAGGCCGACTGGAAGCGTTTGAGCGCGGCCGCCGTGGCCGGGCCGAAACTGCCATCGACAGCCAGCACCGACCCGTAACCCGGATAGCCGCCCAGCCGGATCTGGAGCTGGGTGACATCGGCGCCCGAGGCGCCCTGGGACAGGGTGCGGGGCCAGGTGTAACAGCCGTCGGCGTGCGCGGTGCCCGCGGTGGCGACGGTACCCACGACTATGCCGGTCGTGAGCATGACAATCGAGAGAATGAGTCGTACAGCGCGTCCGAGCATGCGATCTCCGGTCCTGGGACGTGTGGGCTGGGCTGAGTGACGAGTCATGTGACGCGCGTCAACCATGAGGCACGCACCCGACCGAGCGCAAGGGCACGCCCTGATGGGCGCACGCGGCCGTCCCGTGAGCCTTGTACGCGCCCCCGGAGCCGGGCCGACAATGCAATGCCCCGATCACCCCGTGAAGTGGCGTGTCTCCCCGCCCCTGTTGAGGAAAGCAGGTCGCCCGTCGTGCTGCTGCATCTGCCCACGTCCCTGTCCGAAGCCCAGCGCTGTCTCGCCGAGGGAGCGGTACCCGTAGGCGGCGCCACGCTCGTGTGGGGCCTCTGGCAACGCGACGGCTTCCCCGAGCAGGCGATGTCCCTGCGCGCGCTCTCCGAGGCAAATCTGATAGACCGCCAGGCACTGGGCGGGGCGGTCCTGCTGCACCAGGTGGACGACCGGGTGCCGGAAGTGCTGCACCGGGCGGCCTCCACCGTCGGGACCGGCGCCGTACGCCGCACGGCCACCGTCGGCGGCAACATCGTGGGCAGCACGCTGCGCTGTCTGCTCCCGGCCGCGCTGGTCCTCGACGCGCGGGCGACCGTTCTGGACAGCGAGGGCGCGTACGAGACCGACCTCGGCGAAGTGGTGGCCAAGCGTCATGTGCTGCTGGGTCTGCGCTGGCGCGACCCCCTGACGAGCGGCTACTACAAGGCGCCCGGCGAAGTGGGAGGCCCGCCGCCGCTGGTCGTCGCCACCGCCGTACATGCGGGGAACGACGGCCGGCGGCGTCTCTCCGTCGCCGTCCGGGACGGCTACGAGGTGACCAGCGCGACCGCCGACTGCCACACCGGACCCGAGCTGACGCTCGGCGCTCTCGACCGCACCGTCCTGGCGTCGCTGCCCGGGCCGGCCCGGGAGGCGGTGCGCCGGGAAGCGACCCGCGTCCTGGACCGTCTCGCGGACCGCTGACCACGGCGCGCCCTCCGTGCTGCCCGAACGGCACGGGGACGAAGGGGCAGCCGTCCGCGTCCTTGCGGCGCCGGACCACGGCGACCGGGCAGGACGCGTGCCGGGCGTGGCGCCGGCCGACCGAGCCCGGCACCGCCCGGGCGAACCCGCCCCGTCCGCGGTGGCCCCCCACCGGCCGTACGAGGAGGGTGATCCGTCCACCCCCACGGCCCCCGCGCCCCGGGCTCGGCGGATCGCACGGTCACCCCGCTCACCGGTCGCTGTCCGGGGCTCCCCGCCGCCGGGCTCAGCAGATACGCGGGAGCTGTTCACCCATCGGCAGATCCACCACCCGGGTACCTCCGAGCCCGGTCCGTGCGACGACCATCCCCGGATGCTCCGCGACCGCCTCACCGATGACGGCGGCACCGGAGCCCAGAGGGTGCGCCCGCATCGCGGCCAGGACCGCGTCGGCGTGCTCCCGGGGCACGAAAGCGACGAGCTTGCCCTCGTTGGCCACGTACATCGGGTCGAGCCCCAGCATGGCGCAGGCTCCGGCCACCGGCGGCGGCACCGGCACGGCTCGTTCCCGGACGACGACCCCGCACCCCGACGCCACGGCGATCTCGTTCAGCGAGGCGGCCAGGCCCCCGCGGGTCGGGTCGCGCAGCACGTGCAGGTCCGGGGTGACCGACAGCATCGCCTCGACGAGCCCGCCGAGCGGCGCGCAGTCGCTCTCGATCTCCACCTCGAACGTCAGGTTCTCCCGCCGGCTCATGACGGCCACACCGTGCACGCCGATGTCGCCGCTCACCAGCACCACATCTCCGGGCTCCACCCGCTGCGGACGCAGATCGACGCCGGCGGGAACCACACCGATGCCGGACGTGTTGATGTACACGCCGTCACCGTGTCCTGCCTCCACGACCTTGGTGTCACCGGTCACCACGCGTACCCCGGCGGCGCGGGCCGCACGGCCGAGCGCCTCCGCGACCCGGCCGACGGTCTCCATCCCGACGCCCTCCTCCAGGATCAGCCCGCAGGAGAGGTACGCCGCCCGGGCCCCGCTCATCGCGAGGTCGTTGACCGTGCCGTTGACCGCCAGGTCACCGATGCTGCCGCCAGGGAAGAACAGCGGCCGGACCACGAAGGAGTCGGTGGAGAACGCGAGCCGGGCACCGCCGAGCTCGACCACGGCGGAGTCGGTGAGCGCGGCCGGAGCGGCCCCGCCGAGCCCCGGAAGGACCACCTGCTCGACGAGCTCGGCGGACAGTGCGCCGCCCCCGCCGTGGCCCATCACCACACGCGGCCGGTCACGCAGGGGCGCCGGACAGCTCCAGGAGAGCATGTCGGGCGCGGTGGTGGTGTCAGACAACGGAACTCGCCTCCCGGTCCGGGGCGGCCGCGTTCGGCACGGGCAGGTCCAGCCGCCGGTACAGGTAGTACGCGGCGCAGGCGCCCTCACTGGACACCATGGTGGCCCCCAGCGGCGTGCGCGGCGTGCACGTCGTCCCGAAGGCCTCGCACTCGTGCGGCTTCAGCAGTCCCTGCAGCACCTCGCCACTGCGGCACTCCGCCGGTTCCGCCGTGGCGATGTGTCCCACCTGGAACCGGTGCTCGGCGTCGTAGTCCCGGTAGCGCGCCGCCAGCCGCCAGCCGCTGTCCGGGATCACCCCGATGCCGCGCCAGGCGCGGTCGGCGACCTCGAAGACGTCGTCCAGCATCGCCCGCGCGGCGGGGTTGCCCTCGTCCCGTACGGCGCGCGGATAGGCGTTGTCGACGATGTACTCGCCACGCTCCAGCTGACGCACGGTCCGCCGGACGCCTTCCAAAATGTCCAGCGGCTCGAACCCGGTCACCACGATGGGCACCCGGAACCGCTCGGCGAGCGTGGGGTACTCCCGCGTTCCCATCACGCTGCACACGTGTCCGGCCGCCAGGAACCCCTGGACCCGGCAGTCCGGCGACTGCATGATCGCCTCGATCGCGGGAGGCACCCGGACGTGCGAGACCAGCAGACTGAAGTTGCGGATGCCGCGTTTGCGGGCCTGATGCACCGTCATCGCGTTGGGCGGCGCCGTGGTCTCGAAACCGATACCGAAGAACACCACCTCCCGGTCCGGGTTCTCCTCCGCGATCCGCAGCGCGTCGAGCGGCGAGTACACCACGCGGACGTCGCCGCCCTCCCCGCGGACCTGGAACAGGTCACGTCCCGTGCCCGGCACCCGGAGCATGTCGCCGAAGGAGCAGAAGACGACCTCGGGCCGTGAGGCGATCGCCAGCGCCTTGTCGATCACCTCCAGCGGCGTCACACAGACCGGACAGCCCGGGCCATGGATCAACTCCACCTCGTCGGGGAGCAGTTGGTCGATGCCGTGCCGGATGATGCTGTGCGTCTGGCCGCCGCACACCTCCATCAGCGCCCACGGCCGGGTCACCGTGGCCCTGATGTCGTCGAGCAGGCGTGCCGCCAGCCCGGGGTCCTGGAACTCGTCGATGTACTTCACCGCCGTGCCTCCCGCACCAGCTCGTCGCCGCCCGCCTGCGCGGCCTGTTCCCATGGATCGCCGAACTCCTCCTGGAGCATGCCGAGGTCCTCGAACAGCTCCAGGGTCCGGCGGGCCGACTCCTCGTCCAGCCGCTGCAGCGCGAAGCCGACATGGACGATGGCGTACTCACCGACCCGCAGATCGGGCAGGTACTCCAGACACACCTCCTTGACCACCCCGCCGAAATCGACGGTGGCCATCCGGGTGCCGTCCCGTTCCTCCACGCCCAGCACTCTGCCGGGTACCGCCAGACACATGCGGATCTCCTCACTTGTCGCGCGGGGGGCGCCCGCGTCCTTCATCGGGCCGTGGCCCCCGCCCGGGCGGCCACGACCAGCTGGCCGAGCGCCAGTCCGCCGTCGTTCGGCGGGACGTCGTGGTGGCGCAGTACGGTGAAACCGGCCGTACGCAGCTCACGGGCGCAGGCCGAGGAGAGCAGGGCGTTGGAGAACACCCCACCGGTCAGGGCCACCGTCCGCAGCCCGGCCGCCCGCCGGGCCGCCACGCACACGTCCCGCACCAGCCGGGCGACGGCCAGATGGAACCGGACGGCGATCACCGCCGCGGGCACCCCGCGCCGTACGTCCTCCACCACCGCCGTCAGCAGGGGCGCCGCGGAAGCGGCCGACGGTCCCGGGCCGTCCGTGAGAGCGAACGCGTAGCGCGGGTCGTGCGGCTCGTCGTCACCGGCCGCGACCGCCGCGGCCTCCAGCTCGATTGCCGCCTGCGCCTCGTATCCCGCGTGGTGGCACACCCCCGCCAGGGAAGAGACCGCGTCGAAGAGCCGGCCCATGCTGGAGGTCGGTACGCAGTTCAGGTTCCGCGCCAATTGGGTACGCAGCACGCCGAGTTCGTCCGGAGGACAGGCGACGGTGCAGGGCAGGTCCGCGTCGGCGGTGATGCCGGCGGCGTGCAGATGGGCCAGCGCCATCCGGTACGGCCTGCGCACCGCCGCGTCGCCGCCGGGCAGCGGCACATAGGCCAGATGCGCGAACCGGTGGAACCCGTCGTAGTCCGCGAGGAGGAATTCACCGCCCCACACGGCACCGTCGTCGCCGTGCCCGGTGCCGTCGAAGGCGACCCCGATCACCCGGCTTCCCCCGGCGACGCCGTGCTCGGCCAGGACGGAGGCGATGTGGGCGTGGTGATGCTGGACCCGTACCACCGGACGGCCCCGGGCGTGCCGCCGCGCCCACGATCCCGACCGGTATGCCGGATGTGTGTCGGTGGCCAGCAGCCCCGGCCGCACCCCGGTCACCGACTCCAGGTGCCGCTCGGCCCGGCCGAACGCCTCCTGTGTGGCGAGGTCGTCCATGTCCCCGACATGAGCGGACAGCCAGGCCCGGTCCCCCTGCCCGAGGCAGAAGACGTTCTTGAGATCCCCGCCGACCGCCAGCGCCGGTACCACGGGAACCGGCAGAGTGACCGGCAGCGGCGCGTAGCCCCGGGAACGGCGCAGCACCAGCGGCTCGCCGTCGAGGACGCGGACGACGGAGTCGTCGCACGGCACATGGACGGGGCGGTCGTGGGTCAGCCATGCGTCGGCCAGTTCGGACAGCCGCTCCAGGGCCTCGTCGTCGTCCGTCACGATGGGCTCCCCGGACACGTTCCCGCTCGTCATCACCAGCAGCCGGGGCGCCCCCGCCGCCAGCAGCAGATGGTGCACCGGCGAGTACGGCAGCAGGACACCGAGGTCGGGGCAGCCCGGCGCGACGGAATCGGCGGGCACCGGCACCCCCGGTCCGGTCCGGACGGCGGTGCGCCGCCGCATCAGCACCACGGGCCGCACCCGCCCCGTGAGCAGTTCCCGCTCCACCGGGCCCATGTGCACCAGATGCTCGACGTCCCGCGCGCCCGGCGCCATGAGCGCGAACGGTTTGTCCCCGCGGGCCTTGCGCCGGCGCAGCTCGGCCACCGCCTCCGGGCGGGTGGCGTCGCAGGCGAGGTGATAGCCGCCGATCCCCTTCACGGCGAGCACCTTGCCCGCGGCGAGCAGCGCGCGCGCCGCACCGAGGGGGTCGTCGTCCGCGGGCAGTGACAGGCCGGCGCAGCCGGGGCCGGTGACGAGCCGCAGCCGCGGACCGCAGGCGGGACAGGCGACCGGCTGTGCGTGGAAACGACGGTCACGGGGGTCGTGGTACTCGCGCGCACAGTCCGGGCACAGCGGGAAGCCCGCCATCGTCGTGTGCTCACGGTCGTACGGCAGTCCGGTGACGATGGTGAAGCGCGGCCCGCAGTGCGTACAGGTGATGAAGGGATGGCGGTGGCGCCGGTCGCCGGGGTCGCCCAGTTCGGCCAGACAGTCGTGGCAGGTCGCGGTGTCGGGGGCGACCAGCGTGCGCACGGGACCGCAGGACCGGGACGCGACGATGCCGAATCCGCTCTCCCGTGTCACGGGCAGCTCGGAGGTCTCCACCGACTCCACCACCGCGAGCGGCGGTGCGTCGGCCGACAGGCGCGCGCAGAACCGGTCGATCGCCGGGGACGGGCCCTCGACCTCCACCACCACGCCGTCACCGGTGTTCGTCACGTGCCCCGCCAGGCCGAGACCGGTGGCCAGCCCGTACACGAACGGCCGGAACCCCACACCCTGCACCACGCCCCTTACGACCACCCGGGCGCGCCGCACGGCACCCGCCCCGACGGCAGTCGCAGGGCGGACCCCGGGAGCGGTGCTCACGCCCCGGCCCGCGCCATCACCGGCGCGTGAACGCTCTTCCCGTCGGCCGCCGCGAGCGCCCGGTCCACCAGGACCCCGGCGCCCTCGCCGGTCCGCACGGAGGTGAGCACCACCTCGACGCCCGGGTTGACCCGCTCCACATGGGCGCGGAAGGCGGCCTCGTCGAAGGCGGCGGGACCGGCGAGGTCGGACTTGGTGACGATCACCAGCTGGGCGAGCCCGAACGCGGTCGGGTACTTGAGCGGCTTGTCCTCGCCCTCCGTGACGGACGCCAGGACGACCCGCAGGGACTCGCCCAGGTCGTAGGAGGCGGGGCACACCAGGTTGCCCACGTTCTCCACGAACAGCAGGCGGGTGGCGTCGGGCAGCCAGTCGTGCAGATGCCCGGCGAGCATGTCCGCCTCCAGATGGCACAGACCGTCGGTGAGTACCTGCTTGACCGGGACACCGGAGCGGGCCAGCCGGGTGGCGTCGTTCTCGGTGGCGAGGTCGGCGGTGAGGGCCGCGGTCGCGACACCGCGCTCCCGGGCCAGCCGCAGCTCACGCTCCAGCAGGGCGGTCTTCCCGCTGCCCGGGCTGGACAGGAGGTTGACGACCGTCGTGCCCCGGGCGGTGAGTTCGGTACGCAGGATGCGTGCCGCCATGGTGTTCTTGGCGAGCACGGCCTGCCGGAGGTCGACTGTGCGGCACATCGTCAGCTCTCCTCGGATTGCGCCGCCGGTGCGGGACCGGGGGCGGTGGAAGCCGCGGACCAGTGCACCTCGGTGATCCTCAGTTCACGGCCCGCGAGCAGTTCGGTGGCGCCGGCGCGGCAGGTGGCGCAGATCATGTCCGGTGGCATCCCCGTCTCCCAGCTGCGCCCGCACGGGGCGCACGACGCCCGCCCGGGCACGAACCGGGTGACGAGCTCGGCGCCCTCCAGCCGTGTCCCGGCACAGGCAAGTTCGAAGCAGAAGGCGAGCGCGTCGGGGACGACCCCGGCCAGCTCACCGATCTCGACGGCGACCCGGCGCACCCCGTGCGCGCCGTCCGGCCGTGCCGCCTGCTCGACCTGGTCCACGACCGACAGGGCGACGGACATCTCGTGCATCGCCGCTCCGTCCTGGGCCGGGGGTGGTGGGGCCGCTGCCCATTAGAGGCACGACCGGGACGGCCGGCCGCCCGGCGCGCCGGAGCCGTAGCCCGATCGGACCGCCTCACATCCTGCGCATGCGCAGGTAACGCCGCACGTCGGGCCAGATGCTCGCGGCGATCGCCACCAGTGCGGACAGGGAGATGACGGCGGCGACACCGCCGGCGACGCGCTTGCTGCTCATGGTGCTCTCCGGATGGGGGAAGGGGGATGAGGGCCGGGTCGGACGACGGCTTCGTCGCCGACCGGTTCGCCGATCAGGCCGACGACCAGGTGCACCGCCTCGGGCACCGCCGCGGCGACCCGGGGGCTGAGGCCGATGCGCTCCTCGACGGTGGCGGGTTCGCATCCCACCACCAGCGTGCGCCGGGGCGGCACCGCACCGGTGCCCGCGCACAGGGTGTCGAGCAGGGCGAGTACGGCGTCGGGTGACATGCGGTGGCCGTCCAGGGGGACGCCGTCCGGTGGCTGGCGGCTGCCGGGTTCCGCCGCGTCGATCACGTACAGGGTGCCCGGCTCCCCGCCCCGCGCCGTCGCGTCGAGGACGACCAGCGTGTCGTAGCCGTCGAGGAGCCGGTAGGCCAGATGGACGCCGCGGATGCCGATGTCGGCCACCTCGACCCCGTCCGGCAGCGGTCGCCCGGCCAGGGCGCGGGCGGCCTCGACACCGAACCCGTCGTCGCCGAGGAAGATGTTGCCGACTCCGGCGACCAGGGCGCGCGGGCGGGCACTGCCGCCGGTCATGGTGTCTCCACGGCGATCTCGTCGGGCTGGAAGTACAGGTACCGGCCCTGCTCGCGGCGGATGTCGGCGCCCGGATCGTCCTCGACGGTGACCGCGATGTGCACGCCCCCGTCGACGTCGTGCAGCACCGCCTCCACCAGGGCGCGCCGGCCGGTCAGGAACAGGTCCTGGGCGTCGGTGTGCCGCAGCCGGGGCCGCAGGACGACACGGCTGCCCGCCCGCACCTCCTGGCCGTCGACCAGCACGTGGTCGTGGGCCGGGTCCACCGAGGCGTCCGCGCCCGGATCCCACCAGGGGGTGTCCGGCCGGGCGACGCCGCCCCGCGCGTCGGCGAACACCGGTGTACGCGGGACGGGTTCGGTGACCTCGCGCAGACCGCGGACCGCGCCGTGCAGCCGCTCCAGCACCTCCGCCGGCATCGACTCGGTGAGGTCGATCACCGCCGCCGCCCGGTCGTCCGTACCCCTGGCCTCCCGCTTCTCCTCGTCGGTGAGCGCCGCGGTGCGCAGGGCGAGGATCTCGTCGATCTCCGTGGCGTCGTAGAGGGCGCCCGGACTCTCCGGGGCGATGGCCGGATGGTCCTCCAGGATGATCGGGGAGGAGAGCACCAGGTCGGCGGAGGCCGGTTCACCGGCCGGCACGGGCCAGGTGTGCAGATTGCGGCAGGCCGCGGCCGCGCCCCTGGCCCACTCCGGAGGATCCGTCAGCGACAGGAAGTGCCCGGCGTCCAGGTGCAGCAGTGTGTGCGTGGCGACCAGGGAGCGGGACAGCGCGGCGTCCCGTCCGGCGCCCTCCTCGGGCAGCCACTCGCCGGTGTTCTCCACGACCACGCTCAGCCGCTGGGTCGTGTACGGCCCGTCCAGCGGGACCGCCGACAGGCGCAGGACGCCCTCGACCGCCTCGCGGCGCCGCACCAGGCGTCCCACGACCGTCCCGGCGGCGTCGGCGACCGGTTCGGTCTCCTCGCCCGCCGGCCGGCCGAAGGGGACCACGGTGCCCCCGTCCGCCAGTTCCCCGACCGGAACGGTGATCCGGACCCGTTCCTCCCTGCCCTCGTCCCACGGGACCACCACCCGGTCCTCCAGGCGCAGTTCACCGACGGTCTCGAAACCGCCGCCCGGCACGACCCGCTGGACGGTGCGCCGCTGGGCGTGCAGGAACCGCACCTCGACCGAAAGGGTGGCGCCCCGGCGGGGCTCCATCAGCACTTCGGTGTGCTGGAACTCGTGCTCCCCCTCCCGCGCCGTCCAGGACGGGGGCACCAGCACCCCGAACTGCCAGCGCAGCCGGTTCTTGGCGGCCGACGCCCGGTACGGGTAGAGCACGTACCCCTCGAACAGCACGGCGTCGGCGACCTGGCGCGCCACCGCCAGCCGGGCCTCGGCCGAGGAGGTGAACGTCGTCGTGGTCATGGTGTCCTCTCGCCCGCCGCTGCCAGCAGCCGGTCCACGGTCGTCCGCCAGGAGGGCAGGGCCCGGCGGGACCGGTAGGCGAGCAGCGCGTCCATCGTGTCCCTGGGCAGCCTGATCCAGGCCGAGCCCGGGAAGTGCTGGTCGACCATCTCCCGCCAGGTCTTCACCGGCATCCGGAACACGGCCTCCCGGTCCCAGGGGACCGGCTCGACCCGGAAGCCGCCGGTGCCGGTGAAGGCGGTACCGGAGAACAGCATCCGCAGCGGCACCTCCCCGTCCGTGAGGGCGTGGAAGTAGCGGGAGGAGGCGATGTCCATGTCGTAGGTGCAGGGCACGACCACATCGGTCTCCGTCTCGCCGGTGAACCCCTTGACCATCACCGGGACCTGGGCGAACTCCAGCGGGTTGAGACTGCTGCCCCAGCGGGAGCGTTCACCGAACAGATCGGTCAGCGCGGCGGCCTCGGTGTCGTCGTAGCTCCGGCGGGCAGGCTCGATCCGGATCTGGCAGCGCAGCGCCAGCGCGTGGACCGGGGTGCCGGAAGAGGCGGTGACCCGCAGCCGGAAGACCAGCGCAGGACCCACGGCGTACGGGTCGGCGCGCACCCCCGTGCACAGGAAGCCGAAATCGGTCACGACGCGCTCTCCCGGGGGACACGGGCCCGCTCGCGCACATGGCCGAAGAACTCCTCCAGATCGGCCCGCGCCTCGGCGCCCCCGTCGAAGCCCTGCCAGCGCAGTCGCATGCGGCCCACCAGTTCGTAGCAGATGTCGATCGGCACCAGATGGCACTCCACCCGTCCCTCGTGGCGGCGCAGCAGCAGCGCCTCCACATCGGGTTCGAGGAGCCCGGCCAGCGGCGTCGCCTCCAGCACGGTCTGCCAGGCCTCGGGCTCCAGCTCGCTCTCGGTGGCCCCGGCGGGGCTCGGGTAGAGCGCGACCGGCCGGTCGAGCGCGGAGTTGCGGAAGAAGAAGACGACACCGACCGGGATACGCAGACGTTCCCAGGCCGTCTCGTCCAGACCGTCCCCCGGGTCGCCCAGATACCGGCCGGGAACCGTGCGGAACCGTCCCCCTGCCGCGCCGGGCCGGTCCAGCAGCTGGGCGCAGGGGCCGCAGGCGCAGGCCAGAGCCCGGTTCTCGACGTCGACCAGATGCCGGTGACCGGAGCCCGGCAGCGTCGCCGAGCACAGCTCGCAGCGTTCCCCGGGGGGCCGGCGCGGCCCGGTGAACCGGAACAGTCCCCGGCGCTGCCGCGTACCCGGTCCGGGCGGGGAGGCGCTCACGGTGCCGCGGTGGCCGGCGGCCGGCCGCTCGTCCCGGCCGGGGACCCGCCGGGCGGGCCGGCGCCGATCTGGAGCAGCACCGGCCCGGGGGCCGGTTCCGGCTCCAGCGTCACCGCCGTCACCTCCGGCGCGGCGCACGCGAGAGCGTCGCGGCACGCCTGCTCGACGGCGTCCCGGGACCCGCCGCAGCCGCAGCCCCCCGAGGAGGTCAGCCGCAGCCGCAACTCACCCGTGTCCGGGTCGAATCCGGCGTCCTCCACGGCGTGCGGGAGGGCGTCGAGGGCGCGTCGGATCCGGGTCGGTGCGTCGTCCGGGTGCAGACCGTGCAACACCAGCAGACCCGCCACGAGTTCGTCCCGGAGCAGGGCGTCCACGGCCTGCTGGGACGGCCGTTGTGGATGGCGGCCGAGCAGTTCCATGGTCCGCGCGAATCCGGCGCCGTAGAACTCCATGAGCACACGCACGAGTTCCTCGGCGGCCTCGCAGGCCGCGCGGTCGCCGGAGGAGGCGAGCCGGTCGAGGACCTCTTCCACCATCCGCCCCGCCGTCTCCGCGTCCGGTCCCGCGGTCGTGCGGCTCATCCGGCCAGTCCGCTCAGACCGGTGGGGACGTGCATCGACTTCACCGTCCGGCCGTCACCGACGTACATGTGCACACCGCACGGCAGACACGGGTCGAAGCTGCGCACGGTCCGCATGATGTCGATGCCCTTGAAGTTCTCCGGGGAGTTCTCCTCGAAGATCGGTGTGTTCTGCACCGCGTCCTCGTACGGGCCCGGGGTGCCGTAGGTGTCACGGGTCGAGGCGTTCCACGGGGTCGGCGGGTACGGGTGATAGTTCGCGATCTTTCCGTCCCGGATCACCATGTGATGGGAGAGGACTCCGCGCACCGCCTCGGTGAAGCCCACGCCGATGGCCTCGTCCGGCACCTCGAACTTCTCCCACGTCTGGGTGCGTCCGGCCCGTACCTCCTCGAGCCCCTTCTCCGCGCTGTGCAGGGCCACGGCCGCGGCGTACGCCTGGAAATAGGTGCGCGCGCGGTTGCGTTCCAGCGCGTTGGACCACTTCGGGATCTTCCACTCGAAGGTGGTCTCCGGCTTGGTGAGCGTGCGCGGCAGGTTGATGACGACGCTGTGCCCGGTCGCCTTGACGTACCCGACGTCCACCAGCCCGGACAGCGCGGTGGACCACAGCCGGGCGAGGGGGCCGCCGCCGGTGTCGAGCGGCAGGTGGTCCGTGCCGTCGAACCAGCGCGGGGACATCACCCAGCTGTACTTGTCGTCGAAGTTCCGCTTCTGCGGTGCGGGGATGGTGTGCTGGTTCCACGGGTGCCGCGGGTCGACCGGGTTGCCGAGCGGGTCGTGGGTGACGAACCGCTCCTGGCCCTCCCAGTCCTCGTAGTAGGAACTGCCCAGCAGGATGCGGATGCCGAGGTTGATCTCGGTGAGGTCGTTGGTGACCAGTTTGCCGTCCACGATCACACCCGGGGTGACCAGCATGCGCCGTCCCCAGTCCGTCATGCCGGCGTAACGGAAGTCGCAGTGCTCCGGGTCCTGGAACGCGCCCCAGCAGCCGAGCAGTACCCGTCGCCTGCCGACCTCCTCGTAGCCCGGCAGGGCCTCGTAGAAGAAGTCGAACAGGTCGTCGTGGAGCGGCACGACCCGCTTCATGAACTCGCAGTAGCGCATGAGGCGGGTCATGTAGTCCGTGAAGAGCTGCACCGAACCGATGGTGCCGACGCCGCCCGGGTACAGCGTGGAGGGGTGCACATGGCGGCCCTCCATCAGGCAGAACATCTCCCGGGTGTACCGGCTGACCTGGAGCGCCTCCCGGTAGAACTCGCCCTCCAGCGGGTTGAGCGAGCGCATGATGTCGGCGATGGTGCGGTAGCCGTGGTCGGCGGCGTGCGGGGCCTCGGTGCGTTCGGCGAGTTCGAGGACGCCCGGGTTGGTCTCGCGGACCATCTTCTCGCAGTAGTCGACCCCCACCAGGTTCTCCTGGAAGATGTTGTGGTCGAACATGTACTCCGCGGCCTCACCGCAGTTGATGATCCACTCACCGAGGTGCGGCGGCTTCACGCCGTACGCCATGTTCTGCGCGTACACCGAGCAGGTGGCGTGGTTGTCGCCGCAGATGCCGCAGATGCGGCTGGTGATGAAGTGCGCGTCGCGCGGGTCCTTGCCCCGCATGAAGACGCTGTAGCCGCGGAAGACCGACGAGGTGCTGTAGCACTCGGCGACCCGCTTCTGCTTGAAGTCGATCTTCGTGTGGATGCCGAGGCTGCCCACGATCCGGGTGATCGGGTCCCACGCCATCTCCACCAGGCCGGTGCCGTCACCGGTCGTCGTCGAGGTCGCCATTGTGTCGGTACTGCCCTTCGGTCGTTCGGGTCGGTGAGCGGGTCGGCCAGTCGGTGGGGCAGGAGGCGCCGGTCACCAGGGCGGCCGGTAGCCGGTGGTGAGCTTGCGGCCCGTGCGGCGCCACTTGGGCTCCTTGTCCACGGTCTGCATCGTGATGGTCCGCAGCTTGCGCACCACCGCTCCGTAGGCGCCGCTGGCCGCGCTGGAGAGCCGCGCGCCCGGCGGCTCGTCCATGAACGGCATGAACTTGTCGGGGAAGCCGGGCATGGTGCAGGCGATGCAGATGCCGCCGACGTTCGGGCAGCCTCCGATGCCGTTCATCCAGCCGCGCTTGGGCACGTTGCACTTCACCACGGGCCCCCAGCAGCCGACCTTCACCAGGCACTGCGGTGAGTCGTACGAGGTGGCGAACTGCCCCTGCTCGTAGTAGCCGGCCCGGTCGCAGCCCTCGTGCACGGTGGCGCCGAACAGCCAGGTGGGGCGGAGCTTGTCGTCCAGCGGGATCATCGGCGCGGAGCCCGCCGCCTGGTAGAGCAGATAGGTGAGGGTCTCGGCGAAGTTGTCGGGCTGGATGGGACAGCCCGGGACACACACGATCGGGATGCCGGCCCGTGACGTCCAGTCCCAGCCCAGATAGTCCGGCACCCCCATGGCGCCGGTCGGATTGCCGGCCATGGCGTGGATGCCGCCGTAGGTCGCGCAGGTGCCGATGGCCACGACGGCGAGCGCCTTGGGGGCGAGCCGGTCGATCCACTCGCTGGTGGTGATCGGCTGACCGGTCTCCGGGTTGTCCCCGAAGCCGGACCAGTAGCCCTCCCGTTTGATCGCCTCGTTCGGCACGGACCCCTCGACCACCAGGACGAACGGATCGATCTCGCCGCGCTCGCCCTTGAAGAACCACTCGATGAAGGTGTCCGCGCCCCCGACCGGCCCGCATTCGAAGTCGATGAGCGGCCAGTGCACGGCGATCTTCGGCAGTCCCGGCAGTCCGCCGAGTGCGATCTCCTCGATGCTGGGCTGCATGGCGGCCGTCAGGGCGACCGAGTCGCCGTCGCAGCTCAGCCCGGCGTTGATCCAGAGGATGTGGATCGGCTTGTCGTCCGTGCCGACGGCGCCGGAGGTCTCCGGCTCGGCGTTCGCGGCCGGGGGGCTTGCGTTCATCAGGGCCTCCTGGGGAGGGGTGCGGCAGTGCCGGTGTCCCGGTGGGTGTGCGTGGCTCAAGCGTCGGCCACACCGGCCGGTACCGCAGGCGGGACCGTCGGTGGTTCCTTGCGTACGAACGCCCGGCGGAGCGCGTGGTACGGCGCCGCGGGGTCAAAGAAGATCCTGTGCATGTGCGCGAGTTCCCGCTCGCGCACCGCCGCCAGCGGGGTGACGGACTCCCGGCGCTCGCTCTCGGCCTTCTTCCCGACGAGCCGTGACCGGGCACCGGAGGAATCGGCCCAGCGCTGAGCCAGCCGGGTGACCTCGGCGCGGAAGCGGGCGGGAGCGCAGTCGATCACCCGGTCGGCCAGGCCGATGTCCCGTGCCCGTGCGGCACCGACCGGAAGTGCCTCCCGGGTGAGCCGCCGCGCGGCCGCGGCGCCCACCCGCCGGGGCAGGCTGTAGGTCCAGTACTCGGAGCCGTACAGGCCCATGAGGCGGTAGTGAGGGTTCAGCACGGAGCCGGAGCGGCACCACACCTCGTCGGCGGCCAGCGCCAGCATGACGCCCCCCGCTGCCGCGTTGCCGCCGATCGCGGCGACGACGAGGCGGTCGGTGGTGGTCAGGACGGCCTCGACGAGGTCGTCCATCGCGTTGATGCACGACCAGGACTCCACCGCCGGATCGGGCGCCGCCTCGATGACGCCGAGGTGGATGCCGTTGGAGAAGAAGTCGCGGTCGCCGCCGAGGACCAGCACCGACGTGGGCCGCTCGCAGGCGGCCCGGTAGGCGTCCAGCAGCCGCCGGCAGTGGTCGGTGGACATCGCGCCGCCGGGGAAGGAGAACGACAGCGTCCCCACGGGGCCGTCCTCCCGGTACCGGATGTCCGACCAGGGGGCGCCGTCCCCGGCGGGGCACAGCGGCGGCGCGGACACCTCCGGGACGCGCGACAGCCGTCCGGCCAGGGCCAGTGCGGCGGGCAGCTTGGGGGCCCGTGGCACGCCGGGGCCGGTACGGGCCCGCAGTTCGGGGATCCACACGGCGCCGTCGGCCGTGGCCCGGCAGACGGCGCCCGCCCGGGTGGCCAGCAGTTCGCCGGGGCGTCCGCGCAGCCGGTACTCGGGATGCCCGCCGTGCAGGAACCATTCCTCGCCCAGCAGTTCGTCCCGGACGCCGGGCTGGGAGTCGGCGGCGCGCAGCTTGCGCAGTACCGTCCCGGTGGAGTCGCCGGCCCATGCGATTCGACGGGTCTCCTGCCGCATCGGCGGGCGGGTCCGGGCGCCCGGCACGGCCGGAAGGGTGCTCTGCCGGGTGGGGGAGTGGCGGCCGGAGGCGAACCGTTCGACGGCGGTCAGTACGGCGTCGAGGGCCGCGTCGGCCAGTTCGCCCCGGTACAGATCGCTTTTGCCGACCCGGGGCACGGGGAACGCCGCCGTGGCCCACACCGGCCCCGCGTCCCTCTCCTCCTCGGCCTGGAGAACGGTGACCCCCCACTCGGTGGCGCCCTCATGGATCGCCCAGTCCAGGGAGGAAGGACCGCGGTCGCCGACGGGCCCCGGGTGCACGATCAGACAGGTCCGCGCCGTCCACACCTCCCGGGGGACGACCGTCTTCAGCATCGGGGCCACGATCAGCCCGGGATCGTGCCGGCGCACGGCGCGGACCACGTCATGGCCGGTGGGCGTCACCTCGACGGCGACGGGGTGCCCGCGGTCCCGCAGTTCCGCGTGGACCCGTTGGGTGAGGCTGTTGTTGGCACTGGCGATGAGCAGGATGCGCACGCGGCGGCCTTTCCGGGGTGCTGCGGCCGTCGACGAGGGGCGGCCCGGCTGTCTGCGATGGTCGGACACACCAGGCCGGGAATGTGGACATGAATCCCCCGTGTCACCCGTGCGAGTGGCGGCTGGGTCCACCTGGCAGGCCGCCGGCAGGGTCAGGGCGGCCTGCCGCACGGATGACACAGTCCGGATCGGCCGATATGACCGGAATCGTGATGAGTGGGAGGCTTTTCTTGCCGGGGCGCTGAGGAACGTGCCCCTACGAGCGGACAGGTGGGCCGACACATGCCTGACGAACGCAAGCAGCCGAAACCGTCACGGGACCACGGGCCCGGTCGCCACCAGGGGACCGAACACCATGGCTGGTCGCCCGACGTCGACGAGACGCGGCAGGAGGAGAACCCGAGCGCCCGCCGCTCCTTCCACGCGGAGAGGCACGCGCCCCCGCGCGGAGCGGGCCGGGCGCACGCCGAGGAGGAGCACACGTCCGTCCCGGGCGATGTCGCGCGCAGTGACGCCAGGCGGGGCGAGGAGTACGGGGAGCAGCCCGAGGAAGGCAGGCGGGACACGGGACGCAGGGGCCGCTCCGGGCGCCCCAGCGGAACGAAGGACGAGTCCGCCTTCACCGGTGTCGATCCCGACGACTCCGGGACCGGACGCCGTCCGGGCTGACGGGCGGCACGGTGCGGAACCCGGCGCCGGGTTCCGCACCGCGCCGTGTCACTCCACGGGCCAGGTGTGGACCGGCGCGTTGAGATGCATGTAGTCGATGTACAGCAGCGTCATGCGACGCAGTGCCTCATGGCGTCCGCAGTGCGCGGTGGCGTCGATGTGGTGGAACATCTCCTTCTGCCACACCGCTCCGTTGCGGCCCGTCACACACCGCTGCTCGATGATGCCGAGCAGCGGCTCCCGCCAGGCCTCGTC
The DNA here is from genome assembly GCF_044540255.1 of Streptomyces sp. NPDC086080. Taxonomy (NCBI): domain Bacteria; kingdom Bacillati; phylum Actinomycetota; class Actinomycetes; order Kitasatosporales; family Streptomycetaceae; genus Streptomyces; species Streptomyces sp. NPDC086080. The sequence continues at coordinate 114,695 of NZ_JBITRU010000029.1, forward strand.
CATTCCGGAGAGCTCCAGACCGCGGTGCGCCAGCGGCAGCAGCCGCCGCAGAACGAGTTCGGCCACCGGCACCTCGCCCATCCCCGGCCAGTAGAGCCGGGCATCGATTCCGTAGCGCGCCGCGGTCCGCAGATTGTCCTCGGCGGCGGAGAAGGACATGCGTGACCACACCGGCCGCTCCTCCTCCACCAGGGCACGGGTGAGACCGTAGTAGAAGGCTCCGTTGGCGAGCGTGTCCGCGACGGTCGGTCCGGCGGGCAGCACCCGGTTCTCCACCCGCACATGCGGTTTGTCGCGGGCGACGGCGTACACCGGGCGGTTCCAGCGGTAGATGGTGCCGTTGTGCAGGGTCAGCTCGCCGAGTTCGGGGATGTCCCCCCGGGTCAGCGTCTCCGCGGGGTCCTGCGCGTCGCACAGGGGGAGCAGGGCGGGGAAGTAGCGCAGGTTCTCCTCGAAGAGGTCGAAGACGCTGGTGATCCACCGCTCCCCGAACCACACCCGGGGCCGCACCCCCTGTGCCTTGATCTCCTGCGGGCGGGTGTCGGTGGCCTGCTCGAACAGCGGGATGCGCGTCTCGTGCCACAGTTCCTTGCCGAACAGGAAGGGGGAGTTGGCCGCGAGCGCGACCTGGACCCCGGCGATCGCCTGGGCCGCGTTCCAGTAGTCGGCGAACTGCTCGGGGGAGACCTGGAGGTGGAACTGCGTGCTGGTGCACGCGGCTTCCGGAGTGATGGTGTCCGCGTAGGTCCGCAGCCGGTCGATGCCGGTCACCTCGATGTGCAGATCCTCCCCGCGTGCCGCGAAGATCTGGTCGTTGAGCAGCCGGTAGCGCGGATTCTCCGACAGCGCGCCCTCGCCGACGTCCTCCTGCCGCAGGGTGGGCAGCACGCCCGTCATGATCAGATGCGCACCGACCGACCTGGCGCGCTGCTCCGCGTGGTTGAGCGCCGCGCGGATCTCGGACTCCCAGGCGTCGGGGCCGCCCGCCGTGAGCCGGCGGGGCGCGATGTTGATCTCCAGGTTGAACCGGCCCAGCTCCGTGTCCCAGGCCGGGTCCGCGATCGCCTCCAGCACGTCGGTGTTGCGCATCGCCGGCTCGGCCCGGTCGTCGACCAGGTTCAGTTCGATCTCCAGGCCCACCTGGGGCCGTTCCGCCTCGAAGCGCGACTCGCGCAGCATCTGCGCGAGCGCGTCGAGGCAGTCCTGCATCTTGATCCGGTAGCGGCGGCGGTCCTCGCGGGTGAAGGTGAGCGCCGGGACGTCGCGTCCCATCGGTCTCCCTCCAGGGTGCTCGTCCTCGGAACTGTCCACCCCAGCGTCGCACCAGCGGGCGGGTCGGACCACGCGAAGGCGTTCAGCCGCTCGAGCCGTCGGCCAGGAAGACGGCCAGGCTGTCGAGGAGCATGGCGCTGCCCTGCTCGGCCATGTCGCGTTCCTCCGCCGTGTCGCACGACTGGCGGACCACGATCCGCGTCCGCGGGCCGTCCTCGTCCAGTTCCACGCTCATCGCCGAGGGAGCGGGCTTGCCCGGGACGTCCATTCCCACCACCAGCAGACGGTGCTCGTCGACGTCGAGGTAGGACCCGGTCATGGGGAACTCCCCGCCGTCCGGGGTGACCACGGTGGCCTTCCAGGCGCCGCCCGGCCGTACGTCCATCTCGACCGAGCCGGGGGCGGCGTACGCCCATCGGGCGTACGCGTCGGGGGCGGTCCACGCCCGCCACACCGTGCCCGCCGGGGCGTCCAGGGTGCGGGTGAGGGTGTAGGAGAAGCCGGTTCCGGTGCTCATGGTGTCGTCCCTTGTCTCGCGTCGCGTGGGCGTCCGTCGCAGGGGTGGACGGGTGCGGACGCCGGAACTCATCGGTCACGCGCGGGTGTATTTCATTGATGATATTTCGTTGACAACAAACTGTTCATCCGTGATGCTCGCTCCATGGCCCGGACTCCTGAACCACCCACCGACCCGTTCACCCCGCCGAGTTCCGCGGCGGCACGCGCGCACCGGGTGCACGCCTCGTTGTTCCGCATCGCCGAACGGCACGCCGCCACGGACGGACAGCGCCGCCGGCAGATCCATCCCGGCGTGATCGCCCCCCACGAGGCGGTGAGGCTGGTGTCCTTCCTCCTCAGCGGTGCGGTGCTGCGCGAGGACGGCGAACCCGAGGTGGACCGCGCGGACATCACCGCCGCGCTGAGCCTCGTGCCGCGCGCCCGCGCGGAGATGGACGAACTCGAGGCAGGTCTGCTGCGGATGGCGCGAGGACGCGGTATGACCTGGCCGGAGATCGCCTTCGGTCTCGGCCTGCGCAGCCCGCAGGCCGCCCGGCAGCGCTACGAGCGGCTGGCCGGGCGCACGGACACCGACCCCGACATGGCGTGACCGCCGGGCGCGCCGGGTGCGGCGGGTGCGGCGGGGCGGGCCGGCTCGCCCAGGGCCCCGGCGGCCTGCCGCCAGGCGGCGCCGACCGCCGCGTGGGCCGCCGCCGTGCCGGCCGATGTCCCGGGCGGCAGGGAGACGTGCCGGCCGATGTGCACGTGGAACCGGGGCCGACGTACCGGTGCGGTGAGAACGCCGGCCAACTGCTTGGCGGCGGACCCGGAGGCGAGCCGCCGGGCGCCCGCCTGCCCCACCGGGACGACCTCGGCGCCGGTGGCGGCGACGAGCCGGGCCAGACCGGTCCGGAAGGGCCGGGGCGCGGCGCAGACCGCGTCCTTGCCCGGGGGCAGGCCCCCTTCCGCGTAGATGAGCACATGGCGCCCCGACCGCACGGCCCGCGCCGCCGCCTCCAGCGCGTCCGCCGCGCGGGCGGTTCTCCGGTGCACCGGTATGTGGCCGCCCCGCTTCAGGGCACGCCCCAGCACCGGCACACGCCACAGCCCCGCCGTCGCCATGACGACCGGTGTCACCCCCACCCCGCGCAGGGCGGCCAGTACGAGGGCCGGATCGGCCATCGAGTCGTGGTTGGCGACGAAGACACTGCCCGCGGCGAAGGGTTCGCCGGTGTCGCGGGTGACGGTGAGCCGCCCGAACAGGGGCAGCAGGACGGAGGCGGCACGGCTGAGCACGGAAGGCCTTTCGGGCAGTCGGAGATCCTGCCCGGCAGCTTGGCGCGCGCCCGGTACCCGGCGCCTGAGTACGCGTACCCGGGTCGACGGCGCAGGGTACTCGGCTTTCGGAAGACCGGGCGGCGCATCATCTCCCGGCACGCCGGGTACCCGCCACGTCCCCGCGTGGATCCGCCGCGTCGCTCCACCGCGGGTAGCCCGCCGCGCTCTCGTCCGCCGCGCGCGACCCCGACCGGAAGGCGGTACCGGCGATGACCGAGTACGAACGCTCACGCACGATGCCCGCACAACCCGAGCATGTCTTCGACCAGGCGGCGAACATCGACCAGATGGAGGACTGGCTGCCCGGGGAACTGCACGTGCACGCCGAGGAACTGCCCGCCGTCACCGTGCACGAGGACCGGACCGACGAGGACACCTCCGCCCTTTTGCGCGCCGAGCGGGAGCAGATGAGGCTCGAATGGGGCACGCGTGACCGGGGCGGCTATACCGGCTGGCTCCAGGTCGCCGGTATCGACAGCGGGGCGAGCGAGGTCACGGTGCACCTGTCGTTCCATGAGGACAGCCACGACCCCGGCGCGAAGCAGGTGGACGACGCCCTCGACTCGAGCCTGCGGCGCCTCGAGGAACAGATACGGCTGCGCTTCGACACCGCGGCCGGCTGACGCCATGCCGTCGGGCGGCGCCGTCCACCATGCGACCGGCCCCTACCAGTGAGCCGGGCGGCTGAGCACGGGCGGCAGTACGGTGGCGGCGTCGCCCCTGGCGGCGTTCAGCTGCGCCTGGGTGAGGAAGAGGGCACCGGTGAGATCGGCACCGCTGAGGTCGGCGTCGCGCAGATCGGCTCCGATCAGATCCGCGTCCCGCAGATCCGCTCCGCTGAGGTCGGCGGCGACGAGCAGGGCACCGCGCAGGCTCGCCCCCCGCAGACCGGCGCCGGACAGCTTCGCGCCGACGAGGTCCGCTCCGCGGTGATTCTTCCTGGGGCCCGGGACGTGGGCCCGGGCCAGCTCGCCGGCCCGCAGCAGCAGGACGTTGACCTCGCCCCGCAGCGCGTTCACGTCCAGCTCGACGATCGATGCGGCACTGCCGCGGGTCAGGCCGTCGATCCGGTCCCGCGCCCGCCGCAGTTCCTGGTGAACGGGGCGGGCGAGTGCCAGGCCGAGGGCCTCGGTGATGTACCGGAGGAGCTCGTGCAGCTGCCGCACGACGGGGAAGACCTCGGTCATGGCGCGCGCCGTCTCCGGCGCCGCGCGCCAGTCGGTGCCGGCGAAGGTGACCTGGGACACCTTCTGCCCGGCGCCGAAGCAGTCGAAGACGGTGCAGCCGGCGTATCCCCGGTCGCGCAGCCGCTCGTGGATGCCGCAGCGGAAGTCCGTGCGGAGGTTCGAGCAGGGCTGCCCGGCGGGCTTGCTGACGGCGAAGTCCGCGGAGCGGGCGAAGGGAAGGGCCATACAGCACAGGCCGAAGCAGGCGGCGCAGTCGGCCTGCAGGTCCGGGTGATCCTGCCGGTCCTGCCGGTCCTGGCGGTCCGGGTGGTCCTGCCGGTCCCCGGGGGAGGGGACCGCGTCCTGTGACGCCACCGTGGGTACTCCAGTCGTGCGGCGAGCACCGCACATCGCGGCGCTCCGGGATCCGCCGCCAGTCTCGCAGATGGCGCCCCGTGCCCGGGAGTTCAGGGATGCCCCGGTGAGGCAGCCGCCCATCGAGGTGACGTACGCGGGCCCGGCCGTCCTCGGTCCGCACCCGTGATCGCCGGGCCGCGGTCGCGTCCGGTACGCACGTCGGCGCCGGTGACGCTCACCACCCCGTCGCCCTCGCGGTGGAGGACACGACCCGGTGTGCCGCCGTGGCGGCCCTGGGGCACCACGGCCGACAGGACCTCGATCGGCGGCCCCGTCGCGGCCGGGGGACCAGGCGGCCGTCATGTCCGCCGAGCCCGTGGAGGACGGGCCGCGGCCTCACTCCGCGCGGGGCGGGGCGGGGGCGGACGGATCAGCCTCCCGGCGCAGTTCGGCCCAGACCGTACGTCCGGGCCCGCCGGGGGAGCCGGTGACCCCCCAGCTGCCGCTGAGCGCGTCGACCAGGAGCAGCCCGCGCCCGTTCTGGGCCTCGGGACCCGGGCGGCGGAGCACGGGCAGCCCGGGGCCGCGGGCCTGGTCCTCGACTTCGACGCGGATCAGGTCCGCCGTCAGGTGCAACCGGCACACGACCCGGTCGCCGGCCGAGTGGGTGAGCGCGTTCGTGACGAGTTCCGACGTCACGACGACAGCGTTGTCGCAGACGTCGTGAGCGACACCCCGCGCGGTGAGCGTCTCACGCACACCGCCACGGGCGGTACGCACGGACGCCGGGACGGCGGGCAGGTCGAACGCGCGGGTCTCACGGACGGTGCGGTGCCCGGAGGCGGGACGGGCGAGGCCGTCCGGCTGGGGGAGTGGAGCCGCTTGCCCGCCTCCGGGCGGTCTCGGTGCGTACTCGTTCCTGGGGTGCTGCAGCGGGCCGGGTAAGGGGAGCCGAGCCATCTGCGGGGGCCTTTCGTCTGCCTTCGCGCGGGGGGTTCCGTCACCTCGTGGCCGGGGTCGACCGGCCGTCTCCGCAGGGTCGTGCGGCGGGCCGTGGGGACGGTGCGAACACTCTGGCACTCGTCAACGACGGCTCGCAACAGGCAAGTTGAAAATTCCATCCGGCTGCGGGCATGCTGCTTGTGGCAACGCCCGATCGAAGGGGCCCCGCAGTGGCCGGCCGCATGAGACGGTGAGTCCGGAACATCCGACGCGAGGGGGTGAGGCGTGACCGCGGAGACCGACTGGGGCGGTGTACCCTCCGTGCTGCGCATGATCCTCGGCAGACAGCTGGAGGAGTTACGCACCCGGGCGGGCCTGTCCTACGAGGAGGCGGGCGCGGCCATCGGGGTCAGCCACTCCACGGTGCGCCGGATGGAGGCCGCCAAGGTCGCCCGGCTCAGACTCGCCGACGCCGAGAAGCTTCTCCAGGTCTACGGAGTGACCGACCGGCAGGAGATCGACACCTTCCTGAAGTCGGTCCGTGAGGCCAACAAGCGGGGCTGGTGGCACACCTACCGTGATGTCATGCCGGACTGGCTCGCCGCTTATCTCAGCCTGGAACAGGCGGCGTTGCAGATACGCGCCTACGAGAGCCAGTTCGTCCACGGGCTGTTGCAGACCGAGGCCTATGCCCGCGCCCTGCTGAGGGCCGACAACCCGCATGCCCCGGCCGACGCGACCGAGCGCCGGATCGCCCTGCGGATGCGGCGGCAGGAACTCCTGGGACGCGAGGAACCCCCGCGGCTGTGGGTGGTGATGGACGAGACGGTGCTCCGCCGGCCGGTCGGCGGAGCGGACGTGATGCGCGCCCAGATCGGTCATCTCATGGAGATCCAGCGTCTGCCCCAGGTGACGCTGCAGATCATGCCGTTCGGCAATGGCCCGCACCCGGCCATGCGGGCCGGCGCCTTCCAGCTCTTCCGCTTCCGGGCACGTGAACTGCCCGATGTGGTCTACCTCAGCGGTCTGGTCGGCGCGGTCTACCTCGACAAGCCGGACGACGTCGTGGTGTACCGGGAGGCCCTCGACCGGGTGGGCGCCCAGGCGACGCCGACGCGCGGCACCCTGACCGTCCTCGACCGGATCCGTAAGGACCTGTGACCCGCCCGATCCCGATCCACGACGTGCGAAGGAGACACCCAGGTGCCCGAGAACGGATGGCCGGCCGACCGGATCGACACCGAGAACGCGCACTCCGCGCGGATCTACGACTACATACTCGGCGGGAAGGACTACTACCCGGCCGACCGGGAGGCCGGCGACGCCATGGTCCGGGAATGGCCCGCGATGCCCGTCCACATGCGCGCCAACCGGGACTGGATGAACCGGGCGGTCCGCCGGCTCGTCGGAGAGGCGGGGATACGCCAGTTCCTGGACATCGGCACCGGCATCCCCACCTCTCCGAACCTCCACGAGATCGCCCAGTCGGTCGCCCCCGAATCCCGCGTGGTCTACGTCGACAACGATCCCATCGTGCTCACCCTCTCCCAGGGGCTGCTGGCCAGCACGCCCGAGGGCAGGACGTCCTACATCGAGGCGGACTTCCGTGACCCGGCGAGCATCCTGGGCGCCCCGGAGTTGCGGGAGACCCTCGACCTGGACCGGCCGGTGGCGCTGACGGTCATCGCGATCGTCCACTTCGTCCTCGACGAGGACGACGCCGTGGGCATCGTCCGGCGACTGCTGGAGCCGTTGCCGCCGGGCAGCTACCTGGCGATGACGATCGGCACGGCGGAGTTCGCCCCGGAGGAGGTGGGGCGGGTCGCCCGCGAGTACGCGGCGCGCGGCATGCCGATGCGGCTGCGCACCATCGGTGAGGCCCACGAGTTCTTCGAGGGACTGGAACTGCTCGAGCCGGGCATCGTCCAGGTGCACAAGTGGCACCCGGACGGCACCGGGGAAGAGGGGATCCGCGACGAGGACATCGCGATGTACGGAGCGATCGCCCGCAAACCGTAGGGGACCACGGACGTCACGACCCGGCGGAGGACCGCCGGGCTCAGGGGCTTTTTGGGCTTCGACGACACGTGCGGTGATAATCGGTTCCCACAGGGGCTCGTGGCGACGGAACCGCGCAAGCAGGGCCGGCCCTGGCCATCAGGCCCTGGACAAGCCAGTATCGACCCGGAACACTGCACGCGGACAACGAGGAGCATACGATGGCGGACGGCGAGCAGCCCGGCCCCGACAACCCGATCCGGGTCTTCCTGCTGGACGACCACGAGGTGGTCCGGCGCGGGGTGCACGACCTGCTGAACGACGAGCCGGACATCACCGTGGTCGGTGAGGCCGCCACCGTCGAGCAGGCGCTCGTACGTGTCCCCGCCCTGCGCCCCCAGGTCGCCGTTCTCGATGTCCGGCTGCCCGACGGCGACGGCGTCAGTGTCTGCCGCGAGCTGCGCTCACAGATGCCCGACCTGGCCTGTCTGATGCTGACCTCGTTCGACGACGAGGAGGCCCTGCTGGACTCGATCATGGCCGGCGCCTCGGGTTATGTGCTCAAGCAGATCCGCGGCTCCGACCTGGTGACGGCCGTCCGTACGGTGGCCCGGGGCCAGTCGCTGCTCGACCCGAGCGCCACCACCAAGCTGATGGCCCGGCTGCGCGGCGGACAGCAGAAGGAAGAGGAGCAGCCGGACGCGCTGCCGGGGCTGACCGACCGCGAGCGGGAGATCCTCGCGCTGATCGGCGAGGGACTGACCAACCGGCAGATCGGCCAGCGGCTGTACCTGGCCGAGAAGACCGTGAAGAACCACATCTCCAGGCTGCTGGCGAAGCTCGGCGTGGAGCGCCGTATCCAGGCCGCCGTGATCGCCACCGAGGCTCGGGACCGCCTGCGCCAGGAAGGTCGCTGACCCCGGCGGAGGCCGCCCCGGACCTGGTCACCGCTCGCGGCGCGGGTCCAACGCAGCGTGGCCAAAAGGCAGTTCGGCTCCAGCGGTGCTCCCCGACGCCGGACGGGGCGGCGCGCCACGCCCGCACCGGTGAGGGCCACGGACTCCGTCATGAGCTGCCGACCGGGCGTTGTCCGGTGCTCGGGCCGCCGTGGGGAGCGGTGCTCCGCTCGGTCGTCGTCCGGCCTCGCGCGTCGCTGTAGGGCCGGGCGGGCCCCGTCGGGAGGGCCGAGTGGCCCCGCACCGGGGCCACTCGCCGTCGTCCGTCGCAAGATAGGCGAGCCTAACCTCATGCTGTGAACGGTCTGAATGATCCTTCGTCCGACTCGACCACAGCGGCCGGCCCGGCGCCCACCGTCGTCGGCGCACCACCGCGCACCCTGGCGGAGCTGGCCCCCGGAAGCCGCGCCACGGTGACGCGGATCGCCGCCGGGGACGCGCCCGCCGTGGGCCGTCGCCTGCACGATCTGGGATTCGGCCCCGGCACGGTGGTCGAGGTGGTCCGGCGGGCACCTCTGCGCGACCCCGTCGTGTACCGGGTCAAGGACTACGAGGTGTGCCTGCGCCGCGCCCAGGCACAGTGCGTGCACGTCGCCGAGGGGGAGCGGTGAGCACCGGCTGCCACGACAGCGGCAGCGTCGGGGCACCCGGGGTCACGGCGTCCCGGATCGCCCTGGTCGGCGCTCCCAACTCGGGGAAGACCAGCGTCTTCAACGCCCTCACGGGCCTGCGCGCCAAGACCGGGAACTATCCGGGCGTGACGGTGTCCCGGTTCGCCGGGACCGTGCACACCGGCCGGCACCGGCACACGGTCGAGGACCTGCCGGGCACCTACAGCCTGGAACCGGTCAGCCCCGACGAACGGATCACCGTCGACATGCTGGACGGCCGGCTCCCCGGCGCCGACCGCCCGGACGCGCTGCTGATCACGGCGGACGCCACCACGCTGCGGCGGTCCCTGGGTTTCGTCGCCCAGGTCCTGAACCGCGGGCTGCCGGCCTGCGTCGTGGTCACCTTCACGGACGAACTGGCCCGCCGCCAGGGCCGCCTGGACACCGGCGCACTGGCCCGGGCGCTCGGCGTACCGGTGCTGCCCGTGGTCGGACACCGTGGACAGGGCGTCGCGGACCTGCGCGAGCGACTCGCCGACTGGCGGTCCTGGCCCCTTCCGGCCGTGGCACCGCCCACCGACCTGGGCGAGCGCGACGCCTGGGTGGAGTCGGTCCTCGACCACGCCGGCTACCGGCCCCCGTCCCGTCACCGGGCCACGCAGCGGGTGGACGCGGTGCTGCTGCACCCGCTGTGGGGCACGGCGGTGTTCATCGCGGTGATGGTGCTGTTCTTCCAGACTGTCTTCACCCTGGCCGCACCCCTGCAGGGCGCCGTGGAGGAGGTGTTCGCACGGCTGTCTGGCCTGGTGGACGACCATGTCGGCAACCGGTGGCTGTCCGGCCTGCTCGGGGACGCGCTCATCGGCGGGGTGGGCGGGGTGCTGGTGTTCGTCCCGCAGATCGTGCTGCTGTTCCTGCTCCTGGCCCTGCTGGAGGGGGTGGGATACATGGCGCGTGCGGCGTTCCTCATGGACCGTGTGATGGCCCGCGCCGGACTGGAGGGCCGGGCCTTCGTGGCCCTGCTGTCGGCGTTCGCCTGTGCCGTCCCCGGCATCATGGCCACCAGGACGCTGCCCTCGGCCCAACGTCGCTTCCTAAGCGGCTTTTTGTAGCTCGGTGTTGATCTCCTTCTCGGGGTCGAGGCGGTGGATGTGGATGTCGTGGGTGACGCGGCT
>NZ_JBITRU010000030.1:0-46494 GCF_044540255.1 Streptomyces sp. NPDC086080
GGTTACATTCCGAACCCGGAAGCTAAGCCTTACAGCGCCGATGGTACTGCAGGGGGGACCCTGTGGGAGAGTAGGACGCCGCCGAACAATCATTGAGGAAAACCCCGCACCGTATCGGTGCGGGGTTTTCTGCGTTTAGGCTCGAGACATGCGCTACGACCTCGTCATCTTCGACAACGACGGAGTACTCGTCGACAGCGAGCCGATCTCCAATCAGCTCCTCGCCGGTTATCTCACCGAGCTCGGTCACCCGACGTCGTACGAGGACTCCATCCGTGACTACATGGGCTCCGCCATGCATCGCGTGCACGATCTGGTCGAGGAGCGAACCGGGCGGCGGTTGCCGGCCGACTTCGACGATGTGTTCCACGCCCGGGTCTTCGCCGCGTTCGAGCGGGAGCTGAAGCCGGTCCTCGGCGCCCCGGACGTCCTGGAGAAGCTGGCCGCGGAGGAGGTGCCGTACTGCGTGGCGTCGTCAGGGAGCCATGAGCGGATCCGGGTGGGACATCGGACAACGGGACTCGACCGGTGGTTCGACGACGACCGGATCTTCAGCTCGCAGGACGTGGGGCGGGGCAAGCCGGCGCCCGATCTCTTCCTGTACGCGGCCGAGCGCATGGGGGTGGCGCCCGAGAGGTGCGTGGTCGTCGAGGACAGTCCGCTGGGGGTGCGGGCGGCGGTGGCGGCCGGGATGGAGGTGTACGGGTTCACGGCGATGACGCCGGCCGGGAAGCTGGGCGCGGCCACCCGACTCTTCGACGACATGCGGGAGTTGGCCTCACTGCTGGCCGCGCGGAACTGACAGCGATTCATCTTTGACCGGATCTACCCACCAGTACCCCCGGGCCCTACGCTCGCCGCCATGACCGATGTGCTGCGGCGCGGCAGGGCCTCGCTGGCGTTCAGTTTCCTCGTGCAGGGTGTCGCGTTCGCCCTGCTCGTGACCCGGATTCCGGCCATCCAGGACCGGTACGGAGTCTCCGACGCGCTGCTGCCTGTCTTCCTCGCCGCCGTACCGATCCTGGCCGGCATCGGCAGCGTGACGACGGAGCGGCTGGTGAAGCGGGTTCCGCCGAGCCGGGTGCTGCGCTGGTCGCAGCCCGTCGTGCTGCTGGCACTGCTCGGGGTGGGCGCGGGAGAGCACATGGCCGTGCTGGGGGTGGCGCTGGCCGCGTTCGGGCTGGCCGTGGGGGCACTGGACGCGTCGATGAACATGCTCGGGGTGAGTCTGCAGCGGGCGTACGGGCGCAGCATCATGCTCAGTTTTCACGCCGCGTACAGCCTGGGCGGGATCGTCGGCGCGTCGCTCGCGTGGGTGGGGGCGCACGAGGACCTGGCGCTGTGGGTGTCGTATCTGCCGGTGGTGCTGCTGCTGATGCCGGCCGCGCTGGCCGGGAGCCGGTGGTATGTCGACGGCCGTGAGGAGGTACCGGCCGGTGGCGCGGAGGGGCGGGCCGGGGGTGCCGAGGGCGGGGCCGGTGCGGCCGTCGGTCTCAGGTGGCTGTTGCCGCTGTGCCTCGTGATGACCGTGGCGTACATCGGGGACTCGACGGTGTCCAACTGGAGTGCGAAGTACCTCCAGGACGTGTTGGGCAGCTCCGAGGAGCTGGCGACCGTTCCGTACAACGTCTACATGGTCACCACGCTGCTGGGGCGGGCGCTCGGGGATGTCGGGGTGCGGCGGTTCGGGGCCGTGGCGGTGGTGCGTACGGGGGCATTGGTGGCGGCGGTGGGGTTCGCGGTGGTGGCCGGGGCTCCCGGTGCGTGGGTGGGGATGCTGGGGTTCACGCTGCTGGGGCTGGGGTTGTGCGTGCTGGTGCCGCAGACCTTCGCGGCTGCCGGACGGCGGGCCGCCGAGCGGGGCGGTCCCGGGGCCTCGGACGCGGCCATCGCGCGGCTGAACGTATTCAATTACGTGGGTTTCCTCATCGGCTCGCCTCTGGTCGGGGCGCTCGGTGATGCCTGGAGCTATCGGGGGGCGATGCTGGTGCCGATGGTGTTGGTGCTGGTGACACTCGTGTACGCCCGGTCGTTCGGAAGCGAACCGGACCGATACGGTGGCGTTCATGAGTGGCCGCACACAGCTGATGTGGGACGAGGCAGTAACGGGCTATGACTTCGGCCGGAACCATCCGATGGATCCGGTCCGGCTCGCGCTGACCCGGAGTCTGGTCAGTGCCCTCGGGCTGGACCGTGAAGTGGAGGTGGTCGCCGCGAAGGCGGCCGGGGAGTCGACGCTGCGGCTCGTCCACCGGGAGGACTACATCGAGGCGGTGCGGGCCGCGTCGGCGGACCCGTCGGCTGCGGACCAGGCGTACGGGCTCGGCACGATCGACGATCCGGCGTTCACCGGGATGCACGAGGTGTCGGCGCTGATCGCCGGGCAGTCCGTGGGCGCGGCGGAGGCCGTCTGGCGCGGGGAGGCGCCGCACGCGGTGAACTTCGCGGGCGGGCTGCATCACGCCATGCCCGGCGCCGCCTCCGGCTTCTGTGTGTACAACGACGCGGCCCTGGCCATCGCCCGGCTGCTGGAGCTGGGGGCCGAGCGGGTCGCGTACGTCGACGTGGACGTGCATCACGGGGACGGGGTGCAGGCGGCCTTCTGGGAGGACCCGCGCGTCCTGACGATCTCGCTGCACGAGCATCCCCGGACCCTCTTCCCGCAGACCGGGTGGCCGGAGGAGACGGGGGCGGACAGCGCGGAGGGCAGTGCGGTCAATGTCGCCCTGCCGGCCGGGACGGGGGACGCCGGGTGGCTGCGCGCGTTCCATTCGGTCGTACCGGAGCTGCTCGCGGACTTCCGGCCGCAGGTGCTGGTGACACAGCACGGGGCCGACACGCACTTCGAGGATCCGCTGGCGCATCTGGCGGTGTCCCTGGACGCGCAGCGGGCGGTGCAGGTGGCGTGTCACGAGCTGGCGCACGAGTACGCCGACGGGCGATGGGTGGCGCTGGGCGGCGGCGGATACGCGGTGGTGGAGGTCGTACCGCGATCCTGGACCCATCTGGTGGGCATCGCGGCCGAGCGGCCGGTGGACCCCGCGACGATGATTCCGGAGGGCTGGCGGCAGGAGGTCTACGCCCGGACCCGGCAGTCGGCGCCGCGGCGGATGTCGGACGGGCGGTGGCCGGCCACCTGGGCCGCGTGGGAGGACGGATACGACCCCGCGGACCGCTTGGACCAGGCGATCCTGGCGGCGCGGCGTGCGGTGTTCCCGCTGCGGGGACTGCTGGCGTGACGCGGGCTTCCGCGCCGGGAGCGGCCCCTCGTCCGGAGGCCGACCGCCCCCGGAGGCCGACCGCCCCCGGAGGCCGACCGCCCCCGGAGGCCGACCGCTCCTGGGAGGCTGACCCCCGGAGGATGACCGCTCCCCGAGGGCTGACCCCCGGAGGCCGACCGCCCCGGCGGGTGACCGACGCCGGGGGAACAGACCGGTCGTTCCGGAGGCTGGCCGCCGCCGGGGGAACAGACCGGTCGTTCCGGAGGCCGGCCGCCGCCGCCCCGGGAGCGGTCCGGCTGTCCCGACCGTTACGCCGACCGTGCGGTCTTCGTCGGGTTCCGGCCGCGTGCCGTGCCCGTATCGCGCAGCATCGCTTCCGTGCTGCTGACCACCGAAGGCCTTCGCGCGCATCTCCTGGCCTCCCGGCTGGCCGGAGTGGTGGGTACGACCCGGGAGGAGAGCCTGCGGAGCTATCGGCTCTTCGCGGCCCGGGATCCGCGCCTGCTGATCGGACTGGACCCCGAACGGGTATGGGGCGAACGGGATCTGATCGCGTTGATGTCGGACAGATGCGGGGGGCCGGCCGACCCGGGGCGCGTCCTGGGCCATGATGTGATCGACCCCGAACGCACCCTGTCCGCTCTGGACGCCTGTGCGCGGCGGCTGGCGCTGGCCGCACAGCGTGGTGCCCCGGTGCTTCTCGGGACCGGTCATCCGCACCGGCTGCTCGGTTTCTACGCCGCTCTGGCAGACGGTTTGTCGGCGGCGGGATGTGCTGTCCTCACCCCGGCGCAGGGTCGCCGTGTCGACATAACGACCCGGTTCGGTCTACGTACGTACCACCTCGACTACGTACGAGGGGTCGGGCTCGTCCGGAGCGCGACCTCGGAACGCCCCGGTGGTGAGCCGGGCGCACACACGCACTCCCCCCTCCCGGTTCGGACCGCGCTCGCGGGGGCGGCCGACGCCGGCGGGCCGCTTCCGGAATTGGTGATCGGCGATCACGGCTGGGTCTGCGGGGCAGGTCAACTGGGGTTCGAGGCCGTCGGGCCGGCCGATGTGAACGACCCGGCGCCGTTCGTCGGAGAGGCCGAGGGGATCGTGTCCGTGGCCGTTCCACTTGATGACGGCGTGCGATCCGATTACTACCTGCCGCTGGCCCGCTACGTACTCAATCGAGCGTGTCTGTCACAGTAGGCCGCCGATGCGTGCACCTCTTCCCCACTCGCATCACCCGCACCTACATTGGGGAGTGAGCACGCAGCGACGAAGAGTCACCGGAAGGGGAAGCCGGTGGCCGTCGAGTGCGGAAGGTTCAGGTGTGTCATGGCTGCAGCTGGCGAGAGGCCTCTGAACGAGGTTCAGTTCCTTACCGTGGCGGAAGTCGCCTCGGTGATGCGAGTGTCGAAGATGACCGTGTACCGGCTGGTGCACAGCGGTCATCTGCCCGCGATCCGTGTGGGGCGGTCCTTCCGCGTCCCGGAGCAAGCGGTTCACGAGTACCTCCGCGAGAGCTATGTGGGGGTGGAAACCGCCTGACGGCGTGCCGGGGAGGCTCGTTCAAGGCACTCATGGGCCTCCCCGGTCCACTCGATTACGACCTCAGCGCTCGGGCGGGTAGGCTAGCCCCTCGTAGGTCGTGTGGGCCCATGGCGCCCAAACACCGAGTGATGAGAAGTGAGCGAGGGTAGTCGTGGGCTCTGTTATCAAGAAGCGGCGCAAGCGGATGGCCAAGAAGAAGCACCGCAAGCTGCTCAAGCGCACGCGCGTCCAGCGTCGCAACAAGAAGTAAGCGACAGCGCGAGAGCGTGTCCAGTGGCCCTCCACCGTGATTCGGTGGGGGGCCACTGGCGTTCGGGGTCGTCGTCACTTCAAGTATCCGAGTGGTACCACAGAGCGACGGCGACCTTGTAGGTTGGCCGTCGGGAGCAGGGCGAGAGGAAGGCGCTGATCTTGGGAAAGGTCGTGCTGGTGACCGGAGTGGCCCGTCAGCTGGGGGGCCGTTTCGTCCGGCGGATCCTGCGGGATCCCGAGGTGGACCGGGTCGTCGGTGTGGACGCGGTCCCGCCCGAGCATCACCTGGGCGGCGCCGACTTCGTCCGGGCGGACATCCGTCTGCCCAGCATCGCGCGGGTGCTCGCCGAGGCGGGTGCCGACACGGTGGTGCACCTCGATGTCACGGGAACGCCCCTCGGCAGCGGCAGCCGGGCCGTGCTCAAGGAGACCAACGTCATCGGCACCATGCAGCTGCTGGGTGCCTGTCAGAAGTCCCCGAACATCAGGCGGCTGGTCGTGAAGTCCAGCACGAACGTCTACGGTTCGGCGCCCCGTGATCCGGCGGTCTGCACCGAGGCGACCCCGGCGAAGTCGCTGCCCAGCGGGGGCTTCGCGAAGGACACGGTGGAGGTCGAGGGCTATGTGCGGGGCTTCGCGCGCCGCCGCCCGGATGTCGCGGTGTGCGTGCTGAGGTTCGCCAACATCCTGGGACCGGCCGCGGACAGCCCGCTCGCCTCGTACTTCTCGCTGCCGGTGCTGCCGACCGTGTTCGGCTACGACCCCCGGCTGCAGTTCGTGCACGAGGACGATGTCGTCGAGGTGCTGCGGATCGGCTCGCACGAGCCGAGGCGGGGCACGCTCAACAGCGGCACCTTCAACATCGCCGGCGACGGAGTGCTGTTGCTCTCGCAGTGCTCGCGGCGGCTGGGCAGGCCCACCGTGCCGCTGCCGCTTCCCGCGGTCACCTGGGCGGGCTCGCTGGTGCGTACGCTGGGGATGACGGACTTCTCGCCCGAGCAGATCCGGCTGCTCACGCACGGGCGGGTGGTGGCGACGGACCAGATGCGGGAGACCCTGGGCTTCACCCCGAAGTACTCGACTGCCGAAACGTTTGCGGACTTCGCGCGCAGTCGTGGTCCCGGGCTGCTTCCGCCGGAGGCCCTCGCGGGGGCCGTCGACCGGATCGCCGCGCTGCCCCTGCCGGGCGGCGGTCACTCCCCTACGCAGAGCGCCAACTGAGGAGCGCAGCAACGATGGCGGACGCCAAGGTCATTCCGTTCGACGACGACCACCGCTCCCGTGGGGGCGGCGCGCAGCGCCCGTCGCGACGCCGAAGTGCGGGGAGCCGGCGCCCGGGCGGCGGGCGGTCCGCGGCGGTCGGGGAGGTCGGGGAGGTTCAGCCCCTGCCGGGCATGGCGTCCGTGCAGGAGAATGACCCGGTGACGGGTGAGGACGAGCAGGCCCAAGGGCCGGCGGCAGAGGGCGCCGGTGACGTCGGCGGTCACGGCGACGGCGGCCTGGAGCGGCGGATCGCGAGTGGCCTGGCCTTTCTGCGCCGCCGGCTCACCGGGGACTACGAGGTCGACGACTTCGGCTACGACGAGGAACTCACCGACCAGGTCCTGATGTCGCTCCTGCGTCCGGTGTACGAGAAGTACTTCCGGGTCGAGGTGAAGGGCATCGAGAACATCCCGTCGGAGGGCGGCGCCCTGATCGTCGCCAACCACTCCGGGACGGTGCCGGTGGACGGTCTGATGCTGCAGGTCGCCGTGCACGACCACCATCCGGCCGACCGTCATCTGCGGCTGCTCGCCGCGGACCTGGTGTTCGTGCTGCCCGTGGTCAACGAACTCGCCCGCAAGCTCGGGCACACCCTGGCCTGCGCTGAGGACGCCGAGCGGCTGCTCGCGCAGGGGGAGCTGGTGGGGGTGATGCCGGAGGGGTTCAAAGGCATCGGGAAGCCGTTCGGCGAGCGGTACAAGCTGCAACGCTTCGGGCGTGGCGGTTTTGTGTCCACCGCGCTGCGGCAGCGCGCCCCGATCATTCCGTGCTCGATCGTCGGGGCGGAGGAGATCTACCCGATGATCGGCAACGCGAAGACGCTGGCCCGGTTGCTGGGTTTTCCGTACTTTCCGCTGACGCCGACGTTTCCGTGGCTCGGGCCGCTCGGGGCCGTTCCGCTGCCGACGAAGTGGACGATCCAGTTCGGCGAGCCGATTCCGACGGACGGGTATCCCCCGGAGGCGGCCGAGGACCCGATGCTGATGTTCAACCTGACCGACCAGGTCCGGGAGCAGATCCAGCACACGCTGTACAAGCTGCTGGTGCAGCGGCGGTCGGTGTTCTTCTAGGCCAGGCGCTGGGCGACGGCGCGTCCCCGACCGCCCGTCCGTCCGACCGCTCTCGGCCACGTCCCTGGGGGCGCCCCTCGCGACGAGGGGCGCCCCTCGTCGCGAGGGGCGCCCCCAGGGCCTATTCCGCGTCCTCGGCGTCGATGCCCAGGCCCGGCAGGAGACCGGGGAGGAGAGGCGGAAGGGTGACGTCGGGATCGGGGGGCTGGGTGAGGGAGCCCGTGGGCGGCGGCGAGGTCTGGGAGCCGCTTTCCTCGGGCGGGTCGAGCAGACCGCCGGTGTTGCCACCGAGCAGGCCCTCGTCCTCACGGTCGGGGTCGGCGGTGCTGGACGGATCGGCGCCGCGGGAGCCGCTACCGCCGGAGCCGCCGTCGCCGGGGGACGGCGAAGGGCCCGTCTCGGAGGCGTCCCCCGGTGCGGAGCCGGAGTCGCTGTGCCGGGTCGCGTCGCGGGACTTGTCGCTCGGGGGCCGGGGCAGCAGGGACTGCAGCGGGGCGACGTCTTCGTCTATGGCGTCGAACACCGACGAGACCTGCTCACTGACGTCTCCCAGCTGCACCGGCAGGCGGTCGCGCAGGGTGCCCCAGGTGGCGCGGTGCGCCTGCGAGAAGGAAGAGAGCGCCTGCATGGGACCCAGGGAGTCCGGGTCCTGCTCGTACGCCTCGCGCAGCAGCCGGTGGCCCTCCGAGGCGTCGTGCCCCATGCCGGAGAGGGCGCGGCGGATCTCACTGAGCGACTCGTGGTCGAGCGGGCCGCCGCGGTCGCGCTCCATCAGCCGACGGGCTTCGCCGAGACGCGTGGAGGCGTGGTCGAGGTAGACCCGGCCGCGCTCGTCGCTGCCGTCGGTGAGGCCGAGCTGCACGTCCTCGATGCCGCGTTTGAACCCGTAGAGGGAGTCGCCCGGCAGGGCGTCGGAACTGGCGGCGGCGACTCCGCCGAGCGCGCCGGCGGCGACGCCGACGGTGAGTCCGCCCGCGGTCAGCCCCTTGGCCAGCCGCGATCGCGGTCGCAGCCTGCCCAGTGAGGCTGCCCGGTGTGCGCCCCGGGCCCGGCGCGAACGCTGTTCGGGTACGGCCTGATCCATCGCCTCGCCCGCCGCGGTGCCCTCCTGGAGCATGGCCTCGAACGCGGCCACCAACTGGGCCCGCTGGACGACCTTGACCTCGGGGTCCAGTTCCGGCTTGGGCAGCGCGCCGAGTCCGGAGGCCAGCGTGAGCAACCGCGCCCGCTCGCCCTCCCGGGCGGGCGGGGCCGGGGCCGGTCCTTCGGACTGCTGCTGGGCCGCCGTGCCCTGGGCGGACTGCTCCTCCAGGGCCTGGGCGAAGGCGTTCGCCCGCCGGTGCGCCGATACGTTCGCGATCACTGGCGGCACCTCCTCTCGTCATGACGGTCGACTCCCCAGGGGGTCCTGAGGGTTCCCCGTCTCGACCAAGGCCACACGATCGGGTGATCGAAGTCGGTCGGGGGGTGACCACAGGGAGCCTGTATCCCGCACAACGAGCGTCGCGGCACTTGGGTTACGGACACCGGATGGCCGAATGAGTAAGCCAACCGAGGTGCACGTACCGTGAGTTGGATGTCGCGGAGCGTGTCCCGGCCGGCTGATGTGTTGCGGTCGCCGGATCTGTCGCGGTCAGCGGGCATCATCCGGGAGGAGCCGGGCGAGGGTGCGGACGGCCCGGTACTGGAGGGTCTTGATGGCGCCCTCGTTCTTGCCCATCACGCGCGCGGTCTCGGCGACGGACAGGCCCTGGAGGAACCGGAGCGTGACGCATTCCCGCTGTTGGGGGTTGAGCCGTCGTACGGCATCGAGGAGAGCGGCGTTGGACAGGGACTCGAGAACGGAATCCTCTGGGGAGCGCTCGACCTCGTTGGCGTCGAGCATCTCCCCGGTGGTGACCTCGAGGCGGAAGCGGCTGGACTTGAAGTGGTCGGCGACGAGGTTGCGGGCAATGGTCACCAGCCAGGCGCCGAAGTCGCGCCCCTGCCAGGTGAAGGTGCCGATGCGGCGCAGGGCCCGCAGAAAGGTCTCGCTGGTGAGGTCCTCGGCGGTCGCCTTTCCGCCGACCCGGTAGTAGATGTACCGGTACACGGTGTCGCTGTACTGGTCGTAGAGCCGTCCGAAGGCCTCGGCCTCGCCGGCCTGGGCGCGCTCCACGAGGTCCATCATCCGGGCGCTGTCGCTGTCGGCGGCGGGGCGGCGGGTGGTGGTCGCGCGGCCCCGTCTGCCGACGGCGGCGGTGCCCATGCCCTCGGCGAGGGCATAGCACGGGCCGACGGGGGCGCCGGCGAATGCGGGGACGGTGTGCGCGGTGGGGACGACGGCGCGCAGCATGTCTCGGGCTGTCGCGACGGTTGCGCGCAGCGTAGCCAGGCCCGAGGCGTCAACCCCGACGTGTGGGTACACGGGACTCCCAGAGGCAGAGCTTTCGATCACGTGCAGTACATGCAGTGCGGGGCCCGTTCACCCGTCGTAGCGACGGGTTGGTCCCGGATTGCGTCTGAGGAGAATAACGCTTCGTGCAGGCTCTGCTACACCGAGTTGCTCAAATCATCGATTACGTCGCTTCCGTAACCGATTGACGTTCGTTCAAGTGTGAGGTGGTGACCGGTTCTCGATCGGAAAGCTTCGTATTCGGGTGGGGGTGGGGCGAGTTGTGGCCGTGTGCAGCCAACGTGACTGGACAGGGGGGTTGCGGGGTACGGCAGTTGGATTGGGCGTGTTTGTGGGTGGGGTAGGGGGTTTGGTCGGGATCGGTCAGGCGTGAGACGTGTACGGGGGTGAGGCGCGCGGGGTTGACCGGGGGGCGGGGTTTGGGTCGGGCGGGGGTGTTGCGCGGCCCGGCGCCTGCGGGGTGCCGCCCGCGCCCACCCTCCCCCACTCTCGGCTTCGCTCGAGCGGGGGGACCCCCATCGCCCCAGCGGCACGACTGCCCGCGGCTGGGCGCGGCTGTGCGGGGTTGACCGGGGGGCGGTGTCGAAGCTGGGCGGGGGTGTTGCGCGGCCCGGCGCTTGCGGGGTGCCTCCCCCACTCTCGGCTCCGCTCGAGCGGGAGGTGCCCCCACCGCCCACCCTCCCCCACTCTCGGCTTCGCTCGAGCGGGGGGACCCCCATCGCCGTGGGGGTACCTCCCAGGCCCTTAAGGCACTGGGGGAGGCACGACTGCCCGCGGCTGTTGGGCGGCTGGGAGGTGGGTGCGTTGGTTCGGTGGTGCGGGGGGTCAGCGGCGTTTGCGGTGGAGGGCGATGGCCGCTGCTGTGCCGCCGGCCACCGCGCCGACGCCCGCTGCCGCGGGGATGCCGACCTTGGCCGCCTTGCGGCCGGTGCGGTAGTCGCGCAGGCGCCAGTCCATGTGGCGGGCGTGCTTGCGGAGCTTGGAGTCCGGGTTGATCGCGTAGGGGTGGCCCACCAGCGACAGCATCGGGATGTCGTTGTGCGAGTCGCTGTACGCGGCGCAGCGGCCCAGGTCCAGTGCCTCCGCCAGCGCCAGCGCGCGTACCGCCTCCGCCTTCGCCGGACCGTGCAGCGGTTCGCCGACCAGTTTGCCCGTGTATACGCCGTCGACGGATTCGGCGACCGTCCCCAGCGCGCCGGTCAGCCCCAGCCGGCGCGCGATCACCTGGGCGATCTCCACGGGCGCCGCCGTGACCAGCCACACCCGCTGCCCCGCGTCGAGGTGGGCCTGGGCCAGCGCCCGGGTGCCCGGCCAGATCCGCTCGGCCATGTACTCGTCGTAGATCTCCTCGCCGATGGACTGCAGCTCGGCGACGCGGTGTCCCTGGACGATGGAGAGGGCGGAGTCGCGGGCCTCCTGCATGTGCTCGGGGTCCTCGACCCCGGCCAGCCGGAACCACGCCTGCTGCCAGGCGAACCGCGCGAGTTCGCGTTTCTCGAAGAACTTCCGCTTGTACAGCCCGCGCCCGAAGTGGAACAGGGCCGCGCCCTGCATCACCGTGTTGTCCAGGTCGAAGAACGCCGCGGCCCGTTCGTCGCCGGGTACCGGGAACTCCGGTTCGCGTTCGAGAACGTCCTGGGTGGACTTGCGTGCTGCCTCCGCCGAGGCCTCGCCTGCCAACACGCTCCGCGCCGTGGCGGAGCGCCTACGGGGAGTGAGCCATCCGAGAGCGGCCATGGCGTGAGCATAGCGATTCGGTCCCGGTGTTCCGGAGCCGCGAGGGTCGAACGTCATGAACTCTCCGGGTCCGTGTCGTGAAGACGCGGGCGACAATGGCCCGTATGAGCCCTCTCTTCCGCCGCAACACCCCGGCCGTCCCGCGGGACCGGCTCGTCACCCTCGTCGGCAAGCCCGGCTGCCATCTGTGTGATGACGCACAGGTGGTGGTGGAGAAGGTGTGCGGGGAGCTCGGCGTGCCGTGGGAGCTGAAGGACATCACCGAGGACCGGGAACTGCACGACACATACTGGGAGCAGATCCCCGTCGTCCTCGTCGACGGTGCTCAGCACACCTTCTGGCGGGTGAACGAGGACCGGCTCCGCAAGGCCCTCAGTGACTGACCGGCCAGTCCAATCTGGCGGAAAGTAGCTTAGGATCGATGGTGACTTGGTCTCGGGGGCGGGATTCGCAGAGGAGGGTGTGCGATTTTGCCCCCGGAAGTAAGGGAAGACCGGCTCTTGCACGCCGGTTCCGTACGAATGTGCCGGGCTTGCGTGACCCCGGTCACGTTGGCCGGGCAAATCGGACACCATCTTTGTGCACGCGTTCACAAAGACATAGCCTGCATGCGACGGGGCGGTCCGGGGACGTATGACCTGACGTATGACCGCCTGAAGCCCCGCTCTACCCGCAGGAGCACCGTGGCAACTGGCCGAACTCACCGACCGGCGACCCGTAGCCGAGGGATTCCCGAGGCCACCGTCGCCAGGCTTCCGCTGTACCTCCGCGCGCTCACCGCGCTCTCCGAGCGCTCGGTACCCACGGTCTCCTCGGAGGAGCTGGCGGCCGCCGCGGGGGTCAACTCCGCGAAGCTGCGCAAGGACTTCTCCTACCTGGGCTCGTACGGGACCAGGGGCGTCGGTTACGACGTCGAGTATCTCGTCTACCAGATCTCCCGTGAACTCGGCCTGACCCAGGACTGGCCGGTCGTGATCGTAGGAATCGGTAACCTCGGCGCCGCGCTCGCCAACTACGGCGGCTTCGCCTCCCGCGGTTTCCGGGTCGCCGCGCTGATCGACGCCGACCCGGCGATGGCCGGGAAGCCCGTCGCCGGCATCCCGGTGCAGCACAGCGACGAACTCGAGTCGATCATCCAGGACAACGGTGTGTCGATCGGCGTGATCGCGACTCCCGCCGGTGCCGCACAGCCGGTCTGCGACCGCCTCGTGGCTGCCGGGGTCACCTCCATCCTGAACTTCGCGCCGACCGTGCTGTCCGTGCCGGACGGCGTCGACGTGCGCAAGGTGGATCTCTCCATCGAGCTGCAGATCCTCGCCTTCCACGAGCAGCGCAAGGCCGGTGAGGAGGCCGCGGCAGCCGGGACCGCCGCCGCTCCCGCCCCCGCGCGCAAGGACTCCGCCACCGATCAGGGGCCCGACGGGGACGTGCCCGCCGTGATGCCGGCATGAGTCTCCTCGTCGTCGGACTGAGTCACCGCAGCGCTCCGGTCAGCGTGCTGGAGCGGGCCTCGCTGGGCGTGGACGCGCAGACCAAGCTGCTGCAGGACACGGTCGCCACGGAGCCCGCCACCGAGGGTGCGGTCCTGGCCACCTGCAACCGCATCGAGCTGTACGCCGACGTGGACAAGTTCCACGCCGGTGTCGCCGAGCTCTCCACGCTGCTCGCCCAGCACAGCGGGGTCGGCCTGGAGGAGCTCACTCCCTATCTTTATGTGCACTACGAGGACCGGGCCGTCCACCACCTGTTCTCGGTGGCCTGCGGGCTGGACTCGATGGTCGTGGGCGAGGGGCAGATCCTCGGCCAGATCAAGGACTCGCTCGCCCGGGCGCAGGAGATGCACACCGCCGGACGGCTGCTGAACGACCTGTTCCAGCAGGCGCTGCGGGTCGGCAAGCGCGCCCACTCCGAGACCGGCATCGACCGCGCCGGGCAGTCCCTGGTCACCTTCGGCCTGGAGCAGCTCGCCCTCGCGGCGCCCGTCGAGACCTGGGCCCGCGCCAAGAAGGCCCTGGTCCTGGGCGCCGGTTCGATGTCCTCGCTGGCCGCGGCCACGCTCGCGCGGGCCGGTGTCGCCGAGATCGTGATCGCCAACCGCACGCCCGAGCGCGCCGAGCGGCTCGCCCAGATCCTGACCGAGGGCGACGACACGGACGTGCTGGCCCGCGCGGTACCGATGACCTCGGTGCCGTCCGAGCTGACACGTGCAGACGTCGTCGTCTCCTGCACCGGCGCGACGGGACTGGTCCTCACGGCCGACGCACTCGCGGCGGGTGTCGAGAGCCGTGCCGGCGATCCCGGGCAGCGGGTCGTCGTCGACCTCGACGACCTGGGTGGACTCGACGACGAGGCGGCGCGGGCGTCCCTGCCGCCCACCTCCGTCGGCACCGACGAGGGCTGCCCGCTCGACCTGTCCGCCGTGCCTCCCGGCTTCTCCGTCATGGGCGAGGCGGCCGTCGCCGGCATGGACGCGGCGACGCTGGAGCAGCACGCCGCGTGGGCGACGGGTACGACCGTCGACCGCCGCCCGGCCGGCCGCGGTGGCCCCGAGGCCGACGCCGACCTGATCGGCGCGCTGGCCGCGACCGCGTCCACGGCCGGCCGGATCCCGGAGCGCCGTCGCCCGGAGCCGGTGGCCGAGCCGCCGCGCCCGGAGCCGGTGCTGTTCCTCCTGGACCTCGCGATGCCGCGCGACATCGACGCGGCCGCGCACCGGCTGGCCGGGGTGCGACTGGTCGATATCGAATCGCTTGCGGAAGCCTCCGCGGACGCTCCGATGGCTGCCGATGTGGACCAGGTCCGGCGTATCGTCTCCGACGAGGTCGCCGCGTTCGGGGCGGCACAGCGGGCGGCGCACATCACGCCGACCGTTGTCGCCCTGCGCACCATGGCGGCCGATGTGGTGGCCGGGGAGATCGCCCGTCTCGAGGGGCGGCTGCCCGGCCTGGACGACAAGCATCGCGCGGAGATCACGCAGACCGTGCGGCGTGTGGTCGACAAGCTGCTGCACGCGCCGACCGTGCGCGTCAAGCAGCTCGCGGCCGAGCCCGGCGGCGCCGGGTACGCCGACGCGCTGCGCACCCTGTTCGACCTCGACTCCGAGACGGTGGCCTCCGTCTCCCGCGCCGAGGAAAGCACCGAGAAGCAGAACGCAAGGAACCGAGGGCCGGGATGACTGAGAAGGCACTGAGGCTGGGGACCAGGCGCAGCAAGCTCGCCATGGCCCAGTCCGGGCAGGTGGCGGATGCCGTGAGCCAGGTGACCGGACGGCCCGTCGAGCTCGTCGAGATCACCACGTACGGCGATGTCTCGCGCGAGCACCTCGCGCAGATCGGCGGCACGGGTGTGTTCGTTGCCGCGCTGCGGGAGGCGCTGGTGCGCGGCGAGGTGGACTTCGCGGTGCACTCGCTGAAGGACCTGCCGACCACGCAGCCCGACGAACTGGTCGTGGCGGCCATCCCGGTGCGCGAGGACCCGCGCGACGTGATGATCACGCGTGACGCGCTGAAGCTCACCGACCTGCCGCGCGGTGCCCGCATCGGTACCGGTTCGCCGCGCCGCATGGCGCAGCTGAACGCGTACGCGCGCGGCCACGGCATGGACTTCGAGACCGTCCCGATCCGGGGCAACGTCGACACCCGTATCGGGTACGTCCGTAAGGGCGAACTGGATGCCGTGGTGCTGGCCGCCGCCGGGCTGAACCGGATCGGCCGCAGCGACGAGGTGACCGACTTCCTGTCGGTCGACACGGTTCTGCCCGCCCCCGGCCAGGGGGCCCTGGCGGTCGAGACCACCGCGGACAACGCGGAACTCATCGCCGCGCTCGCCGAGCTCGACGACCCGTTCACCCGGGCCGCCGTGACGGCCGAGCGTTCCCTGCTCGCAGCCCTGGAGGCCGGCTGCAGCGCACCTGTGGGCGCGCTCGCCGACCTTCCCCCACTCTCGGCTCCGCTCGAGCGGGGGGACCCCCAGGCCGACGGGCAGACTGTCAAGGAAATGCGCCTGCGCGGTGTCGTCGGTTCGACCGACGGTGCCACGCTGGTGCAGCTGTCCACCACCGGTCCCGTGCCCGAGACGCACGAGGCGGCGATGGCGCTCGGTCGCGAACTCGCCACCGAGATGCTCGCGCAGGGCGCGGCCGGTCTGATGGGGGAGCGAGCACAGTGAGCCCCACCACCCTTCCCGCCCCTCCCGAACACGGGCACGTCACCTTCCTCGGTGCCGGACCCGGGGATCCGGGACTACTGACCCTGCGCGCCGTGGAGGCGCTGGCGAACGCGGACGTCCTCGTCGCGGAGGACGACGTCCTCGACGTCGTACGCCGGCACGCCAGGCAGGGCGTCGCCGAGGTGCCCACGGAGGCCGACCGGTCGGTCCCGGGCACGGGTACGCCCCAACTGACGGTCGTTGACGGCGCGTCAACTCCCGCCGGTGTCCCCGCGATGAGGGATGCCGCACATCTTGTCATGGAGGCCGCGCGGGGCGGCAGGCGGGTCGTGCGTGCGGTGTCCGGTGATCCCGGGCTCGACGCGTATGCCGCCGAGGAGATGCTGGCGTGCGCCACGGCCGGGGTGCCGTTCGAGGTCGTCCCCGGTATCGCGACCGCGGTCGGCGTGCCCGCGTACGCCGGAGTGCCGCTGCGCGACGCCCAGGGCACGGACGTGCGGTTCGTCGACGCGCGGACGGCGTCCGAGCGGTGCTGGACGGAGGTCGGGGCGTCGGACGGCACGGTGGTCGTGGCCGCCACGCTGGACACCGTCGCGGCCACGGCGGGCGAACTGGTGTCCGCCGGACGTAAGCCCGATACACCGATGACGGTGACGGTCGGCGGTACGACGACCCGGCAGCGCACCTGGACGGCGACGCTCGGCACCATCGCGCAGACGCTGAAGCAGGCGAAGGTACTGCCCTCCCCGGAGGCGGGCCGGCCGGTGATAGCCGTGGTCGGTGAGCGTTCCGCCCCCGCCCAGCGCGACCGGCTGGCGTGGTTCGAGTCCAAGCCGCTGTTCGGCTGGAAGGTGCTTGTCCCGCGTACGAAGGAGCAGGCGGCGTCGCTCTCCGACCAGCTGCGCTCGTACGGCGCCGTGCCGAGCGAGGTGCCGACCATCGCGGTGGAGCCCCCGCGCACCCCGCAGCAGATGGAACGCGCGGTCAAGGGCCTGGTGACGGGCCGCTACGAGTGGATCGCGTTCACCTCGGTCAACGCGGTGAAGGCGGTCCGGGAGAAGTTCGAGGAGTACGGCCTCGACGCGCGTGCCTTCGCTGGGATCAAGGTCGCCGCGGTGGGCGATCAGACCGCCCAGGCCCTGATCGACTTCGGCGTGCGTCCGGACCTGGTGCCGAGCGGCGAGCAGTCGGCCCGCGGTCTGGTCGAGGACTGGCCGCCCTACGACCCGGTCTTCGACCCGATCGACCGTGTCTTCCTGCCGCGTGCCGACATCGCCACGGAGACCCTGGTCGCCGGGCTGATCGAGCTGGGCTGGGAGGTCGACGACGTGACCGCCTACCGCACGGTCCGCGCGTCGCCGCCTCCGGTGGAGACCCGTGAGGCGATCAAGGGCGGCGGCTTCGACGCGGTGCTGTTCACGTCGTCGTCGACGGTCCGGAACCTGGTCGGTATCGCGGGCAAGCCGCACAACGTGACGGTGATCGCGTGTATCGGCCCGGCGACCGCGAAGACGGCGGAGGAGCACGGCCTGCGGGTGGACGTGATGGCCCCCGAGCCGTCGGTCCACAAGCTGGCGGAGGCCCTGGCCGACTTCGGCACGCGCCGCCGCGCGGCGGCCCTCGACGCCGGCGACCCGGTGACGAGGCCGAGCGAACGCCGCCCGGGGGCGCGCAGACGCCGGTCGACGACGTGAGGATCCCGGCCGGGGATCCGAGGTGAGGCGCCCCTTCGGGGGCGCCTCACCTCGTGGTAGGTCGGGGTGCCCGCGTTCAACGCAGGTCCCGCTGCACCCGGCCCGTCCTCCGGCCCGACGGCGGGCTCGACCGGCTCCGCGCGGGGACTCGGGACGGCCCCAGTGCTGGGGCAGGGATACGCCCGCTGCTGACCACGATGAACCTGTCGCTGTGACAGCCCACCCCGGAGCCCAGGCTTACGGAATTCCGCTGGGCGGCCCCGTCGGCGGCCGGTACGGTGCGATGCAGAGCCCAAAGGGGGTGAGCTGGTGCGCCGCCCAGTGCTGTTGGTGGATGTGGACGGACCGCTGAATCCGTATGCCGCCAAGCCACACCGGCGGCCGGAGGGATATGAGACGCACCGGTTACTGACGCCTCGGTGGCAAGCCGCCGAGCGGCGTCGGCTGACTGAGTGGGGGCTGCCCAACAGGCCCGTGAAGCCGTTGCGGGTGTGGCTCAACCCGAACCACGGCCCAGCGCTGCACGCACTTCCCTTCGACCTGGTGTGGGCGACGACATGGGAGGAAGAAGCGAATGCCTTCGTCGCGCCGATCCTGGGGTTGGCCGAGCTGCCCTACATTTCCTGGCCGTCGCCGCGGGCCGAGCTTGAGGACGGCGTGTTCTGGAAGACGCCTGAGATCGTCGCGTGGGCGAAAGGCCGTGCGTTCGCATGGGTCGACGACGAGATCACAGAGACGGATCGCACCTGGGTGAAGGACCACCACGCCGGTCCCGCCCTACTGCACCGGATCGACCCCCGATGCGGCCTTGCCGACGACGACTTCGCCGCGCTGGCGGCATGGGCAACCGGCCTGGCCTGACTCCGCAACTGGTCGTCAAACGGCTGCGATGCCGTCCTGTGTGATTGTTGTGGGAGAAGCTCAGCACGACGAAAGCGTGAACACTTCTCGCTGAAGTGCTCACGCTTCCGGGAGGCGTCGCGTGGGTGACTGGTCCACTCGGGCGCGTCAGCGCCGAGAGACGTACGGCAGGAAGGTCGCCCAGGTGGTGGGGGTGAGGGCGAGGCGGTGGCCGTTCGGGTTCTTGGAGTCGCGGACGAGGATGTGGGCAGGGGCGGTGGCCACCTCGACGCAGTCGGGGCCCTCGTCCGTGCTGTAGCTGCTCTTTATCCAAGCGAAGTTGGCTTCGGCGTAGGGCTTGAGGGTCATGTCTCTCCAAGCACCCGGGACGGGGCGGTCGGCGGGGCGGAGCCGGGTGAGTCCGGGTACGGTCTGCTCCTGGTCGGGGAGTTGGCCGATCGCTGGGGCGTGCGGACAGGTCCGGTGCCGTGCAAGACCGTGTGGGCGGAGCTGGACCTCGGCCGGTGACCGGTCCCCCCTCGGCTACGAGGGCTGAGGGCGCGCTCCACCACGCGCCGGACGGCGTCCGGGCCGTTCAGCCGCCCTGGCCCGCGCTGCCGATCGGGCCGACCTTCACCGGGGTGCCGGAGCCGTCCGTGACGGGGAGGGAGTCGGCGCCGGGCCAGTCGAGGGTGACGGGCTTGGTCTCGTCCGGCGGGGTGACGACCAGGCCCGTGATGCGGACGCCGGAGCCGCCGGAGTCGTTGACCGGGTGGACGACGGCGAAGGACACCTTCTCGCCGTCCTTCAGGACGACCGAGGGGGCCGCCTCGCCGGTGCGCTCGGCGGAGAGCGAGCCCGCGCTGGTCTTCAGGTCGACGCCCGCGTAGCCCGAGATCGCGCAGTCCCGGCCGCCGCCGTTGGTGAACGTCACCGCGACGGTGCCGTCGGTGTCGCCGTCGATGGTGGCGTTCGTCGCCGTGACGTCCAGTTCGTCGGTGCGGCACTTGTCGGTCTTGCCGTCCTCGTTGTTCCCGGTTCCGGCGACCGTGCCGCCCTCCTGGCCCTGCCCCTGCTCCTGACCCTGTTCCTGGCCCGCGTCGCCGTTCGTGGTGGGGGCCGAGGTGGCCGGCTTGGGGTCCGCGGCGATGTCGGCGCCGTTCTCGCAGGCGGTGAGCGAGAGGCCCGCGACGACGGCCAGGGCGGCGATGGTGAGCTTGGTGACGCGCATGGTGTCTTCCTCGGTGTCCGTGGGAGTGTGTGTGACGGTCCGTCAGTGCGGCCGTCGCACCCCACAAGAGCTGTTCCGCCCGCTCGCCGTTTCGCTCGACGGCACGCCCGGACACGCCTGTTACAGACGGAGGCATGCGCGGTGACATCCGTGCCGCGCCCGGCACGCACGCCGGTGCGCCGAGGCCGGGCAGGGCGGGCTCCGGTGGGTCGGCCGACGGGGCTGCGCCGAGCGCCTCCCCGCAGGGCGGGACCGGATCGTCCTCGCCCTGCGGGAGTTGGAGGCGCACGGGTACTCGCACGGGGGTACGCATGTGTCGTTCACCCGCTGAGGGGAGGGGCCGCGGCCTGCGCCCCGTGACGGCGGGGGCGGGCCGTAGTCGACGATCACGATGTCGTTGGGGCCTGGAGGGTCCTTGCTCGGCGCAGTTCGTCGGTCTCGTCGCGGACCGCGTCCAGCCGGACTTCGAGCATGGCGACCCGCTCGCGGTAACGCTCCAGTTCGGCCCTGACGAACTCGGCGTCCGCCACCTGGCGGGCGGTCTCCTCCCGGATCGTGGCCGTCTCCTGCGCGAACTTCTCCCCCGCGCTGTCCAGTGCGCTGACCGCCATGTCCGCCGCCTCCTCGGCGAGCGCGGCGCGCTCCTCGGCTGCCAGGATGCGCTGGGCGGCGGCACGGGTGACGGTCTCGATCCGGGACTCGGCTGCCGCGGAGTCGGTGATGATGGCCAACTCCTCCAGATAGGCGGGGAGATCGGTGGCGAGCTGCTTGATGAGGGTGACGAGGTCGTCGCGTGACTGGGTGGCACGGTCACCGTCGGTTGCGGGTGCAGCCATCATGGCCGCCGCCAGGTCGCGGATGCCGGCCTCCATCGGTGTCTGTTCGGCCACTGCGGTGACGGGCGCGGATGCCGGCTCGTCGAGCGTGGTTTCGGTGGGCGACGTGGGCCGGGCGGTCGCGGTCCGGCCTGCCTTCGCTTCCTTCCTTGCCTCGGTCGCCGCGCGCTTGTCCTCCTTGCGCTGCTGCCGCCTGGCGCGGAACTTGCGGAACGCGCCGAGCGCGTGGTGGTCCGGGTGGGCGCAGAAGCGGGGTGCGTGCTGCTGCGCGCCCGGGGTGGGGGGTTCGGCCGGCTGGGTGCAGTCCGGGTAAGCGCAGGTGGGAGCTGTTTCGACGGTCATTTCTTGCCTCTCGCGATCGGCTGGCTCTTGCCCCCTCAGTGCCGCTGGGCCGCCGAACGTTACAACCCCGTTCAGAGAATCCGTTTCGCCGGTGGTGCCTGTAACGCTCGCCGCCCTTTCCCTCTCTGAGTGCCGTGTGGTCCTCACGTCGGGCCGCCGGGCCGGTACGCACTCACGACAGAAAGGGAGACCCCTCATGCGCCGCAGCAAGCGTCCCTTCCTCCTGCTCACCGCCGCCGTGGTTCTGGCCGTCACGGCCGTCGGGCTCTATCTCTTCCAGCCGTGGCGGCTGTTCACCACGGAGCGGGTGGTAGAGGAGGCGCCGCCCGCGGCCGTCGCCCAGCAGGACGCCACTGGTTCAGGCCCGGTGACCGGAACGTTCGTCTCGCATGCGCACACAACCGAGGGGTCGGTGGAGATCTACCGCGTCGTCGGTGGGAAGACGGTGCTGTGCCTGACGGACCTGCGCACCGCCGACGGGCCGGCCCTGCGGGTCTGGCTGAGCGACCAGCCCGTCCACCGAGACGGCGGTGGCAACCTCGACGACGGCGAACACCTCGACCTCGGCCGGCTGAAGGGCAACGAGGGCAACCAGAACTATCCGGTCCCGGCCGGCACCGACCTGCGGAAGTTCTCCACCGTCACGATCTGGTGCGAACGCTTCAGCGTCTCCTTCGGGGCCGCCGAACTGAACGGGGCGGCCTGACGCTCATGGCTGCCGGACAGGCTGTACCGGTACGGGACCGGGGGCCGACACACAAGGCGGCAGTGAACAGCCCGTCAGCGGCGGTTCACTGCCGCTGCCAGTTGCGGAAAGCGGTGAGCAGCTGCTGCCGGGCGTCGAGTGAGATGTTCTGCGGGGTCAGCTCGCCCGTCGCGGCGATCGTCTGACGCATCTGTTCGAGGTATGTCTCGCACTTGGCGCACTCGGCCAGGTGGTCGATGAAGCGCCGTTCGTCCTCTTCGGGCAGGGCACCTTCGAGGAAGTCCGTGACCAGCTCCACGAATTCGTCGCAGTTCATGCCTCTCCCCTCCCTCCCGCGGCCTCGTGGGCACCGGACAGATACTTCTCCAACTTACCGCGTAACGCGGCTCGGGCCCGGTGCAGCAGGATCCGCTGGTTCCCGGGTGTGATCTCCAGCAGAGCACACACCTCCTGCGACCCGTAGCCCGCGACATCGCGCAGGGTGACCACGGTACGCAGGCGGGGCGGAAGCTGGTCGATCGCCTCCGTGAGCACTCCGCGCACCTCGTCGCGCAGGACGTGACCCTCGGGAAGGTGCCAGGGGCGCGGCTCCTGTCCGATGGCCCAGTGCCCGGCGTAGGGCTCGCCGGGGCCGCGGAACCGCGCGGGGTCCACCGTCGGCCCCTCCTCCTCCGGCAGCAGGCTGGCGAAGGGGACGGTCCGGCTCTCCCTCGCCCCCCGTGCCTTGGCCGTGTTGACCAGGATCCGGTAGACCCAGGTCTTCAGCGACGAGCGGCCTTCGAAGCCACCGATGCCTTTGATGACCGCCAGCCACGTGTCCTGCACGCTCTCCTCGGCGGATTCCCTGGTCGACACGAACGATCTGGCCAGTCGGAGCATGCCGCCCGACCAGGCGTCCAGTACCAGCGCGAACGTCTCGTCGTCGCCGTCCCGCAGTCGCTCCACCAGGACGTCGTCGGGGGGCAGTTGGGGTGCGCCCGCCATTGATCCCTCCTCACCGGCCGTGCACGGGGGAGCGTCAGCCTAGCG
Organism: Streptomyces sp. NPDC086080; assembly: GCF_044540255.1. Classification (NCBI taxonomy): domain Bacteria; kingdom Bacillati; phylum Actinomycetota; class Actinomycetes; order Kitasatosporales; family Streptomycetaceae; genus Streptomyces; species Streptomyces sp. NPDC086080. The sequence goes on from NZ_JBITRU010000030.1 coordinate 22,326, forward strand.
CCGCACCGCAGCGCGTGACGGCGGTGGCCGGTCACCGAGACAGCCAGGCGTTCCGTTCGCCGCGACCGCCCTCGAGACGGCGCCCGTTGAGCACCGGTTTCCGGGACGTCCCGCCCGGTATGAGGCGCTTCGGGGTGGCACTTCTCGGTCACGCCCGCGTGCATTCAGCTTCGTCCGTAACGTTCGGCGCGCCGAGGGCACTGAGAGGCATGAACGATGACGACCGGCGTGCGCTGGGGCTCAACGGGGCGCTGTCGAGGAGGCCTTGGCACAGCCATCCGCCCAGCGTGGCAGCTCGCCGTCGGGGCCGGGCGATGCCTGACCGCATCGTGATCATGCGTATGACCTCGGGGCCCGGAACGGGCCCGGACGAGCTGTGCCGTCATGACCGGCCCGCCCACCACCACCACTGACGACCTGCGTGCAGGTCGCCACCAAAAGCGAAGGAAACCGACATGTTCGATGTGCTCGGAGCAGACAAGGCATGCATGACGGAGCGGTCAGACACCTCGAGCCGGGACGCACACCGGTGGCGGACGGGGGCGGCCGCCCTGTTCCTGGCCCTGGGGTTCTCCCTCCTCCACACCGGTACCGCATCGGCCGACTCGACCATCAAGACGGATCTCCTGCGCAACTGGGCGACCGGGCGCTGCCTGGACAGCGACAGCAGCGGTTCCGTCTACACGCTGCCCTGTCAGTCGGGCAACGGCTACCAGACCTGGAGCCTGGTCTTGGTGGATCACCGCGACTACGACGTCGTGCAGATCAAGAACAAGGCGACCGGACGGTGCCTGGTCCAGGTCGACTCCGCCCTCGGCACCGCCCCCTGCTCCAGCTACAACGAGTGGGGTTACCAACTGCAGCTCTGGCTGGGTGTCGGATCCGGCTGGGACAAGGTGTCGCTCAAGAGCTTCGCCTGGAACACGTGCCTTGACAGCGACACCGCCGGGTCGGTCTACCCGTTCACCTGCAACGGCGGCGGATACCAGAAGTGGAAGTCCGGCTTCTGACGCACCCGTCCCGGCCGGGGTGGGTGCTACGCGTTCCGCCCCACCCCGGCCGGTTCCCCGGACCGGGTGACGACGTCCGGGCGTACTGAACCGAACCCCCCGGCGTGCCGTTGTGGGGACGGGCGCACCTGAGTGCGTGGCGGAAGGGAACGGAGCGCGTGGGTGGGCTTGGAGGTCGGGTCAGGGTGAACAGGCGAGCGAAGGCCGGAATAGCGGCAGGGGTGGTCGTGCTGCTCGGCGTCGGCGGTTACGCGACGGTGGAGGCGGCCGGGCTCCTCAGGAAGACGGGCCCCCTGTCGGAGGACGAGGTCCGGTCGGTGTCGGGGGACTTTCTGGACGCCTGGGCGAAGGGTGAGGTGAGTGATGCCGCGGATCTCACCACCGACGAGCCGGCCGCCTTCGACGCGCTGACCCGGTTCCGGCAGGAGATGGGGCGGGACGTGTCCCTGGACGCCCGGCCGGGGAAGGCGGACGAGGTGGCGTTCTCCGTCACCGTCCGGTTCGCGGAGGGCGGGGCCGGCTCCGACTGGACGTACGGCTCCTCGCTGAAGGTCGTACGGGACGAGGAGTCGGGGGATCCCCGGGTCGACTGGTCGTCCGCCGTCCTGCATCCCGGCCTGGCCGGCGGCGGCAGGCTGGCCCTGGTGGAGAACGACACGCTGTCCATCGAGGCCACCGACCGGGACGGTGCGGAGCTGACCGTCGAGGAGTTCCCGTCCCTGGCGGCGGTGCTTCCGGCGCTGGCGGAGCGGTACGGCAGCGGCCTGGGCGGCGAGCCCGGCGTCGAGGTGCGGATCACCGAGCGGAAGGGCGCGTCCGGCACGCCGCTCCATGTCGTGTCGGAGGGGAAGAAGGCCGAGCTGCGCACCACGCTGTCGGCGAAGACGCAGCGTGCCGCCGAGCGGGCCGTGAAGAAGTACCCGGAGTCGTCCGCCGTGGCGATCGAGCCCGACAGCGGTGACATCCTCGCCGTCGCGAACAACCGCGAGGACGGATTCAACGCCGCCTTCCTCGGCAACCGCGCTCCGGGGTCGACGATGAAGATCGTCACCGCGGCGGCCCTGCTGGAGAAGGGCCTGGTCGACGCCTCACGGCCGGCTCCGTGTCCCAGCACCGAGAGCTACCAGGGGGCCACCTTCCAGAACCTCGACAAGTTCGAGATCGAGGGCGGTACCTTCTCCGACGCCTTCATCCGCTCCTGCAACACCACGTTCGTGAGCTTCGCGGAGCGTCTGGGTGCCGACGGTCTCGCCACGGTGGCGAAGGACGTGTTCGGGCTCGGGCTGGAGTGGCGCAGCGGGGTGGCCACGTTCGACGGGAACGTCCCCGGGGCGCAGGGGCCGGAACTGGCCGCCTCGATGATCGGGCAGGGCAAGGTGCAGGTGAACGCGCTGAACATGGCGTCGGTCGCGGCCACGGCCTCCACCGGAGCGTTCCGTCAGCCGATCCTCGTGTCACCGGAGCTGGACGGCCGGGACATCGCCAAGGCGCCCCGGTCCCTTCCGGACGGGGTCACCGAGCAGTTGCGCGCCCTGATGCGGCGCACCGCGGCGGAGGGCACGGCGGCCGAGGCGATGCGCGGGCTGTCGGGCGACGTCGGGGCCAAGACGGGGTCGGCGGAGGTGGACGGGGCGGAGCTGTCGGACAGCTGGTTCACCGGTTTCCGTGACGGCACCGCCGCGGCGGCCACCGTGGAGGCCGGTGGACACGGCGGGGACGCCGCGGGGCCCATCGTGCGGGACATCCTGGCGGCGGGGAAGTGACGTGTCGGGTTCTTCCGGCGACCGGCCACCCGGGTCGGTCCGTATGAGCGTGCCGGTCGGTGTCGGCGCCGGTGTGGTGCTGCTGCTCCTCGCCCTGGGGGTGGACGGCGGGGCCCGTGAGTCGCCGGCCGGCGACGGTGCGGTGGACCGGGTGGCCGTCGGCCGGGAGTGCCGCTCCGAGCTGGAGCCGGGCATGGAACTGTCCTGCGGCACCGCGGGGTTCGGTGACCTGCGGCAGCTGTGCGTCGACGGGGAACGGTGTGTCCGCACCACCGCGGTGACCGTGCTCAACTGCGGACGCTCCGACGCCTTCGTGAGCGTCATCAGCGGGCCGCGCCCGGGAGTCCGGAAGCAGGGGGCCGACCACAGGCTGGCGCCCCGGGGCAGGGTCACGCTCCGTCCCGACGGACCTGGCTACCTGTTCGACATCACGCTGCGCGCCGCCGACTCCGCGCCGGCGCGGCTGCGGATCGTGCGCGTGAAGTGACCCGTGCCATGAGAAGACTTGAGGAGAACGTCATGGCCCGGCGGGTCGTTCACACAGCCGCACTCCTGCTCTTGGTCCTGTGCGCGACGGCGTGCAGGGTGGGCGGTGACGATTCGGTGGGGGAGAAGCCGGAGGACGTGCCCGCGTCGATGACGCAGACCCACGCCGGCGGTGCCCCCTCCGGCTTCGAGGAGGCTCAGGGCCCGGCCGGACCGACTGCGCGTCGGTAGACAAGGCCCAGTACGGCCGGGGTAACGACGCGAACGCGCAGTACGCGCGTGAAGCTCCCCCTGGAAGAACGGCGGTTCACCGCCCGTCGGATCGTTCGAACCGACAGCGGCCCGTGGGCAGGAAACCTCACCTCTGCACGCGATCAGGCCGGCGGATCCGCGCGTCAACGCACCGCTGTCGTCCCGGACCGTGCCCTGGGCGACTTGGAATCGCCTGGGATCCGGCAGGAACCTGTTTCCAGCGTGCTGCCAGGGCCGACGGTCATGGTGGGGGCGGTCCGGATACGGAGAACGAGTTCGATGAAAAGGGGTTTCATGAGGGCGCGGGCGCGGGCGCGTAAAGGCCATCTGTGGCGGACGGTGACGGCGTCGGCCGCCGGTCTTGTGGTCACTCTGTCCGGCTGCACGACACAGAAGCCGGCCGCGGCCACGCTGAGCTGCAGCGGCACCGCAGCGGTGGGCGTGACCGGCCAGGCCGGCCGTCCCGCGCAGGCGGCACCCGGACTGCGGGCGCGGCCGCGGTCCGTCACGGAGCTGCCGGGCGGGCCCTCCCTCGTACTCGCCGCCGCTGACGGCGGGGCCCCCACCGTGTACCGGGTGGACCCCGAAGGAGATGTCCTGGCCGGCCGACTGGAGGGCGACGGCGTCATACGGCGGTGGCGGACGCCGCTCGGGGAGGCGTTCCGTCCCCGTTCGGGGCTCGTCACCCTCACCGCACCCGCGGGCGGCGACGGGCCGCTGATCGTGGCGGCCCACCACCTGCACGACGAGGCGCGCTCGGAGTTCCGACTGCTGTCCGGTGCGGGACAGCAGCTCCTGAGCTGCACGTGGCGTCCCTACGACTCCGACGAGCGCGTCGAACTGTCGGCGGACGGAAGCGTGCTGGTCGCCACGCGCACCAGGAAGAAGCCGCGTATCAGCGGCTCGTCGACCGTGGCGGACCGCCATGTCGAGATCTATTCCACGACCACCGGGGAACGGGTGGCACGCTTCCGCAGCACCGACTACGCGCAGGGCGGCGCCCGCGTCTACGGGCGGCTGGGCTCGGACGTCTTCGCCCACGAGGCGGGCAGCGGCCGGGAAGTCTGGCGCACGGACACCGGCACCCGCCTGGGAGATCCCCGGAAGGCCGTGTCCGCCCCGGTCTTCGTGGCCGGGGACCGGGTCGTCGTCCAGGCACCCGCGGACCACGCCGTGACCGTGCTGGACACCGCCACCGGCACACGGCTCTGGGGGGAGGCCCTGCCGGGCCAGGTGCAGTCGGTCCACCACCTGGGAGACGACCGTATGCTCATCCACTACCGCGGGGGACTGGCGTTCACCGCCCGGGACGGGATCGAGCGGCTCCAGCCGGTCCCGGCCGCCGCCGACGGAGCACGCCAGAAGCTCCAGCACCTGATCCGCACCGGCGACGGCACCATGGCGGCCGTCATCGACGAAGGCGACCGGTCCGCCCCCGCTCTCGTGGTCGCCGGCGACACACCCGAACTCGCCGACGCACCGCTGCGCATCCCCATCACGGCGGCACACGCGCAGGCCGTCCTCGCCGACACTGTCGCCTATGTCCTGCCGTGGACACCGGACGGGGAACAGGCGACGCTGTACGCGTACGACCTCACCGCCGAGGGGCGCCTGCTGTGGCGGTCTCCCGTTCCCCACCGGCTGCACATCGAGGAGTCACCCGGTCCGGACGCCGGCCTGCATCCCTACGCCGACGGTCTGTTCGGTCTCGACCGCAGCACGGGATGGGTGCTGCGCCCGGCGCCGTGATCCATGGCGCGGCGCGGCATGCCACGGACCGCCCGGCCTACCCGGCCGCCTGCCGGGCGGTCCTGCGGGGCGCGACCCCGCACCGCTGATCCGCCCGCTCGCGAGAACGGAGCGGTTGGCCTTGCCGCGAGTGGAGGAGTGCGCTGCGACGATGCCGGATCCGGGTAACCGCCGTTCGGCTCGGGCGTGAGTGTGGCGGCCTGAGCGCCGAGGAAGTGGGCGGTCGGTGAGTACGCGGCCGCGGAACGGACTGGTCGCCGCCTCCCGGCCCCCGGCTACGCACAGCAGCCGGCCGCGCTGCGTCAACGCGCCCAGATGCCCCGGGGCGATCGGGGCTCCACCTGTCGCGTCCGGCGTTCTCCCAGATCAGATCCCACTCGCAGCCACGCCGGGACCCGCACTTCACGGCCTCGCGGTAAAGGCAGGGGCGGGGCGGGCGTAGCGTAGGCGGTATGACGACGTACGGATCCTTCCCGGGTGCGCGGCCCCGGCGTCTGCGTACCACCCCCGCCATGCGGCGCATGGTCGCCGAGACGCGGCTGCACCCCGCCGACTTCATCCTCCCGGCGTTCGTGCGCGAGGGCGCGGGCGAGCCGGTGCCGATCGCGGCCATGCCCGGGGTCGTGCAGCACACGCGGGACAGCCTGAAGAAGGCCGCCGCCGAGGCGGTGGCGGCCGGGGTCTCCGGGATCATGCTGTTCGGGGTGCCGGAGGAGGCGAAGAAGGACGCCCTCGGGACGCCGGGGACCGACCCGGACGGGATCCTCCAGGTGGCGCTGCGCGATGTGCGGGCCGAGGTCGGGGACGATCTGCTCGTCATGTCCGACCTGTGTCTCGACGAGACCACCGACCACGGGCACTGCGGGGTCCTCGACGAGCAGGGGCGTGTCGACAACGACGCCACGCTCGAACGGTACGCCGAGATGGCGCAGGTCCAGGCCGACGCGGGCGCGCACGTGGTCGGGCCCAGCGGGATGATGGACGGGCAGATCGGCGTCATCCGCGACGCCCTCGACCAGATCGGCCGGGAGGATGTCGCCATCCTCGCCTACACCGCCAAGTACGCCTCCGCCTTCTACGGGCCGTTCCGCGAGGCCGTGGCCTCCTCGCTCCAGGGTGACCGCAAGACGTACCAGCAGGACCCGGCGAACGTCCGTGAGTCGATGCGCGAGCTGGCGCTCGACCTGGAGGAGGGTGCCGACATGGTCATGGTGAAGCCGGCGGGACCCTATCTGGACATCCTCGCGCGGGTCGCCGACTCGGTGGACGTGCCGGTGGCGGCGTACCAGATCTCCGGTGAGTACTCGATGATCGAGGCCGCCGCCGAGAAGGGCTGGATCGATCGCGACCGGGCGATCCTCGAGACGCTCACCGGCATCAAGCGGGCCGGCGCGCGCAACATCCTCACCTACTGGGCCACCGAAGCGGCCCAGAAGCTGAGCGCCGTTCAGTAGGTGAGCGCGTCGTCCATCGAGCCCTGCCAGTAGGTCACCGTCAGGCTGCTGTCGTAGTACACGCCCTTGGCCGGCAGGGGCGGGATCGCGGACGGGCCACCGCTGCTGTTCGGGGTGGTGCCCTGGAAGCCGACGGTGAGCCGGTGACCGGTGGTGCCGCCGTCGCCGCTGCCGTCGGTGGCCGACAGGAGGACACCCGCGTACGCCGTCTCGCCCGGCGCGAGGCTCACGACGGCCTGCGGCTTCGAGTCCTCGAACGGCTGCGGGGCCCACTGCATCTCGTCGAAGCGCAGCACCGGGTAGTAGGTGAGGTCGCAGAGCTTCGATCCCTTGTTCTCGACCGTGATCAGCATGTGGTTGACGGGGCGGGGGACCGGCTGGGCGGTGACGGCGGTGTTGGAGCCGTTGCAGGCGACGCGGTCCTGCGAGCCGTCGTTTGAACCGGAGTCCTTCGCCCGGTCGGTGTCCTTGTCGGTGTCCTTGGCGGAGCCCTGGCCGCCGCTCGTGTCCCCACCGGCCTGTGCGGGGTCGTTCGTGGCGGTGCCGTCCGCCGACGCGTCAGAGGGCGGAGTCGAGGGCGACTCCTTGGACCCGCCGACGGGTGCCGTCGAGGTCGGCTGGGACGCGCCCTCGTCCTGCGTACCCGTGCCGTCCTCGCAGGCGGTCAGGGCGAGCGTGGCGAGGGTGGCACCGGCGGCGGCGAGGAGGCGGATGCGGGAAGCGCGCATGTCTTGTTCCTTGTCATCAGGGCGAGTTCGGCGTGGCCGCCCGACCGGTTGAGGCGGGCGGCGTGCTTGGATGACCAGAGCCTGCGGAGTGATCCGTCCCGGCCGCCACATCCGGCGCGGGATTCGGGACGCTGGAACGCTCCTACCGCTGTGACCTGGGAAGACGGCTGTTCCCTGGAACGGTGGAATGGAATGCGGGGGATGGAGGAATCGGTGTCGGACGGCATGCCCGCGGCGGAGTTCGCCGTGTTCCTGCGGGAGTTGAAGGACCGGTCGGGGCTGAGCTACGGAGTCCTGGCCAAGCGGCTCCACATGAGTACGTCGACGCTGCACCGGTACTGCAACGGGGACGCGGTGCCGACGGACTACGCGCCGGTGGAACGGCTGGCGCGGCTGTGCAAGGCGCGCCCGGAGGAACTGGTCGAGCTGCACCGGCGGTGGGTGCTGGCGGACGCGGTGCGGGGACGCAAGCCGGGGATCGCGGCGCCAGAACCGGCGGTGGCGCAGACGTCGGCGCCCGAACCGCCGGTGACGGCAACCCCGGTGACGGGAGTGTCGGAGAAGGACACGGAACCCGGCGCGGAGGACCTGGTCGCGGACATCGAGGGCCCGGAGGGGGCGAGCTCCGGCGAACCCCACCCCGCCCCCCGGCCCGGGCGCCGCACCCGTACCGCCGTCCTGGCCGGGACCGCCGTGGCCGCCGTGCTGATCGGTGTCACGCTCGCCGTGGGCCTGCCGGGCGGCGGGACCGGGACGGGCGACGGCGGCCACAAGGGGCCGACCGGGGCCGCGGACGTCGACGGCGCGGAGGTCACGTCCTCGCCGTCGCGCTCCGCCACCTCCTCGCCCTCCGCCTCCGTTTCCGCGTCCGTGTCCGCTTCCCCCGGCGCGAAGGGCAAGGACGCGAGCAGCCCGCCCGCCGCCGGGCCGGCCGCCGACGAGGCCTCGTCCGAGGACGGCGGTGTGCCGCTCACGGTGCACACCGACCCGTACGAGTGGGAGAGTCCTTGCTCGCAGCGCTATCTGGTCAACAGGCCGGCGAGCGCGGTGAAACCGCCGCCCGCGCAGCCGGACGCGACCGCGTGGGTCAGTTCGTTCGGGGCGGTCTCGTCGGGCGAGCAGCAGCTGCGGCTCACCGTGCAGGGGACCGGTGACGAGACAGTGGTCCTGGAAGAGCTCTCCGTGCGGGTGGCGGGCAAGCGGTCGCCGCTCGCCTGGAACGACTTCGCGATGGGCCACCCGGGCGTGGGCTGCGGCGGCAACGTGCCCACGCGTACCTTCTCGGTCGCGCTCGACGCGGCGCGCCCGATGGTGACCCCGGAGGCCGGGCAGCGCGACTTCCCGTTCTCGGTGAGCGAGTCCGATCCCGAGGTCTACTACATCAACGCCGACGCCTCCGCGTACGACGTGAGCTGGTACCTGGAGCTGAAGTGGTCCAGCGGCTCCCGCAGCGGCACGCTCACCGTGGACGACAAGGGCAGGCCCTTCCGCACCAGCGGCAACAACGGGCGCCCGGCGTACGAGTTCCCGCTGGGCGGCGAGGAATGGGTGCCGGAGGGGACGACGCAGTCCGAATAGCCGCCGAGCGCACCGGCCACATCAACTCCGGTCGGACGTCAGGTTGCTGAACACCGGTCGACCGCGCCCACGCACAGGGAGACGCCCCTGTCCGGCGACGCGCTCGGCCCAGGTCCCGCCGGGCTGCGCCGGCGGTGGACATCGTCGAGCCGGGCGTGGTGCCCGACCACCGGTGGCGCCGCCGACCACGCGGCCCCCGTGCCCGTTCAACCGGAGGCCTTTTGCCTGGAGGGCCTCGGTCTCATCGAGCGGGTCCGCTCCGCGGACATCGACGACGGCCGGACGCCGACATCAAGGTCCACGGGGCGGCCGGCTCGTCCCGGCCGCGCCGGCACCGGCCTCGAAGCACTCCCGCTCGCCGTCGGCCGCCGCGGGCCGGAAACAGGCCCGGAGGGTGCTGCCGGGGCAGACCGCGGTCATCGCGGTGTAGACGTGGGTCTCCGCGTCGACCGTGTCCCTGGTGCGCACCTCGTGGGTCGGGCCGCCGGCCGTGACGTCCACCCGGTCGCCGATCCGTGTCCCCCACATCCGTGCCCAGCCGGCGCCGCACCTCTCGTTGTAGCGCAGCTCCACCTGGGCGCCGGTGGCCGTGCGGTACGAGGCGAGATTGTCGGGAGCGATGCCGCAGACCATCCGTATCGGGTCCCGGCCCTCGCAGGTGACCCCGTGGCAGCGCGGGGTGAGTACGTACGAGGAGGCCGACGACAAGGGTTCGTGCGGTCCGGGCGTCCGGTGCGGCAGCAGCATGAGCGTCAGCGCCGCACCACCGGCGATCACGGTGTACACCGAGGCCAGCACCACCAGCAGCCGGCCCCAGCGGCCGCGTGACCGTCCGGCCGGGAGACTCCGCCGTGGTTGCTCCGGCAGCTTCGGCAGCGGCCCGGCGTGGAAGGAGACGGGCGGGAACCCGGTGGCGGGGACAGGTGCCGAGTCCGGGTCGGGGCGGGGCACCGGGGCGGGACCGAGGCCCGCCGCCCGTCCGCTCCACTCGGACTCGGCGAGTTCCCACAGCGCCAGCAGCCGTCCCTTCGGCTCACCGGCGACGCGGCACAGACCCCGGACCGCCTGCCGCGGGGGCATGGCCTTGCCGTTGAGGTAGCGCTCCCAGGAGGACTTGCTGTACGGCGTGCGTTCCGCCAGCGCCGCCAGACTCAGACCCGTACGGCTCCGCAGCTCCCGCAGCGCCGCGGTCAGCCGTGTGTGTGCCGCGGTCATTCCGGCGCCGCCCCTCGTAAGGCCGCCCAGGTACGCGGGCCGATGACACCGTCCGCGACCAGCCCGTCCCGGATCTGGAGGCGTTTGACCGCGTTCCGGGTCAGCGGGCCGAAGATCCCGTCGACGTCCCCTGGCGAGATGCCCACCCGGCGCAGCAGGCACTGCGCCTCGATCACCTCCGGCCCCATCCGGCCGTACGCCACGACGGCGTCCCGGGTGCGGCTGTGGCCCGCGTACCAGCGGCCGCCGGCCCGTACGGGCCGGCAGGTGTAGAGGGCCGGCAGCACGGCCGCCGGGTCGGTCGTGGCGGTGGCCCGTGCCGCCGCGACCGTACGGGCGCGGGCTCCTTCGGCGGTGGTGCGGGCCTCGGCCAGCTCCACGGCCAGCAGGAGCGTCGCGGAGACGGACAGCACCAGGGCCACCGTTCCCGCCGTGATCGCGATGCGCAGGGGACGCCCGTACGTCGGTTGCGGCACGGGCTCGCGTGCCGGTGACGGCACCGCGCCCGGTGCGGGGCCGGCCGTGGCGGGCCCGCGTCCCTCCGCCCACCGTTCGGCGGCCATCTCGTGCAGCACCAGCAGTCCGGCCGGATCATCACCGCCGAGGCGGGCCGCCGCCTCGACGGCCTCCCGGGGCGGCAGCGCCCGGCCGCTCAGATAGCGATCCCACGACCTCGTGCTGTAGCCGGTCTTCGCCGCCAACTGACGCGTGGTCAACTCGTCGCGGTCCTTCAGTGTGCGCAGGCGCACGATCAACTGGCGTACCTGTGGATGCAGTTCGGCGGGCAGCTCTTTCCAACGCGACATGTTCCCCCCACTCGCGTTCGGCATGGTCCGTCCCGGGCCCCGTGTCCCGGCCTCATTGTGCATCAGCCATCACGCCGGCCACGGGACGCCGGTTCCGGCCGAGGGGCACAACCGGCCACCGCGTGCCGTGACCGCCCCGCCCGAACCGACACCGTCCCGCCGAACCGACACGGCGGGCCGCGTCCCAGCAGGTCAGGGGGCGGGACGTCCCGGGGGGACGCCACTTCTGGGTCAACTCTGGCCGGGCGTGGTGCCCGTCCCGCAGTCTCGTTCGCGGGGTCGGCCGGTGCGGTCGGCCCCGCCCATCGCACTTCAACGGAGGGGAACAGTATGCGAGCACTCACGAAGGCCTTCGTCGGTGTCACCACCGCCGTCGGTATCGCCGCCGGCGGCCTGGCGACCGCGGGGACCGCCGCGGCGGCTCCCGCGTCGGCCCCGGAGCAGGCGGTGAGCGCCGAGACCGCCGTGGCGGCGTACGAGAACTTCGGGCTGACCCGTACGGAGGCCCGGAAGGTCCAGCGCTGGCTGGCGGCGTACTGGAACTACAACGACTCGATCGACGGCTACCTGGGCCCCAACAGCTGGAGGGCGTTCCAGCGCTGCCTGGCCGAGTACTGGGGATACCCGGGCCCGATCGACGGAGATCCCGGCCCCAACACGATCAAGGCGTTGCAGCGCCTGCTGAAGGCCACCGGCAACTACAGCGGCGCGATCGACGGCATTGCCGGCTCGGGGACCAAGTCCGGGTTCAAGGCCTGGGCCAACGACCTCGGTTTCTGACCGGCCGACCGCTCCACGAAAAGCGGCGTGGGGGCCCCCCCCCCCCCCCCGGGGGGGGGGGGCCGCCCCCCCCCCCGGGGGGGGGGGGCGGGCCCCCACGCCGTGCCTGGCGAAGAGGGTCAGAGGCGCTCGGGCGTCCGGATGCCCAGCAGGGCCATGCCCCGGTGCAGGGTCGCGGCCGTGATGTCGCAGAGGAACAGGCGGTTGGCGACCCGCTCCATCGAATCCGCCTTCAGCACCGGGCACTTGTCGTAGAAGGACGTGAAGTGGGACGCCAGCTGGTACAGGTACGCCGCCAGCTTGTGCGGGGCGTACTCGTGGGCCGCGTCCGCCACCGTCTCCGCGAACGCGTCCAGGTGCAGGCCCAGCGCCCGCTCCGCCGGGGCCAGTTCCAGCTCCGGGTGCGGGGTGGGGCGTACGCCCTCGGGGGCCTTGCGCAGGATCGAGCGGATACGGGCGTACGCGTACTGGAGGTAGACGGACGTGTCGCCGTTCAGCGAGACCATCTGGTCGAGGTCGAACTTGTAGTCCCGGCTCGCCGACGTGGACAGGTCCGCGTACTTCACCGCGCCGATGCCCACCTGGGTGCCCCGCTCGGTGATCTCCTCCTCGGAGAGGTCCTGCGCCTTCTCCCGTACGACGGCGGACGCGCGGTCGATCGCCTCGTCGAGGAGGTCCACCAGCCGGACCGTCTCGCCCTCACGGGTCTTGAACGGCTTGCCGTCCTTGCCGAGGACCGTGCCGAACGCCAGCTGGAGTGCCCGCACGTCCTCGTTCAGCCAGCCGGCCCGGCGCGCGGTCTCGAAGACCATCTTGAAGTGGAGCGCCTGCCGGGCGTCCACCACGTACAGGAGCGTGTTCGCCTTGAGGTGGAAGACGCGGTCGCGGATCGCGGAGAGGTCGGTGGCCGCGTAGCCGTAGCCGCCGTCGGACTTCTGCACGATCAGCGGGACCTGGTTGCCGTCCGGGCCCTTGATGTCCTCGAAGAACACGCACAGCGCGCCCTCGGAGCGGACCGCGACGCCCGACTCCTCCAGCAGGCGGCAGGTCTCCGCGAGCATGTCGTTGTACCCCGACTCGCCGACGATGTCGGGGTCCCGGATCTCCATGTCGAGCTTGTCGAAGACGGAGAAGAAGTAGATCTTCGACTCGTCGACGAACTTCTGCCAGATGGCCAGCGTCGCCGGGTCCCCCGCCTGGAGGTCGACCACCCGGCGCCGGGCACGCGTCTTGAACTCCTCGTCGGAGTCGAACAGCTTGCGCGCGGTCTTGTAGAGGCGGTCGAGGTTGGACATTGCCTCCTCGCCGGACGCCTGGAGATCCTCGTCGGCCTTGTGGTCCAGCTCGTGCGGGTGCTCGTCCAGGTACTGGATGAGCATGCCGAACTGGGTGCCCCAGTCGCCGATGTGGTGCCGCCGCACCACGTTCTCCCCGGTGAACTCCAGCAGTTGGACCACGGAGTCGCCGATCACCGCGGACCGCAGGTGGCCGACGTGCATCTCCTTCGCCACGTTCGGCTGGGCGTAGTCGATCACCGTGGTGCCGGGCGTAGTGGTCATGGGCACACCGAGGCGGGCCGTGTCGTCCGCGTACCGCGCGGCGAGGTTCCCGGTGATCGCCGCGTCCGTGATCGTGATGTTGAGGAAGCCGGGGCCCGAGACCTCGACCTCCTTGATCAGCTCACCGGTGGTGATCCGCCCGACGACCTCGGCCGCCAGCTCCCGCGGGTTCGCCTTCGTCCTCTTGGCCAGCGCGAGGATGCCATTGGCCTGGAAGTCCGCCCGGTCGCTGCGTCGCAGCAGCGGGTCGACGCCGGCGGCCTCCGGCCGGGTGGCCGTGAGGGCGGACGCGAGCTGCTGCTGGACGGAGTCGGTGAGGGACGTGACCGAGGCCATGGAGTGGCTGCCGTTCTCTCGGGTTTCGTGGACTGCTGTGGACTGCTGTGGACTGCGGCGTACCGCTCTGCGTACTGCCGCAGAACCCGAGTATCCCACGCGGTGAAAAGCGGTTTTCGCGGATGCGGGCCGTGCTGGGAGAATGGAACGGTCAGCCGTGCGACCGTACCGGCTGCCCCAGCAGAAAGAAGGACGTGCCGACCGTGGCTCAGAGCACCGAGACCACCGACTGGGTCTCCCGTTTCGCGGATGACGTCATCGAGGAATCGGAGCGTCGGGCCCCGGGCAAACCCGTTGTCGTCGCGTCCGGACTGTCCCCCTCCGGCCCGATCCACCTCGGCAACCTCCGCGAGGTCATGACCCCGCACCTCGTCGCCGACGAGATCCGCCGCCGCGGCCACCGGGTCCGGCACCTGATCTCCTGGGACGACTACGACCGGTACCGCAAGGTCCCGGCCGGCGTGCCCGGTGTCGACGAGTCGTGGTCCGAGCACATCGGCAAGCCGCTGACCTCCGTCCCCGCTCCCAAGGGCTCGCCGCACCCGAACTGGGCCGAGCACTTCAAGGCCGCGATGGTCGCCTCGCTGGCCGAGCTGGGCGTGGAGTTCGACGGGATCAGCCAGACGGAGCAGTACACCTCCGGTGTCTACCGCGAGCAGATCCTGCACGCCATGAAGCACCGCGGGGACATCGACGCGATCCTCGACCAGTACCGCACCAAGAAGGCCCCGGCGAAGCAGCAGCAGCAGAAGCCGGTCGACGAGGCCGAGCTGGAGGCCGCCGAGGGCTCCGGCGCCGCCGCCGAGGACGACGGCAGCTCCGGTTCGGCCGGGTACTTCCCGTACAAGCCGTACTGCGGCAACTGCGAGAAGGACCTCACCACCGTCGCCTCCTACGACGACGGCTCCACCGAGCTGACCTACGCCTGTACGGCGTGCGGCTTCTCCGAGACCGTCCGGCTGAACGAGTTCAACCGCGGCAAGCTGGTCTGGAAGGTCGACTGGCCCATGCGGTGGGCGTACGAGGGCGTGATCTTCGAGCCCAGCGGTGTCGACCACTCGTCCCCCGGCTCGTCGTTCCAGGTCGGCGGGCAGATCGTCGGGATCTTCGGCGGCAAGCAGCCGATCGGGCCGATGTACGCGTTCGTCGGCATCAGCGGCATGGCGAAGATGTCCTCGTCGAAGGGCGGGGTGCCGACCCCGGGCGACGCGCTGAAGATCATGGAGCCGCAGCTGCTGCGCTGGCTGTACGCCCGCCGCCGGCCCAACCAGTCCTTCAAGATCGCCTTCGACCAGGAGATCCAGCGCCTCTACGACGAGTGGGACCGCCTCGACGCCAAGGTCGCCGACGGCAGCGCCCTGCCCGCCGATGTCGCCGCGCACTCCCGCGCGGTGCGCACCGCGAGCGGTGAGCTGCCGACGACGTCCAGGCCGCTGCCGTACCGCACGCTCGCCTCGGTGGCCGACATCACCGCCGGTCACGAGGACCAGGCGCTGCGGATCCTCAGCGAACTGGACCCGTCCGACCCGCTGGGCTCCCTGGACGAGGCCCGGCCGCGCTACGACAAGGCCGAGGCGTGGATCAACACGCACGTCCCGGCAGACCAGCGCACCATCGTCCGCGCGGAGCCCGACGCCGAACTGCTGAAGTCCCTCGACGACCAGGGGCAGCGGTCGCTGCGGCTGCTGCTCGACGGGCTCGCCGCCAACTGGTCGCTGGACGGCCTCACCCACCTCGTCTACGGAGTGCCGAAGGTCCAGGCGGGCTTCCCCGCAGACGCAGGACCGAAGGAGCTGCCGCCGGAGATCAAGACCGCCCAGCGGTCCTTCTTCGCGCTGCTCTACCACCTGCTGGTGGGCCGGGACACCGGCCCGCGGCTGCCCACGCTGCTGCTGGCGGTGGGCCAGGAGCGGGTGCGGGCGCTGCTCGGGGAGTAGGCGGCCGTACGAACGAGGGGGCGCCCGGTGTCATCACCGGGCGCCCCCTCGTTCAGCGGGTCAGTGCGAAGCCGGCGAAGCTCACGCCGACGACGCAGAAGGCGAGAAAGAACTGGTGCCGGCGCGGGACCTTGAGATGGTGCGTGGGCTCACCCCTGCGCCACCGCTCGAGCACGTCCCGGAACAGCGCCCGCTGGGGGAGCAGACCGAGCGTCAGACCGATGTGGGCACACGAGTACATGACGAGTGCCTCGGCCAGGCCGAAGCCCTTCACACGGCAGACGACCACCAGAATCGCGCCGCCGGTGACCATGGTCACCGGGTAGGCGATACGGAACTTCCGGAAGGGAATCCAGCTGCCCAGGAGGCAGCTGGACAGAGCGGTGGAAGCCGCGGCCAGCAGCCACAGCCACCCGACGGGTACGGAGGTGAGCATGCGGGGCGCCCTTCTGCCCGGGACAGCGGAACGGACGTTGTCGGTCCGGTCCGCCGTGCCGGTCGGATCAGCGGTCGGCGGTCATCTGTGATCACCCGAAAAGGGATGACAGCGTACCGGTGATGGGCGAGATGATGTCGCTGCCGAGCTGCGTGACCCGTTTGGCGACGGGTGACACCACGCCTTCCAGCGTGGCCCCGATCCACTTGGACTGGCCGAAGGTGAGCAGACCCAGGCTGGTTCCCACGAGGGAGCCCGCGAACTCGGCGCTGCCGAAGCCGTGCTCGATGCCCGTGAACAGCGTGCTGAGCGCCGCCGAACCGAGGGACACCCAGCCGAGCACTCCCGCGGCGCCGGCGACGAAGGGCGCGAACGGGCCGGTCCACGGCGCGATGAAAGCGGCGCCGGCGGCGAGGAACCCGGAGGTGATGCTGATCCAGTTGAACGCGTCGGCGTAGAACTGGGCGTCGTTCCACCACTCGTCCTTGTCGCCCTCGCTGCCACCCGTGTTGGTCTTGTCGTGGGTCTGGCTGTCGGCCGGGTTCCGTCCCTCCTCCTTGGCTCGCTGTGCCTCTTCGGCGGCCTTGCGTGCCGCTGCCGCCGCCTCCGCCTGGCGCTTCTGTGTGGCGATGCGTCGGGCGTCGGTGGCCGCCGCGGCCGCCGCCTGGGCGTCCTGGCCGGCGGCGATCGCGGACTGGCGCGCGCTGTTGGCCGCAACCTGGGCGCTGTAGGAGGAGCGGGCGGCGCTGCGGGCCGAGTCGATGGCCCGGTTCGCCGAGTAGTTGGCCGCGCGTCCCGCCTTGCGGGCCGTCGCCGCCGCGGCCTTCGCCTTGTCCGCGGACGCCTGGGCGGCCTGGGCGGACTTGTCCGCGTCGTCGGCGTTCTGCCTGGCCTGCGCGGCGTAGATGTCGGCCTGTTCCGCCGAGGCGATCGCCGCGTCCGCCCACTCCTTTGCCTTGTCCGCCGCGTTGCGTGCCTCGGCGGCCGCCTTTGACGCGAGCTGGGCGTCCTCCTGCGCCTTGTACGCGATCTTCGCGGCCGCGGCGATCGCACCGCGGATCGCGGCGATGTGCGCGGCCGAGTCGTGGTCGAGCCGGGCCGCCTGGTACTGCACACGGGAGATGAAGTTCCGGCGCATCCACGTCGGGCCCTCCAGGGCGACCTCCGCGTACGCCTTGGTGTAGATGCCCCCGGAGTTGAGCAGCGCCGAGGTGGCGACGCCGTCGTCGTCCCGGACCGCCTCGGCGTGGATGTGGTCGAAGAAGGCCTGCAGTGCCTCCGGTGTGTTGGCGTCGAGCGCGGCGTTGGCGGCGGCCACGACGGCCTGCCCGGGGTTGGTGGAGAGGAGGGAGGCGATGCTGACGCGGTGGTCCTCGGCCACGGCATCGATCACGCCGTCGGTCAGGAAGGCCTTCACGGCGCCGACGGTCTCGCTCGTCAGCGCCGCGTGGGCGGCGTTTCCGACGTTGGCGGAGCCCACCTCCGCGATGTGCAGGGCCGTCTCCCGGTCGTCCTGGTCCTCGGCGAGGGCCCGGTCGGCGTCGATCCAGGCATGCACGTCCGCGTCCGTACCGGACAGGGCGAACTGGGCGGCCTCGCGTGTCCAGGCGCCCCTGACAGCCGCCAGCCCCATGGCCGCCCTGCGGCCCAGCGTGGCGGCCAGCGCCAGGTCACCGTCGGCCAGCGCCCGCTCGGCGTCCGCGATCTGGTCCTTGAGGGCCTGTGCGGTCTGCTGCTCCTGCGTGCGCAGGTTGGCCAGCGAGGTCCGCTCCTCCGTTTCCTGCTGGGCGAGCAGTCTGGCCTCCGCCAGGCCGTCCAGCTTCTCCTCCTCCAGGCGCGACACCTCGGCGTCCCGGGCCGCTTGTTCCACCGCCTGGGCGTCCTCGACGGCCTTGGTCGCGGTGTCGGCCGCCTTGATCGCCTCGGCCGCGTGTGCCGTGGACTTGTTGGCGTAGTCGATGGCCTGACCGGCGTACTTGACCGCTTCCTCGGCGGCGTCGGCGGCCTTGTCGGCGTGTGCCGCCGCGGAGTTGGCCGCGTCGCGTGCGGAACGTGCGGCCGTCGCGGCCTGGTTGGCCAGCGTCTGGGCGGTGGATGCGGCGTTGGTGGCCCGGTTGGCGGCGCTGTTGGCGATGGCGGCCTGACGCTTGGCCTCCGCGGCCTCGGACTGGGCGATGCCCGCCGCGGAGGCGGCCTGCGCCGAGGCGTTGGCGGCGGCGGCAGCGTTGCGGGCCGCGGACGCGGCGGCCGAACCGGCACCGGCTGCCTGGGAGGCCGCGGTGGCCGCGTAGTCGGCGGCCTTGGCGGCCGTACGGGCACGCGCGGCGCCGTTGCGCGCCGCGACGGCGGCGTTCTTGGCCGCATTGGCCTGGGAGGCGTCCTTGGAGGCGGCGATCGCCGCGTTGTAGGCGCGTGAGGCGGCGCGGCCCGCCGTGGCGGCGGCCTGTGCGGCGGCGGTCGCCGCGAACGAGGCGCGGCGCGAGGCGGACACGGCGGCGTGGGAGGCGCTGATGGCGTTGCGGGCGGCCTTCGCCGCTCCCTTGGCGGCGCTCGCGGCCTTGCGGGCCGCCGCACCGGACTTCGCCACGTCGTCCTTGGCGGCCTCGGCCTCCGCCGCGGCCTTCTCAGCGGCCGCCTTCGCCTTCTCGGCGGCGGTCTTGGCCCGTTCGGAGGCCTCGACGGCGAGGTCGGTCTCGGCCTGGGCACGCTTGCCCTCGCGCTCGACGACGGTGACCAGTTCCTCGATGGTGGCGGCCTCCTGGTCGCGGGCGCGCGCGATGTGCTGCCCCGTGTCCAGGAACCACTCGACGTCCTGCCGGGTGCCGCTGAGCGCCCGGTCGGCATACTTCTGCACCTCCGGGCCGCCGGACATCAGCATGGTGGCGGTCTCCACCCGCATGTCCTCCTCGCGGGCGGTGAACCGGCCCTCGGACAAGAAGTCCACGAGGGCCTGCTCGGTGCCGGCGTCCAGGGCCTCGGACGCCGCACGTCTGACCCCCTTTCCGCCGGTGGCCGAGACCGTGGACGTGGCGACCTGCAGGTCGTCCAACAGGGCTGACTTGAAACCGCCGTCGAGGAAGGCGGTCACCGCCGCATCCCCGCCGTCCAGCGCCGCGGACGCCTCACGCCGCAGCCCGACGCCGGATCTGGGCAGGTACGAGGCGACCGCGACGCGGTTGTCCTCGGCCGTCACCTTGGGGAGCGTCGTGGTGAGGAACGCCTGTATGTCCGCGTCCGTGCCGTACAGCGCGTCCGCTGCGGCGGCCTTGGTCGCCTTGCCGCCCGTCAGCCACGCCTTGACCACCTTCGCGCGTTCGGTGTCCGGCAGCGCGAACGGTGTGGGAGGCCCGTCCGTCGTCGACGCTGTCGTGGCGCGGGCCACCGGGGCCAGCACGCCGGGGGTGGCCGCGACGGCCGTTACGGCGGCGAGGGTGCCGAGCAGGCGTCGCCGGCTCCAGAACACTGTCTCCATGGGGGCGTCGTCCTCCAGGTAAGTGCCGAACGGCACTTGACGGGAATCGGTTATGACACGGCTCCCTAGCCATTCACATTTCTCACGGTCCGTCAATTGACTATTGAGCAGCAGCAAGGCGAGTGGGCGCACGGAAAGGCCCTTCTCGGTCGGCCGCAGAAGCCGGTGTCCGGGATTCCGTTCATGGAGCACGGACTCGTGGGAGCGAGGGCTTCAGCTATCGGTGAAATAGCGTCAGAAGATCTTCACGATTTCTCCACTGGAGGCGCCACAACCCTTCCAGTGGGTGGCGTAAGTCACATGCGTAGCTGAAGTTCCGTCCATTTTCGGGTAGTTGGAGGTGTGGACAGGTGATGGAGGGGCGGATTGCATGGAAGGGCGAGCGGCTTGTGAAGCAGGCACAAGCCGTCGTTCCTTTGTGCGTCACGGGGAATTGAAGGCCTTTTGTCGAGTGATTTCGTCGAAGTGTGTCCTTTCTGTCCTGACGTGCCATCGGAACGCCGTCCACGCCGTTATGGATCGTTCCATCCGAAAGGTGGAACGGACGACACTTGGAGCGCGATGAAGGCCCCTACCAGACCTACTGGAACCACGGGAAGCAAGCAGATAAGTAAATTCCTCGTGCGTACCCTCGCCACCGCGACGGTGGCCGGCGCCCTTGCCTGGGCGGTGCTGTCGGGTGCGCCCACGGGGGCCACGCCCTCCCACGACCGCGCCACGTCGACCGTCGCCGACGGCACTCCCGGCTATGCGGTGGAGGACTTCAACTACCCCGACGCGGACCGGATCCTGGCCGAGCAGAACATCGTGCTCAAACGCGGTGACGGGCACATCACCCTGGTGGACTGCGCCGGTGGCACGGGCTACATCGAGGTCCTGGCACGGCGGCACTCCGGCAAGGTGTGCTTCAAGGTCGTGGGGAACTCCGGCTGGCTGAGCCTGGAGATCCCCGCGGTCTACTCCATGAAGGGCAACGACTACGACACCCAGGTCGACATGACGGTGGGCACCGAGGAGAAGTCCTACGACCTGGACGAGAACACCTGGACCGCCGTCGGTGAGAGCGCGGACGAACAGGGCCGCGAGCACCTGCTCGTCGAGATCCGTTCCGCCAAGTAGCCGTTACCCAGCAGGAACAGAGGACATGACCGATATGTACTCCACCAGACGCCGTCGCCTCACCGTGCTCGGTGCGGCCCTGACGGCCGGGCCACTCGCGCTTTCGGCGACGCCCGCGGTCGCCGTGACCGGACCCGCCTCCCCTGCCGGTGACACCACCCACGCCTACACCGCACAACTGATCATCGGTGATCACGACCGCGGCTGCTCGGGTGTCCTGGTCGACACCGAGTGGCTGCTCACCGCGGCCAGTTGCTTCGCCGACGACCCGGCGCAGAGTCTCGCGGTGGCCCCCGGCAAGCCGGCCGCCAAGACCACCGCGACCATCGGCCGCCCGGACCTCACCGGCACCGGCGGCGCGGTCCGCGAGGTGGTGGAGCTGGTGCCCCGGACCGACCGCGACGTGGTCCTGGCCCGGCTGAACCGCCCGGTGACGAATGTCGCCCCCATCGCCCTGGCCGCGTCCGCGCCGGCCGCCGGCGAGGAGCTGAAGCTCGCCGGGTACGGCCGCACGGACACCGAGTGGGCGCCGCTCGACCTGCACACCGGCACGTTCTCGGTGGCCTCGGCCGACGGCACCACCGCCGAGGTCACCGGCACCGACGGCGTCGCCGCGTGCATGGGCGACACCGGCGGCCCCATGGTCCGCACCACCGGCGGCACGCACCAACTGGTCGCGCTCGCCAGCCGGTCGTACCAGGGCGGCTGCTTCGGCACCGACGACGACCAGACCGACACCGGCGGTGTGATCGCCCGCGTCGACGACCTGGCCGCCTGGGTGAACTCCAAGGTCGGCGCGGTCCGCGTCACCGACTTCAACTGCGACGGCGTCGAGGACATCGCGATCTCCGACCCCGAGGCGGCCGTCGGCGGCGACGCCGGCGCCGGCCTGGTGCGCGTCGTGTACGGCGGCGGCAAGGGCACCGCCGAGATCACCCAGGACCTCGACTGGGTGCCCGGCGGCTCCGAGCCCAACGACAACTTCGGCGAGGCCCTCGCCACCGTCGACTACGACGAGGACGGCTGCACCGACCTGGTCGTCGGCACCCCCGGCGAGAACCTGGGCGGGGCCACCGACGCCGGCATGCTCGACATCCTGCACGGCGGAGCCGGCGGCCTGGGCACCGGCGCGGTCAAGGCCACCCACTACGAGCAGGGCGCCGGCAACGGCACGCTGGGCGCCTCCGCCTCCGAGGCCGGTGACCGCTTCGGCCACGCGGTGGCCGCCGGCACCACCGCCGAGGGCAAGCCCTTCGTGGTCGCCGGTGCTCCGGGCGAGTCCCTCGGCAGCGTCGCCGAAGCGGGCCAGGCGTTCTATCTGCACGGCACCACCAACGTCTCGGTCCACCAGGACCGGCTCGACGTACCGGGCGCCGTGGAAGCCGGTGACCGCTTCGGCACCACCGTCGCGGCCGACGCCAACCACATCGCCGTCGGCGCCCCCGACGAGGCCATCGGCGCCGATGCCGGCGCGGGCAACCTGGCCGTCTTCTCCCACCGGCTGAACTCCGAGAACCGGCCCACCCCGCTGTTCGGCCTCGACCAGGACCTCGACACCGTCTCCGGCGGCGCCGAACCCGGCGACCGGTTCGCCGACGCCCTGTCCCTGGTCGCGTACCGCCCCTCCGGCGCCGCGACCGCCACCGAGTCCATCCTCACCGTCGGCGCACCGGGCGAGGACCTGACCATCGACGGCGCCAACAAGACCGACACCGGTTCGGCCTACGCCTTCCGCATCACCGCCGCGGGCACCTACACCCAGATCAACAGCTACTACCCCGGCACCAGCACCGACGACGTCAGCGGCACCTCCGAAGCCGGTGACCGCTTCGGCGCGGCGCTCACCACCGTCAACACCGCGCCCCGCGCGGTCGGCACCGCGGCCACCCTGAAGATGGCCGTGGGCGTCCCCGACGAGGCCATCGGCACCACCGCCAAGGCCGGCGCGATCCTCACCTTCGCCCTGGTCGGCGCGCCCGGCGCGAACGAGCGCTGGATCGAGACCGGCGACGGCGACGGTGTCCCCGGCACGCCCGGTGCCAACCAGCGCCTCGGCTCCAGCCTCCACTTCACCGGCACCCACCTGTACGTCGGCATGCCGTACGGGCCGGGCAACGGCGCGCTGCACGCCCTGCCGATGTCCAACGCGACCAACGGCACGATCGCTCCGACCACCACCTACAAGCCCGGCCAGGGCGGTCTTCCGGCCGACGGCGTCCGCTTCGGCTACGCCGCCCGGTGACCCGGCCAGTGACAGGGGCGCCCGGTAACCGCCGTTTTCCCGCGCCATGCCCGGCCGTGCTGCGGACGGGATGAGCTCTCCCGTGAACTCACCGAGACCGGAGCACCGGAGTGGTGCCTGACCTACCGACCCTGCTGGGTCTGCCATTGAGGAAATTGACTGCATGAGACACACCAAACCCCTGCGCCTCCGCGCGCTGGCGGTCTCCCTGATCACGGGGGCCGCCCTGACTGCCGGCCCTGCCGATGCCGTCACCGGCTCCCCGGTCGCCGACACCACCCATGCCTATACCGCGAAGCTCGTCATCGGCGACCACGACCGCGGCTGCTCCGGCGTCCTGGTCGACAGTGAATGGTTGCTCACCGCGGCCAGTTGCTTCGCCGAGAACCCGTCGGCCGACCTCACCGTGCCCGCGGGCAAGCCGGAGCGGAAGACCACCGCGACGATCGGCCACTCCGACCTCACCGCCACGGACGCCCCTGTACGCGAGGTCGTCGAGCTCGTTCCCTACCAGGGGCGCGATCTGGTCATGGCGCGTCTTGACCAGCCGGTCACCGGAGTCACTCCGGTGGCCCTCTCCACGACGCCGCCCGGTGTCGGCGAGACGCTCCAGGCCGTGGGGTTCGGCCGGACGAAAACGGAGTGGGCCCCTATCGGGCAGCACGCCGGAGACTTCACCGTCGATGCCGTCGACAGCGGAAGCCTCGCCGTCACAGGTCAGAACGGCGAAGCCGTCTGCCCGGGCGACACCGGCGGCCCGCTGATCGCCGACCGTGCCGGCACGGCCGAACTTGTCGCGGTCAGCAGCAGGTCCTGGCAGGGCGGGTGCTGGGGCGTCGACGAGACGGAGGAGCGGACAGGGGCCGTAGGGACCCGCGTCGATGACCTGAACCCCTGGATCCAGCGGGTTCGCTCGTTGCCTCAGCAGGCCCACGCGGTGGCCGGAGACTTCGACGGCGACGGCGACTCCGATCTGGCGGCCTTCTACGACTACGGCAAGGACGCGCAGGGCCGCTCCCGGAGCAGCCTGTGGGTCTTCGACAGCGACGGCACCTCATACCGCTCGCCACGCGTGGTGTGGGACAGCGGTACCACCAGTTGGGCCTGGGACCGTAGCAAGGTGGTTTCGGGTGACTTCGACGGTGACGGCAAGGCCGACATCGGTGTGCTCTATGACCTGGGGCAGGGCGAGAGTGGGTTCCGTTCGAGGTTGTGGACCTTCAGGAGTACGGGTGCTTCCTTCGCGG